>DVED01000100.1 GCA_015295945.1 Oscillatoriales cyanobacterium M59_W2019_021 | reverse complement strand
GTAGGAGTTGGGGGGATGGGACGGGCTGGGGTTTGCCCGTTCTTCTTTGCAGTCAGCCTCCAGTTGGGCAATCTCTTTTTTCAATTCATCAATTCGCTGCCCGATGCGCGTCTTCTCTTCTGGTGCGATGAGAATCTTGGTTTTTTCCTCATGTGCCAATTGTTCGTAGAGGCGCTGCAAATTGGCTTCCATCTCTTGAAGGCGGCTCATAATCGATCGGGAATGGGGGGCAGTCTTTGTCTAGATTAACGAAATCCAAGGGCGATCGTCCGGATGAAACCAACCCCGGCGATTGGAAATCGCGGCTACAGAAGCGAAGTCCGCCTGCGCGGACTTACGGCTACGGCTTTTTTCCACGCAGCCGCCGAGTCGCTGCCGTAAAAGTGGGAAAATACTTGCGGAAAAAGTTTTCTGTATCCAGTTCCGTCTCATAGGAAACATTGACAAACGGCGGCATCAAAGACAGCGTTCCCTTCAACTTCGCCGCAGCCGTCGTTCCTGGTTCGTTCAGCTTGGCTTCGATGCGCTGCAAGATTTCCAGAATTTCCGGCGACGACGAACTGGGCAAACTCTGAATCTGTTGGACTTCTTCTGCCAGAACGTCAATCACAGCCTGCGCGTCTTCGTCAGCAAACTCGCTGGCGTTCTGTTGCAACACCTGGAGATATTCGAGTTCGTATTTCCGAATTTCCGGCTTAATTTCCTTGCGAATGCGCTGTTTCGCCTGGGCTTTTGCCATCGGGTCTGGGGTCATCAGCGATCCTTGTTCGATCGCACCCAGTTGTTCGTACAGCAGTTCGAGGTTCTCTTCAATTTGGGCGAGGCGATTCTCGTGCATAGCTTCCGTTGCGGGTGATGGGGGCAGTCTTGGTTAGAGTTTAACGAAGATTTTGGCGATCGCCATTGCTGCCGCCGTCGAAATGGGTTCAATCATCGCAGTTGTCCCAAAACTCTCGTTGTCTCTTACATTCTAACGACGGAATATTCCGGACGTTTTCACGCGATCGCAAACTCTGTATACTGCCTAACATGAGGCGGATGAAACGCTAAAACAATCTCCTCTGGCGCGATTCCCTTCTGTAGCAAATCCGTCGCGACTCCATCTTCCGTCCAATCTTCCTCGATCCAAATCTTGTTATCCTTCAGCCGAATATGAATGGTGACGCTCTTCACCCGTTCGTCTTTGCGCCAACCCATCAACATCAACAGGTATCGATCGCGGACTTCATCAAAAGCCAAAACACTTTCGATCGGAGACCCCGATTTTTCATTAAGCTGATGATAGTCTGTTAAAACGTCCCGCACGATTTCTCGCTGTTGCTTTAATCTATCCATCGCTCGATCGCCTCATTTTCTGAATCAATGACTAACAAGCTCACTCGATTGCGCTTGACAATCATTTGAGCCAACTTTCGCTGAAACTGACTTTTTTATATTCCACTTGTAATCGCTAAATAGAGTTTAAATTCTAAATCTGTCTCTACCAAAATATCTCGATAAATGACATACTGACCCACGGCTTGCTCGAGGTCTTAAAAAAATGAACGACCCAAAAAACTCTTGACTTCTACCAGGATTTTGTGACCCTGCTTTTCTGCCGCAATCGACTTTTCTGCTGCAATGCTTTTAACATCGCCATAGCGATACGGAATGTTCGCATAGTATTGCAAAATTTCTTCCAAGCTTTCGCGCCATTTATCTAAGTTATCCATCGAACAATTTCCTCTCGATCTGCATCGAATACGATTAGATGAAAATCAGGTTCTTCTAAAAATAGCTGTCCGGCTTCTTCGCTTCTTTGACTAGGGCAGTACAGACAAGATCGCGATCGATATCTTTAGCTGGCATAGATCGGTGTGACTTTAAGAGATCTTCATCCTGGGTGAGTCATGAAAAAGTTTTTTCCTTCTTCCTCCTGCCCTCTGCTATAAAATGGGAAAGACGATCTATCCTCGGGAGCGAATGTCAGAGATCCGCCCTTCCGCCGCTGAACTGCATCAGGCACTCAAACAGTATTTTGGTTACGATCGCTTCCGACCGGGACAGCAGGAGATTATCGAAAATGCCCTTGCCGATCGCGATGCCCTGATCGTCATGCCGACAGGTGGGGGAAAATCCCTGTGTTTCCAGTTACCCGCCCTGTTGCGATCAGGTTTGACGGTGGTGGTTTCTCCTCTGATTGCCCTGATGCAAGATCAAGTAGAAAGCTTGCAAAATAACGGGATTGGCGCCACATTTCTCAATAGTACCGTCAGCGCGGGGGAAGTGCGATCGCGCTCCGCAGATATCCTCTCCGGTAAAATCCAACTCCTCTACGTTGCTCCCGAACGACTCGTCACCGATACATGTTTGACATTTCTCGATCGAGTTGCCCCAGAAGTGGGTTTGGCAGCCATCGCCATCGACGAAGCCCATTGCGTTTCCGAGTGGGGACACGACTTTCGCCCGGAATACCGCCAACTGAGCCAACTGCGCCGTCGCTTTCCCCAAGTTCCAATGATGGCGCTCACGGCAACGGCAACCGATCGGGTGCGCCAAGATATTATCGGGCAACTCGCCCTGCGTCAACCTTATCTGCACGTTGCCAGCTTCAACCGTCCTAATTTGTACTACGAAGTGCGATCGAAAAACAGTCGCACCTATTTAGAAGTTCTCAAACTGATTCAAGATGCGGGTTCTGGGATTATTTACTGTCTCAGCCGCCGCCAAGTCGAAGAACTCGCCTACAAACTGCAACGGGATGGCATTGACGCACTCCCCTACCACGCCGGACTCAGCGACAGCGAACGTACCGCCAATCAAACCCGCTTCATCCGCGACGACGTGCAAGTGATGGTGGCAACCATCGCCTTTGGCATGGGGATTAACAAACCCGACGTTCGCTTCGTCATTCACTACGACTTGCCGCGCAACTTAGAAGGGTACTACCAAGAAGCGGGACGTGCCGGACGAGATGGGGAACCCTCTCGCTGCATCCTCTTTTTCAGTTATGGCGACGAACGCAAAATTGACTGGATTATCGAGCAGAAACCGGACGAGAACGAACGCAGAATCGCTCGCCAACAATTGCGTCGCGTCATCGACTACGCCGAAGGGGGCGATTGTCGTCGCACCATTCAACTGAGCTATTTCGGGGAAAGTTTTCCCGGTAACTGCGCCAATTGCGATAACTGCAAAAATGCCAAACCCATTGAGGATTGGACGATCGAAGCGATGAAGTTCCTGTCCTGCGTGGCGCGATGCCAGGAACGGTTTGGTACGTCTCACATTATCGACGTTTTGCGGGGGTCGAAAAGTCAGAAGGTTTTACGAAAAGGTCACGATAAACTGTCTACGTACGGCATCGGTAAGGATCGCACGGCGGACGAGTGGCGGCTGCTGGCGCGATCGCTCGTTCACCAGGGACTCGTAGACGAAACCACCGATGGCTACCCGGTTCTCAAACTCAATCCCCTCAGTTGGGAGGTGATGCGGCGTCAGCGTGCGGTGCAGTTAGCAGTACCCAAAGCGATGGAAAGTCCGACAGAAACCAGTGCAGCGGCAGCCGAGGCGGAACTTCTGTTTTTCCAGTTGCGATCGCTGCGCAAGCAAATTGCCGACGAACAATCCGTCCCGCCTTACGTGGTGTTTCCCGATTCGACCTTGCGGCTGATGGCTCAACAGCGACCGCAATCGTTAGAGGCGTTTGCTAGACTGTCCGGCGTGGGAACCTTCAAACTTGAGCATTACGGACAGCGCTTCGTCGATGCCATTCGCGATTACACGCAGACGAGTCTTTCGACGACTCAACTTCAAACTTTAGATTTGCACCGCCAAGGCTTGAGCGTTGTGGATATCGCCGCGCAGCGCAACCTCAAACCCAGCACGATTTACACGCATCTCGCCGAACTGTTGGAACGCCAACAACCCGTTGATGTCGATCGCCTGATTTCTGCTGAAGCCCGATCGACCATCGAGCAGGCGATCCAAGTCGTGGGTTCTGAAGCGCTCAAACCCGTTTACGACTATCTGGGCGAGCGCTACAGCTACAGCGAAATCCGACTGGTGAAAGCCGCAATGGGTCTGAATTCCCATCGAGCTTCGGTTGGCTAAACCATTGCGGATAAATCGTCGGCAACCTTTATTTTTCCTCTCATAATCGCCCGCAATAGACGGTTGATCGATCGGGCATCGTCTTCGGGCAGCGATTCATCTAAAATCGCTGCCATCAGTCCGTAGCGATCGGCTAGGGTAATCGCACCTGTATTTCTCGCCGAAACGAGAATTTCTGAGATAGCTCCTGGGATTAGGGTGACTGGGTAAGTCATTTTTTTGAAAACTCGCAACTTAACTTCTATTATTCTCTTTTTTAAGAAAATTTCCGTGATGAACTGTGCCAAAAAACTGCGATCGCGATCAACTTTTCCGGCGATCGCCACGACACAAAAGTGGCGATCGATATCGACCGATGGTGCGATCGCGATCGCAGACAAAACTATTTTTTTGGCGATCTCCAAAATTAAAGATCCGCTTTATAAAACAACTTTTAGATTTTTTTTTCATCTCTCAAGGCGGATTTTAAACTTAAGTTTCGGTTATTTTACAAAAAATAAATCGTGGTTTTGCAATGCGGATTTACGATCGAGGTTCGGTAAAGTTCCAAATTTTTGCGGCGATCGATTGAAAATTTAAATCAGTTCTTCCTCGCCCTCCACATCAGACAGCGAGTTATTTCGCACGTTAAGTTTTAGCCAGGTTGATTTCATCAGTCCTAAGACTTGCCGCGATCGATTTGCACCCGTTCTGCCGGAACTCGACACCGCGCTCCCCATTCTCCGCACTCCTGCGCCAAGACATCCTGATAAATTTCGGGGAGGTACTCTGACATAGAGTTGGTTTCGATGCCATATCCCAAACTCGTCCAAGTGGGGGATAGAATTTTTAAAACATCGTCGATTCTGCCTTGGCGCAACAAATCGGCAAGATCGACTCCCCCCCAAGCGCTATCGTCGGACAGCCAAGCGTATACCACTTCATCCTGAAATTCCGGCTCGAAGCTGTAGGAACTTCCCCCATCCAAACGTTGGGGATGATAGCGTTCCGACTTGATCTCCCAGGTGGTACTGAGCATCTGATAGCGTCCGGCTGCCGTCGTACAATTTCCCTTATTGGGTCCGACGACGATCGTCACGCATTTATCAGGATGCCGTTTGAGGTCGCGCACGTACTGACCGCCATACAAGACCGAATAGGGATACTCCACGTTCGATTCCGAAGCCGAGATCGTTCGCATTAAAGCGCGGATGTAGGGATCGCCTCCCGTCATAATCAGGGGCGCTGGGGGTGGCGGTTTCCATTCCGCTTGAGGCACGGGTTCGGGAAGGGTAGGTTCGGGTCGATCGATCGCATCGAACAAAACCAGCATCATACCTAAAGTAACAACACTACCGACGATCGCATCGCGACGCAGAGACCAAAAGGTATTGAGTACACTTTCGAGCGTCGAAATCGTGCTTTGCAGAACCCGGTTGGGCGAACGGAAAGCGTGGAGAGAGAACCGTCGTACCCACCGCCGTCGGGGAATGTGGCAAATCCGCACTTTGATATGTCGAGGCAGTTGCATCCCCATTCGCTCGACGTCATAGAGATCCCGCAGAGCGACCCCCAATGAATCTTTCGGAATCGATCGCTCCCAACGGCGAAAGAACCCGCGCCAGCGAGATAAACTCATCCACACCCATCCATCCCCTTTAACGAACGCTAGCAAACAAGGCTTTCCAGTCTGTTTGCGGCACTCCCGGCTCGGCAACGATCTCGACGATTTTATCGCGAGATTCCGGTTCGGTTAGTGCTTCAACGCACACCCGAGCGACTTGTTGCCGGGGAATGCTGCCCTCGAATATTGTATCTGCCGATCGCATGACGATCGCGCTCCCATCGTCTTCATTTTTCAAACCGCCGGGACGGACGATCGTATAAGTTAAATTACTCTTGACAAGATACTCTTCCGCTTGTTTTTTCCAGACCAAAATCAACCAGAACAAGTTCAGGGGATGGAACAACTGGGAAACGCACAGAGACGTAACCAGAACAAAATGCTCGATCCCTTTCTCCTGAGCCACATCCACCAGATTTTTCGTTCCTTCGCAATCTACTCGGTACGGACCGAAGGGATCGAGGCTGGGTTTAGCTCCGGTCGCGCACAAGACCACCGTACAATCACCCATTGCCGATCGCAAGGTGTCCGGTTGCAGTACGTCCCCGGTTGCCAGTTCGACCTCGGGCGGTAAAATCGATCGGGCGGCGGTCAGATCTCGCACCAAGGCACGGACGGGAATATTTCGAGCCACCAATTCGGCAACGATGCGACGACCGGTTTCGCCCGTCGCTCCAGCAACAAATGCTTTCATTGTCTTTTTTTTCCAATCTTGATGAAAATAACGGTCAAATTCATTAACGATTTTTGACTGAGATTGATAAATGTCAAACTCTAGTTTATGCTGCTCTCAACTTCCCAGATTCCTCCTGTTGGATGAAATTTGAGGCCGTGCGGTGAAATGTTCGGGAAAAATACGGATATGACTCCTTCGATCGAAGGTTAATCTAGAAGGAGGAGTTCACAACGCTGAAGGCGAGAGTCGCAGTGCAAACATCGAGTAACATCGGCAAATTGGTTATGCAATCATCCTTCGAGGAACAGCTATCGTTCGATGCAGCGTTCGTCGCCACCGATCGAGGGGGTGCGAACATTGAAAACGAAACCACCGATCGCTTCTTCTGGTTTAACAGTCACTTCGTCGGCAGCATGGAAATGTACGCCGACTCGCAGGTGGTTGCGGATTATCTCGACAGGCATCAAGGCTGGTTTCGTCGATGCTCGGCGCCGATGAAGGTCGATCCCCTGGGGGACAACGGTTATGCTTTGACGATCGGACGTTATGGCGCTTTGGGTTATGCCGTCGAACCGAAGATCGGCTTGGAGTTGCTACCACAACAAGAACGAGTGTACCGCATCCAGACGATCGCCATTCCCGATTACGCACCACCGGGATACGAGGTAGATTTTCAAGCCGTGCAGGTTTTGGTCGATGCTTCGGATACGTCGAATCGGGATTTGACGGTAACCCGTGTGGATTGGGAGCTTAAACTGTCCGTCGGCGTGTGTTTTCCCAAGTTCATTCGGGCGCTGTCTCCCAAATTAATTCAGAAAACGGGCGATCGGCTGATCGTGCAAATCGTCAAACAAGTGTCTCGCCGCCTCACTCGCAAAGTCCAAGAAGACTTTCACCAACAACTGGGTTCTCAATTTGCCGATACGTATTATCAGGTCTATCGGCAACGCCAAAGCTTCATTTGCCAGTCGAAATCCTTAGAAGAGGAGCGGGGTTTTTAAGGTAGAAGGCAAACAGGAGAAGAGGGTGAGCAGACCGGAGGTGAGGGGACGGTGACCAATGACCAATGACCAACCCCAAACCCCGATCGGCGATTTAGTTACTCAAAATCTTCTGGACGATCTGCATTCCGGTGACGGCTTGCCAGCCGAACAGTCCGAGTAGGCTGACATTCAGGGTAATGTGGGCGTACCGCGCAATCGCGTTCCCACCTTGCATCAAGGGGGCGAGAGCGGCGGAAATCCCCACGATCCCGGTCATGGTTAATCCCACTAACAGGTGCGGTCCGACAAATAATTTCCCGTTGTTGATATAGGTGACTGCCATTCCGCCGATCGTCCCTAAAATCATGAGGGCAAGCAGCAAGGAACCGATTTGATAGTGCTTATTTCTGAATTTGCCTTGGATGAGTTGTTTTTTGACTTCCCCTTCTGCCGTTCGGGTTCGCTGAGTCTGAATTCCCGAATAGAGGGCGTAAAGGGTGACGGCAAATAACAGCCACATCATGATGGGGTGGACGAAGTTAAGCCCGAATTTTACGGAGTCTGGAAGATCGAAGCTCATAGTGTTGTCTCGTGTTCTCAGGTGACGACGCGGTTTTTAAAAAAACTTATCATAATTATAATTTTCTTAGCAATTTCCGATCGAACCCGATCGCCCCTAGATCACCTCAGTACGGGATAAGACAGCTTCCGGTGGAGGGGAGCTTTCTTGAGCAGGGGGAACAGGGGAAGCAGGCAGGGCTGTTTCATTTTCATGAATTTTAGCTTATGTTTGCACCGCCAATAGGTCTAGAGCGGGTTAATAAATTGCCTCTAATTTTTTAGGCGATC
>DVED01000070.1 GCA_015295945.1 Oscillatoriales cyanobacterium M59_W2019_021 | reverse complement strand
GAATCCCGAGGTTGGGGGGGATGACTCCGGCGGGAGTATTGTTATTGTTCTCGCTCATCAGGGCTTCTCCTGTCCGTTATTATCGAGGTTTGACCACGTGAAAGACTCGCTACGAGAGGCGATCGACGTACTGCCGAGCCGGTTTGGCAAGGGGTCGCCAGGTGACTTCATTGTAGAAAATCTCGCCTAGCTTCGAGGAAATTGAATTATTTTTTAATACCTTTTTTAAAAAGGTTGAGAGACTTAGGTTTTCTCCCTCATTCCCTAACCCTTTCTTCCACCCCCCTCAATCCCCCCTGATAGGAGGGAAGAAAGAGGAAGCTTCGCAGTTTTTTGGGGGGAGAAGGGGAACCCAAGAAACCGATCTCTCTCAGGCGTTTAGAAACATAGGATATAGCAACTTCCAAGGCGGTTAGGACAAAAGCAGAACCTGAAACCCAGACCCATCAATCTTTTCCCTTCTGCCTTCTGCCTTCTGCCTTTTGTTATAACCCTGAGACAGCGGATCTCTCGATGAGAAAAGAAAAAGCCATCTCACAAGATGGCTGGTTTGTCAATGTATGACGTTGTCTATTTAGAGAGATGAGGAAATCCAAGCTGCGCGTTCCCAAGTTGGCAGCAGGGATAAAGATTGTTGACCTCGAGATCGATTGTAACAACAAACACAAACTTTTTGTCACAAATCTTCAAATCTTGATGACAATTGTGGGTTGACAGCCTAGAACTTTGCAGAAATTTCTCGATCGCCCGGAGTTGGGCCGAGGTGTGACGGGTTGGGGGATGGACGCTCTCGATCCATGGGAGGGCGTCCCAAACCGAGGTGCGATCGTACTGACACAGGTGTTTATTCGCTCAGGAGTGACGCAGTTGATGTTTGAATCGTCGTCGGGGCGGGTTTAGCTAGACATTTGGCCATGACCCGAATATAACGACAAAACCCGCCCCTTGGATTTTGTCGTGCGTAACTCCTATAGCTGACGGCTGATAGCTCTGTCTATTGCGAACGCATTCCATCGGGAACGCCAACCGCCGACATCCCGGCGAGCGATCGCAGATTTTGGCAGCGAATCAGTTCGGTAAAACTCAACGCGGGTCTTCCTTCTAGCTTAGCAACCGCTTCGATCGCCGACAGCAAGTGTTTCGCCGCTTCCGTTTTGGCATACCCCCGTCGCTGGGAGATTTCCAACGCTTTCTCGTCTGCCAGCAATTCCGATTCTGAACTGCGGGTTTGATTCCAAATTCGACTGGCGACAAATGCCGTCAATCCGCCAGCCGCTAGAAAACCCACCGCATCCCCTTGAAACAGTTCCGACGCTGCACCCAACGCACCGAGTGCTACCACCCCTCGCTGCCAGTCGAATTTAAACCATTCGATCGCCGACAGCCAACACACCGTTCGCAAGATCAGTAAATCCCGTTGGGGTTGGGATAATTCACTCCAGCGATCAAAGTTAATGGAAATTTTCCGCTGTCGATGCCAAGGCAGGGGAAACTCTGTTTCGATCGTCTTTAGCTGAGTCGGCTGACTGAAAATTTTAGTATTCATCCGACCCGATGCAGGCATCAGGTCGAAAAGACGGCGGATTTCTTGAGCTGGGTTCATATTGGAATCGTTGACCCTCTCGTGGCGTTCCGGCTTGAATTCTAACATATCGCCCAAAGCAAAGGGCAGAGGGGAGGCTGGGGCTGGGGGAGCCGGGGAAGCTGGGGGAGCCGGGGAGGCTGGGGAAGCCGGGGAAGTAGGGGAGGCTGGGGGAGAAGACCATAACCACTAGCCAACCCCAAACTCCAAACTCCAAATGACCAATGACCCATTCCACCATTTCCATCTGGTCGAGAGACCGTCACAATAGAAAGTATGGCTCATCTCTTGCCGCGATCGTCTTTGTCATCGGACAGGCTTCGATCCCGAACGCGGTAAGACGTTATGGGTCAACGTTCGATATTTTATCTCTAGGTCTATGGACGCATTCGAGCCAACTCCACCGCACTGGACGCAATCGGCAACTCACGCCCATCAATTTTGCTGCCCCACCTGCGGGGCGAGTCCTCGAGACGCCAAGTCCGTTTGGCTCAACCGCCGATCGCCCGTTTACACTGAAGACCACCGCCGTAAGTACCAGGAATTCTATCACTGTCAGTGCGAAACGGTTTGGTGGGCGTGGAGCAGCGATCGCGAAGCGACGACCTAGGAGTATCGTCCTCCCTTCCCACCCAAAGAATTATCGGAAAATAGTTAGTTACTAATTGCTAGTTGCTAGTTGCTAGTTGCTAGTTGCCAATAACCCATAACCCATAACCCATAAACCCAGAATGGATTGGCAAGATATTGTAGGAAATTCAGTTTTGATTCCCCGAAGACCGAAAGGAATCGTACATTTTTTAGGGGGAGCTTTTGTGGCAGCCGCACCGCAAGTGACGTATCGAATGTTATTAGAAGATTTGAGTCGTCGCGGTTACGCGATCGTGGCGACTCCGTTTGTTAATACGTTCGATCACGTGGAAATCGCCCGATCGGTCTTGCATAGTTTCGAGCAGGCGATCGAGCGCATTTACGCCAACCGCATGATTCGATCGGGATATTTACCCATTTACGGTTTGGGACACAGTATGGGTTGCAAGCTTCATTTACTCATTTGCAGCTTGTTTTCCGTCAAACGAGCGGGCAATATTCTCATTTCCTTTAATAACTTTCCCGCTCGTCGATCGGTTCCTTTTTTGGAGCAGTTTTCGCCGATTGTCGATATTGAATTTACCCCAACGCCCACCGAAACTCGCGATATTATCGCAGCCCATTATCCCATTCGCCGCAACTTAATCGTCAAATTTAGAAATGACGAACTCGATCAAAGCTCCGAACTTTTAGAAGTTTTACAAACTCGCTTCTCAGATTTGGTTGCCCTGCGAATTCTCAACGGCAATCATACCACCCCGATCGCCCAAGACTTTACTTGGCGATCGGGTCAATCTTTTACCCCCTTCGATGCCGTGGGGCAGTGGATGAAACAACAAGTCTATCGAGATTTAGATACCCTCAAACAAGAAATTGGTTTGTGGCTCAATCCATTTTAAAGTGATTAGAAGGCATAAGGCATAAGGAAAATTTTGGGAAAATGCTTCAAGGGATGTAGGGGCGATTGTCAACATACTGTTGGCAAATGAACAAAGGGTGAGAATCGTCACCCCCAAAATGGGTCTGTAGGGGCGTAGCATTTGCCCGAAAAGATCTCGCACCCACCGAAAAAAATCCTGCAAATGCTACGCCCAGTTGGCTCGGCTGGTCAATCGATTTTAGATTGATTCCATTTTG
>DVED01000056.1 GCA_015295945.1 Oscillatoriales cyanobacterium M59_W2019_021 | reverse complement strand
CCGTCAACTTGCGCTAAACCCCGGACCAATCCAAAGGCGAACACCACGCCAGATTTCAGGTGCGGGTTGCGATCGTTGCGAATGGCGTAGCGGTAGGTGACACCGAAGAGAAAGCCACTCAAGAGGGCGATCGCGCTGCGGATGGCAACGGAAACCCAGGCATCGATCTCCGGCTGTCCGCCGATCGTGCTGTTGGCGATCGTGACCAGGCAAAACGTCCCCAAGACCGCTAATCCTCCCCACAATCCCGCTTTGAGCGATTCAATTCTTTCGGTTAAGTTGATTTTGTCAAGCGTTTTCACAATTTTTAACAATGAGCGAAACTTTAATAGAGTCCATCCGTTGACTTATCATAAGGTTTAGACTCATTTTTCAAGATACGTCGATTAGCACTTATGGATATTCTCTCAGCCGGTTGGGCAGCTTTGCTCGTCATGTTTACGTTTTCAATTTCCTTGGTCGTGTGGGCGCGTAACGGCTTTTAGAAGTCGAGATCCCCGTATCGATCCGAGTTTGTCAATCCACAGATTCGGAATCTCCATCCATCTGTGGGTTGTCGCTTCTCGATCGCCCTGAAATTCCCAAACAATCATGGCAGGAAAGAAAATCTTAAGCATTCGTTGTCGATCCGGGCTTGAAGAACTGGCTAACTTGCGTCTCTAATATGGGAATGAGCTTCATTGTTGATGGGCTGCACTTGAAAAGCTTGAATCAGTGGTATAACAAGCGTGTGTCGGTTCTCAAAGAGAATCAGCCTCAAGAATCCCCGTCCTTTTAGGGCTGGGGAGTATCAATGATTTGTTATGGTACTGGTCATTGCGGGCGATCGCTCGGGTTCGGGCAAAACAACGGTCACTCTGGCACTCCTGGCAGCCTTATCTCGCCGTGCCGCCACCGTACAATCGTTTAAAGTGGGTCCCGACTATATCGATCCCATGTTTCACCAGGCAGTGACGGGTCGTCCCTGCCGAAATCTCGATTCGGTGTTGACTTCCGAGGCATACGTTGGCGAGTGTTTCTGGCGCCACGCACCCACGGCGGAGTATGCGTTGGTGGAAGGGGTGATGGGGTTGTTCGACGGTGCGTCGGGAAAGGAAGATGTGGCGAGTACGGCACACATCGCACGATTGTTGGATCTTCCGGTGTTGCTGGTTCTCGATGCGTCTCGCCTATCGCGATCGATCGCGGCAATCGCCCACGGCTATCGATCGTTCGCTCCCAGAGTCAAAATTGCGGGTGTCGTCCTCAATCGGGTGGGCAGCGATCGCCATTTAGAATTGTTGAAAGAGGCGCTAAATTCCATCGAAATGCCGATTTTGGGGGTTTTGCGCCGCCAGGATAACATTACCATTCCCGATCGCCATCTCGGTTTAATCCCCACCGACGAACTCGATGGATTACCCTCCATTTTCGATCGACTCGCCCATCTCGGCAATACCGGCTTCAACTGGGAAACCCTCCTTCCTCTCCTAAAAACCCCGGTAGGGGCGAAGCCTTTAGGCGATGGTTTATCGGTGCATGCGGTAGATTATTTGCCAACAGCTTCGCCCCTACAAACCCCAAATCCCGAACCCCAAACCCCCAATCCCAACCTCCGCATTGCCATCGCTCGCGATCGCGCGTTCAGCTTCTACTATGCTGACAATCTCGACCTCCTGCAACAACTCGGCGTCCAACTGGTTCCCTGGAGTCCGATGGCAGATTGCCAGTTACCGGAACAGATTAGCGGACTGTATTTCGGCGGTGGGTTTCCGGAAGTCTTCGCGGCGGAATTGTCGGCAAATCTGCCCGCTAGAAAAGCGGTGAAAATGGCGGTGGAATCGGGAATGCCAACCTATGCCGAATGCGGGGGATTGATGTACCTCGCTCGAGCGTTAATCGACTTTGAAGGGCAATCTCGATCGATGGTGGGTATCTTACCCACCACAGCAGTGATGGGTGGGAAATTAACCTTGGGATACCGACAGGCACTCGCGTTGCGAGACAGTCCGTTACTTCCTGCCGGATCTCGCGTTTGGGGACACGAATTTCATCGATCGCACCTACAAAACTTACCTCCCAATCCCTTGTTTCAACTCCACGGATTCAGTCCCGCTTTTATCCCCATCTCTGAGGGATGGAAACTCCACCAACTGCACGCTTCTTACCTACACCTCCATTGGGGAACGACTCGGCATCTTCCCCAGAGATTCTTACAACATTGCGATCGCTATAGTATAGCTGTCAGTAATTAGCTTTTAGAGTCCAGTTCTTCCTGGGTGTCCCAAACAATAATCCCAGGCTAGAATGCCTGGGATCGAGTCGAACATTGCCAAACCAGGCGGTTTTACGGAACTACCTCAACCGGAGTCCGAATATCGACTTGTTCGTACATTGCCAAAATATCTTCATTTCTCATGCGGACGCAGCCGTGAGACACCGCTTGTCCGATCAATTCCTCGTTGGACGTACCGTGAAAGGCGTACATTCCCTCCGAGTCTAGCTTGAATACAATAATTGCCGGACCTAGGGGGCTGTCGGGACCCGGTTGAATCACTTCCCCCGTCCAGGGATTTTCCCACACCGGATCGAGGGCTTTATCCACGACGGAGAACTCTCCCGTAGGGGTTTCCCAACCCGGTTTGCCGACAGCAACCGGATAGCTGGCTTTAACTTTATCCCCTTCGTACAGGTAAACCCGGCGATCGTTCAAGCTTAATAAAATCCGAGTGGGCTGGTCTTGAGGGGCTGTCATTTCGATCGGAGCGGGTTCCGGCTCGATTTTACCTTCGGGCAAAAATTCCGAGGGTTGACCCAACGGCGGCAGGGTAGGTTCTTGTTCGATCAGATCCACCAATCCCGAATCCGTTGCCAAAACCGCGATCGATCTCGATTCGAGAGAACCGGCTGCCATCGCCTGTCCCTGACCCACCAGCACGAAAACTGCAGCACTGGAACTCAGCAGTTTCCAGCCAGAAGACAGCCATTGATTCGTATGCCACGCGCTCATGTGTGCAATTTTCCTCCAGATCGCCGAACTCTCTGTTAAGTATTGTAATCTCTATGCTTAACCTTTCGCCACAAAGCCGCTCCATTCCGGAACGGCTTCAAGCTGCGACTCAATTAGCTACCGTTCCCCATTTGACTCGACAGGAAGACGAGCATCTGGGAGTCGGTTGGCAGGTCGATCGACCTTACCAGAAAGGTGCAAACGTGCAGTTAACGATGGTGGACGAGCCTGTGGAGTTATCAGTTGCTAAGATGTAGCCCCGGTTTCCCGCACTATCCTCGATTTCATGATAGACCATTCCGTCGGCGCCAGCGACATTCCGAGTAATCAAATTGATCTGCTCGCCGTCAAACATGGCGACGATGGCACCACTGGCAGTGTCGGGGTTTTCGTACAGGAACAGTTCCGTATTGGGCGAGATATCAACCCGACGGCACACATCTCCAGGACGCTCCCCAACGGGTTGAGCGCTAGCCGGAGCGGTAAAAGTGCCAGCAGTCACCGCAGCAAAGGCAGTCATGGCGACCGAAATTCCCAATTGGTGTAATTTTTTCACGAATTTCACTCCTCAGTTTTGTGAAATGGTTTCCTTGCGATTATAAACCAAGTCTTCGGAATTGCCGACCCCGATCGATCAACCTCTCAAATTACTTGATTCGATACAATCCGATCGGCGATCGAAAGGCTCGCCCTCCGCCGACCGAACTACGTTCCGCAACCCAAAGATTGCACTTGACATCGCGATAGCGACCGCGTTACCGCGAATCAGACTATCCCGGAAAGGTTGTGAAAAGGCTAGGATGGCTATCTGCGATTGCGGTTTTTCCTGTTCTCCAATTCGATAGAAGGAACGTTCTTCAATCTTAGCCAAAAATTTTCCGGCTGTCTCGCAAACTTAACATATCAGTTAACATTATTTCTGTTTTGTAATGATTTTTTGACAAATCTTGCCGAAGAGACTTGAGATCGGTTATTAGGCGGTTAAATTGAGAGCCGATCGACGTGACGCTGGGAAAAAATCTCAACTTAATTGAGAAAATCAATGGCTCTTTTTGGCAAAGCGAGTTCTGCGGATCGTCCCATTCTAGCTGACAATCGATCTGAATTCTCATCCCGATCGAGATGAAACGATATGGTACTGACTCACGATCGAGTTATTGTTTTCGATACGACGTTGCGCGAGGGGGAATTGGTTCCAGGTATCCGGTTCGATCTTCCTCAAAAAATCGAAATCGCTCGCCAGCTAGAAAGAGTGGGCGTTGAGATTATTGAAGTTGGCTATCCCGGAAAGTCTGAAAAAGATTTGTCTGAAATGGTGCAAATTTCACAACAGATCGATCGCGCGATACTGTGCGGATTGGCTCGAACCGAATCTTCCGAAATCTTGAAAGTCGTACGGGCGATCAAAGCTGCCCCGAGAGGAAGAATCCATCTTTATAGTAATGTCCGCTTACCGCCTCAATTGCATCCAGAAATTGTTTTAGGAGAAATTGAAACTCACGTACGACTAGCGCGAACGTATTGCGATGACGTACAATGGAGTGCATTTGATGCCACTCGCAGCGATCGCCAATTTTTATGTCGCGCCATCTCCATTGCCATCGAGAATGGAGCGACCACCATCGGCATTCCCGATAGTTTGGGAGTGGCATTGCCCGACGAGTTCTCGAGCCTGATTCAAATCATTTTAGAGCTCGTTCCACACCTCGATCGCGCGATTTTATCCGTTCACTGTCACGACGATCGACATTGTGCCGCAGACAATACGATCGCAGCACTCAATTGCGGTGCCAGACAAATTGAGTGTACAATTGATGGATTGGGTCCGAGAAAAGGCAATACAGATTTAGCTAGAATATTACGAGCGATCGCCGATCGAACGCAGTTAAAAACGTCAATTCGCACGCAATTATTACCCGAACTTTCGGCATATCTCCATCAGACTCTCCCGCAAAATATTCTATGATTCCTCGAATTCAGTCTTTTCCCATTACCGAACTGGCATCGGGAGATCGCCTTGCCATTCGAGTTTATCAATTTATCGGCTCCCAGCCGGGTCAAAAAGCCTATCTCCAAGCCAATCTACACGGCGCCGAAATTGTGGGAAATGCCGTTATTTACCAATTGATTGACTTTTTATCGAACTTGGAAGACACGCAACTCCGAGGAGAAATTTGGTTAGTTCCGGCTTGCAATCCCATGGGAACTAATCAGCGATCGCATCACTTTTCTACGGGGCGATTTAACGCTTACGATGGAGAAAATTGGAATCGAATTTTTTGGGACTACGAACGGGAAGCGAACGATATCGACGAGTTTTCCCGATCGCAACTCGACTGCGAACCCAGCCAAATCCAGGAAAACTATCGGCAAAAAATCGCGACCCATTTCCATCGCCTTCTCGAACAGATCGAATCGCCGAGTAGCGTATCTTTGAGCGATCGCTATCGCTATTACCTGCAATCTTTATGCCTCGATGCCGACTGCGTTATCGACCTTCATAGCAGTACCAATCAAGGCATCGATTACTTATACTGCTTTCCGGGTCAAGAAAAAAGTGCCAAATATTTTTTGCTCGATCGAGGAATTGTGTTTGACACCTATGATGGCTGTGCCTTTGACGAAGCCTTTCTCAAACCTTGGTTGGCACTGGAAAAATCGCTGGCAAAATTAGGAAAGCCGGTCAAATTCGGATTGGAATCCTGGACGCTCGAACTCGGTGCGGGAATGCAAATGAATCCCGATTCCGTCTTTCGAGGCCTACGCGGCATCAAAAATTACTTGGTCGATCGCGGACTGCTCGATATTCCCCATTTCCCCTTGTGTCAAACCTTCTCCCATCAGATAACATTCGTCCCTAAAAGTCACCTCAAAAAATATTACGCACCCAGAGGAGGCATGATTCAGTCTCGAGTTTCCCTGGGAGCCTATGTCGAAGCCAACCAAGTGTTATATCAACTGCTGTGTTTGAATAAAGAGGGTCAGTTTCCGCAAATTTGCGATGTGGTTGCCGAACGTGCCGGACTCGTCTTCGATGTTTCGACCAATCACGCCGTCAATCAAGGAGAATACGTTTTGGAAATAATGGAAGATGCGTGACCCTTCCCAAGGAACTGGGGTTGTGCGATCGCACCAACTGTCTGACAATCAGAGCATTCGATCGTGCAAATCTATCCCCAAAAACGAGTGATTATGGAGCCATTCCTCAAAAGCGTTCGCGTTCGTATTTCCGGTCGAGTTCAAGGTGTGGGTTATCGCTTCTGGACGCAGGACGAAGCCTGCCGTTTGGGACTTGCCGGATGGGTTCGCAACTTACCCGACGGTCGCGTCGAAGCGGTGTTTGAAGGCGATGCCGACACGATCGATCGCATGATTCGATCGTGCCGTTCCGGACCTCCGGCGGCTCGGGTTAGCGATGTGACGATCGAAGATGGGGTACATCAAGGACTTTCGGGATTTGAAATTCGGCGTTAAAGTGACGATGTGTGGAGGAAGCGATGCAGATCGCTCGGCAAAACCCTCGCCGAAAATGCGGGATTTTCTCAGCGTAGATTAACGCAAACCTCTCCGTAGCGTTCGACAATTAATGAAAGACCGAACTCCTGTTCCTACCGATCTCGAAGTTTTCCTGTCAATTTGGGTTGACATTTTGTCATTTTTCTGTAATGCCGATGTATCGTTGGGTAGGTAAGCTAGGGTCAAAGGTGTGGGATTTTCGACACCAATACCCGATCGAGATCGGGATTTGATGTGAGTTCGATCGCGACTTCCGTATTTTAACCGATCGATAATGAAGATAGTCTGACCCAACCGATCGCCCAATCTCGGGGAAATTACGGAGCATTCGATCGGATTCACCTCCCAAAATCGTGAGTTTTACCCAAAATCCGGCTTTGAGATGGGAAACCCCAACGGGCGACCCCCGATTTCTACCCAGATTCCGGGGTGGGTTCGATGCCCTTCTCCGAATTCACGAACTGCATAAGCTGGCGATCGCCAGAAGTATGTTATTTACAAAGACGCGACTAGAGCAATTACAATGATCGTTGTTTCTCATCTTCAGTCTCCGGTGTCTATCCCCAGCTCCCTCCAACGGGTCCCTGCTACTCCGATTTGCGCGGAAAAAACCAGCCTGTCCGCCATTGCAGCTCGGGGAATCGAAATGACCTTCCACTCCGGTTCTCAACGCTTTCAAGTCCTTAAAAGCATCGATTTAGACGTTCCCAAAGGAGACATCCAAATTTTAATGGGTCCTTCGGGTTCGGGCAAAACCACGCTGCTCTCGATTCTTTCGGGACTGTTGACGCCCTCGGACGGGCGGGTTTGCTTGCTGGGACGAGACATCACCAAAATGTCGCGCTCTCAATTAGCACGGTTCCGCTTGTCGCATATCGGTTTCATTTTCCAAGGATTCAACCTGTTTCCCGCTCTCACCGCCGCTGAAAATGTAGAAGTCGCGCTCAACCTCAAAGGCATTCGCGGTCGTGAGGCTCGCCTGCAAGCGAATCTACTCCTCGAACAGGTGGGTTTGGGGGATAAAACCCATTACTTGCCCAAAGACCTGTCTGGGGGGCAAAAACAGCGGGTGGCGATCGCCCGTGCCTTGGGTGGGAAGCCGGAATTGATTATGGCAGACGAACCCACCGCCGCTCTCGACTCCAAAAGCGGTCACGCCGTCATCGAGTTACTGCGGTACTTGGCGAAGGAAGAAGGGGCAACGGTGTTGATGGTGACTCACGATCCCCGGATTCTCGATGTTGCCGATCGAGTGGTTCACCTCGAAGATGGCAAATTGCAGTCGAAGTCTTGAGGGGGGAAGGAATTCCATAGCTGCGAAGGGTCCGGGCTATGTCGCCCCGCGTTAAACTAACTAATGGAATGCCTGTGACTCGATCGCCCCGACCGTGCAGTCTGCGATCGACGATTTCTTCCCACCTTTTTGAAGTAGATTTCGACGAAGACGCCATGCAAATTTCAGACTCCCAAGCCGCACCCGCATCCGCTATGGATGCCCCCAAGCACGGCTTACCCGTCACCATCATTACCGGATTTTTGGGCAGCGGCAAAACCACGCTGCTCAACCACATCCTCACCAATCAAGAGGGGGTGAAAACGGCTGTTCTAGTGAATGAGTTTGGCGAAATTGGCATCGATAACGAGTTAATCGTCTCCACCGAAGATAATATGGTGGCACTCAACAACGGCTGCATTTGCTGCACCATCAACGACGATTTGCTCAATGCCGTGTATCAAGTTTTAGAGCGTCCGGAAAAAATTGACTATCTGGTGGTGGAAACCACGGGACTCGCCGATCCCTTACCCGTGGCACTGACGTTTTTGGGAACCGAACTGCGGGATATGACCCGCCTCGATTCGATCGTCACTGTCGTCGATTGCGAGAACTTCAGCTTAGATTTATTTAACAGCCAAGCGGCGTACAGCCAAATTGCCTACGGCGATATCATTCTCCTCAACAAAATCGATTTGGTAGACGAAGCCGATGTCGATTTGCTGGAAGTGCGAATTCGCGATATTAAAGAAGGGGCGAGAATTCTGCGGACGACGAAAGCGCAGGTTTCCTTACCTTTGTTGCTGAGTGTGGGATTGTTCGAGTCCGATCGCTACTTCGACTCCGAAGCCGAACACGACCACCACCATCACCATCACGACCATCACGATTGCGATGGCGACCATCATCACCATCATCACCACCATTCCCACCACTTAGAAAACGATGGCTTTACATCGGTTTCGTTCCAAAGCGATAAACCGCTGAGCGTTCGCAAATTCCAGAATTTTCTCGACAACCAATTGCCGGAAAATGTTTTCCGTGCCAAAGGCATTCTCTGGTTTGATGAGAGTCCCTTGCGCCACATTTTCCACCTCAGTGGCAAGCGGTTTTCGATCGAGGACGAGCAATGGAAAGGCGAGCCGAAAAATCAGTTGGTACTCATCGGTCAAAATTTAGATGAAGATGAGTTACTCGGTTTAATTGAAAATTGTATTAGCGATCGGTAATGGGTAATGGGTAATGGTGCGTTTCGTGCCTCAACACACCCTACCAACTACCAACTGCCGCACCCGAAGGGCAGAAGGATTTTACGAATAACCAACCCCAAACCCCAAACCCCAAACCCCAATATCAGCGAATATTCCCATAATCGAGTCCCTGACTGGTATCTCGACCGTAAAATTGGGCGGTCAAACCCGTGAGGGATTCTAAGGCTTGACGGGTTTCGGCGGAGGTGATGGAATTGAGGGGAACTTGCAATTGTTTAGCTAAGGCGGCGGCGACGCCAACGCCTTGACCTTGGTAGGTGTTAACGGTGTTAATTCGTCCTACGGAAACGGCGATGCCTTCGTATCCGGACGATCTCCCTACAACTGCTAAGTTTTCGATATTTTTGGCTAGGGTATGTTCGATGCCAAAGTTGAAAATGGGTAGGGGAGGAACGGCAATAGATAACCCGTTCACCCCACCTCGGAAGTCGAAATCGTAAGAGAAACTACCGATCGAATTCTCTAAAAAAGTTCCCCCTGCCATTATTTCTTTACCGGAAAGGGGATCGACTACCTCGCGAACGTTGATACTTTGGCGGACGTAAATTTCTGGAGGAATTTGCACGCGCACGCTCTCTTTTCCCGATCGTTCTTGCAGCCACAATTCAAAATCCTTGAGGCGATCAATCTGATCTTGACTGGGTTGAAATTGATTTTGCTCGATTTGGCGAACATCTGAAACCGACATTTTAAATAATAATCCATTCCAGGAAAGAGAGCCATCTTCGAGGACGCAAATATTAGCTTTGTCGAAGAGAAAACCTTGCCAACTGAGGGGAATTTGATGTTGCAGGTGATACGCGCCACCCAACGCCGCACTTAGGACGATATATCCGTCGCGATAGGGTTTGTAAATCGGGCGATCGAAGTTTTGCAGTAAGAATTTTGTGGCTTTTTCGTTATGAATTTTCGCGATAAAGTTTTCGATCTCTTTCATCAAGCGATCGTCGGTTTGGATGTCTTGCTCGATCGTATAAATATCGTCGATCGTCAATCCAGAAATGACCGGAACGATGGAAACCGACAGGGTTTCGTCGGCAAGTTTTGGATCTTGCGATTCAAATCCGGAATAGTACGGCATTCCGGCAGAAACAGCTAATTCTGCCTGTTGCGTGGCATCGATATAAGCGTGGGAAAAAAGGCGAAGGTTGCGGTTTTTAACACGGGCATATTTAATTTTGCCATTTTCTACTTCGGGAACCAATTCGGCATCGGAAATGACTGCGACGCCTGCTTCGGCGAGCATTCTGCGAATGGCATCATCGGCATGGTTCGCATCGACGCAGGATTCGGAAACATTCGCCGCATCGAGAAAATTTAGCCAACATTGAGCGCTGGGTTGGGAAAACCACAAGGTTTTATCTAAGTCTAAAAATGCCAAACCCCCTCGGGTAATCAATCCGCCGAATTGCTCGCTTTCGGAATTCGATCGCACCAACGCCACTTTCCCCGTTTCACCCAGTTGTTTTTTTGCCCAAATTGCCGCGCAAACTCCCGGCAATTCATCGCCGTAAACCACCACATCAAAAGACTCGGTTTTGACCCGTCTGGCAACCGTCGAATTTGCCGATCGATCTTCGTTTTTTTCAAGACCGAACTCGAAATGGGGAAAACTTAATTTAAAAGCGAGAAAGGCGAAGGGAAGTACGAATAAGGTTTTGAACCGAGAAACCATAGACCGAGAACGGGGATGTCCGCATCGAATGACCTCTTTCAGGGTAAGCGAGAGCGGGCGATCATGCAAATACTTAACGTCAGTCGCGGTAGTGATGGGATTTTCAGGCAGAAGAGACTCAACTCAGAAGTTGCGATACAGTGAAAGCTTCGATCCTCTTACGAGATCGCTTGGCAAACGCCTTTTACGATCTAACTCAGATTTGGCATCAGTTGCCATAACCCGCTTGGGGTTTGCACCCCAGGCTCAAAGCTTGGAGTCTTCTGGAAAAGACGATCGAAGAAATTCAGTCTATTTTAATGGAGTTAGGCTATTAACTAGGCGCATGCCGACGGGAGGGGTCTTCGCGTGAGGAAGCAGATACCTTAGATTGGCTCAAGGAATGTGTGAAAACCGATGAAGAAGTAAAACAAATTATTATTGCAGCGATCGTACACTGTCTTCAATACCTTGAAAATATGAAAAATAATTTCATTGTCTTTCTTCAATGTATCTTTACTAATTTGACACTCTGTCTCGAAGAACTGCAAGATAAATCGCCAGAAGAAATCCTCGAATTCCTGCTCGAACAGAATCCCGAAGAAGTGAAACCCATCCTGCGGGAAGTGGCGCAAAACTACCCCGATGAGGCGGTGCGACGTTGGGCGGAGGAACGGTTAAGTAATAAGTAATAAGTAGGAGGTTTGTTTTTGGGATGGGGGATGGGTTGGAAATTGTTGGGAACAGCTAAGAACCGTCGGTAAGTGCCAAGAACCGCCAAGCCAAGGGTTTAAACCCTTGGCTAATAGCGAAACTCCTCGCTCAGAGGAGTGAAACAATTAGTTATTAGTCGTCTTTAGACGAGTTTTCCTATTAGCCCGGAGATTTATCTCTGGGCGGGATATAGCGTTTGAAGAGGTGACGAGGTTCGATTCAATTTTGACAAACATAACGTTACCCATTATCCATGTCTGAGTCCAGACGAACATTCGGCACGAAGGATTCCTTGCCGTTCGAGTTGGCAAGCCACTTGTAAAATGAGAGAGTCGTTATAAGGTGCGGCGATAATTTGCACGCCAAGGGGAAGAGAATTAGGGCGAAAAATGGGTACGGAGAGAATAGGCAATCCGATAAAAGATAAGGGTTGGGTAAACAGTCCCAAGTTGGGACGAACGAGCATTTCTCGAGGGCCAATCTTCATTGTTTTTTGTCCGATTTTGGGGGCAACACAGGGCGTTGTCGGGGCGAGAATAATATCAACGTGTTGAAAAATTTCCCGAACGGCATCGCGAAACCACTGGCGAAATCGTTGGGATTGCAAATACCAACTGGCGGGAATTAAGGCTCCAGCCAGGAAGCGATCGCGGGTAGCGGGATCGAAGTCTTGAGGACGCGATCGTAAGTTGTCTAAATGCAAATTTGCCCCTTCGCTGGCAGTGATGATATATGCGGCGGCTCGTGCTCGATGGGCTTCCCGAATCGATACTGTCCGGGTAACATTTAAAGCTTTAGAAACCGCTGATACGGCGTCTAACGCCTCAGTTTCCGCATTTTGGGCAAAATAGCCATCGGCAACGGCAATTCGCAATCCTTCGATACCGCGATCGAGGTCTGGCAAACAGAGTTTTGGCGGACGGGAAGTACAAACCGGATCGCCGGGATCTGCACCTTGCAAGACGTCGAAAATCGTGGCAATATCCCGCACCGATCGCGCGAACGGTCCGATACAATCCAGGCTACTAGAAAACAGCATCGTTCCCGATCTCGACAATCTGCCGTAGGTCGGTTTGAAGCCGAAAACACCGCACAATGCTGCTGGAACTCGAATCGATCCGTTGGTATCGGAACCGAGAGAAAACGGAACCCACCCCACCGCAACTGCTGCCGCCGAACCGCCGGAAGAACCACCAGCTATACGAGTGCGATCGCGAGGATTTCGGGTTGTGCCGTAATGAGAATTTTCCGTGACGAAACCGTAGGCGTACTCGTCCATATTTAAGGTTCCCAGCAAAATTGCCCCCGCTTGTTTCAGTCGGGAAATTGCCGTAGCATCGCGGGTAGCAGGAGGATTTTCGGCATGGATTTTCGATCCGGCAAGGGTGGTAAGTCCGGCAACATCGAAGAGGTTTTTGACGGCAAAGGGAACGCCGGATAACACTCCAGGATCTCGTCCGTCGGCGATCGTTTGATCGATACTTTTAGCTTGCAAAATTGCCGTTTCTGCAGCGATTTGCGTGAAACAATTCAAACTAGGATTTTCCCGTTCGATCGTTTCTAAAGTGTCTCGGGTGACAGTGGCAGCACTGACTTCCCCGCGACGGATCGCACCCGTGAGTTCGACAGCATCGGCAGCCTTCCAGTTTGAATTCATGGCGTAAATTGGGGAGCGAGTTCGATCGACTCTGGCAAAGAAAACTCGGTCACTAAAGCCGCAACTTCAGCAATATTTTGTAAGTTTTCAACGACGCCAGGTTCGGATTCTGGGGCGATCGGTAAGTCGATGATATTCGACATTTGTTCGATAAATTGATGCCAATAAATCGTTTCTGCGTTCATCAGTTTCTAAATAATTTCAAAGGAAATTCCATCATTTTTCAAGAAATCATAGGTGAAATGGTCGGTAATATTAGTATCGCTGAGTTCTAAGTTGTAAAAATTGATCGATTCTGCATCGAATAACGGTCCGGCATGCCAAGTTCCAACTTCCAATTTGATAAAACAATTACCGGGGATTTTGAAAGCTCGAAGTTGGTTCAAATCCGGTCGATCACTTTCACTGGGTGGGGCCACTGCCATCAACCACTCTTTGCCTTCGAGAGATCCCAAACACTGGGTACAGCAAACGTGGCGGGTAATGCGATCAAAATAGCGACCTCGACTTTGGAGACGCATGATGTAAAATCGAGGAATCCCCTGAGACAATTCTAACTGTGCTTCCGTTTCGTCAAAAAGTTTCCCGTCTGCCGATGCGGAAATCACTTGACCGTAAGGTTGAAAACTGGGAGCATCGATCCAGGTTGCCGGAAGAGATCGAGGCGATTTAGGAACGATCATTTGCAATGGAAAGTTAGCAAAACAACAACATTAGCAATGGAAGATAGCAAGCCTACTATCTTCGATCGATCTTACCATTAAAGTTACAATTTATCCGCCACTTTTCTCGAGCGCCAAAAAACCATAACTCACAACGAATCACTCATGAAAAATCGTCGGATTTCCACCTGCCTACTCACTCTAACCGTTGCCTATTTCTCGTCCGGTTGTAATCCCCAAAGTCCCACAGCCATCGCCCCTAGCAATTCCGATGTCTTAAAATTACTGTATTGGCAAGCCCCCACCATTCTCAACCCCCATCTTTCAACAGGATTTAAAGATTCCGAAGCCAGCAGAATTACCCTAGAACCCCTGGCGAGTTTCGATAAAGAAGGAAAATTAGTTCCCGTTTTAGCAGCAGAAATTCCCAGCCAAGAAAATGGCGGATTGGCAGCCGATGGCAAGTCGGTAACGTGGAAATTGAAACCCGGAATTAAATGGTCGGACGGTCAACCCTTTACCGCTGAAGATGTGGTTTTTACTTATGAATTTGCGATCGATCCTAAAGTCGCGTCAGTGAATGCAGGTGTTTACGAAGCGATCGATCGCGTTGAAGCGGTTGATAATAATACCGTAAAAGTCACGTTTAAAGAAGCAAATCCCTCGTGGTCGCTGCCCTTTGTCGGGGCAGAAGGGATGATTTTACCCAAACATATGTTTGCCGATTATAAAGGGGAAAATTCGCGAGAAGCCCCGGCAAATTTGCAAGCTGTGGGAACGGGACCCTATCGAGTTGTCGAATTTAAACCGGGGGATGTGGTGGTTTACGAAGCCAATCCCAACTATCGAGAAGCCGACAAACTCGGCTTCAAACGGGTGGAACTCAAAGGCGGCGGCGATGCCACTTCGGCAGCGAGGGCAGTGTTACAAACTGGGGAAGCCGATTATGCGGAAAACTTGCAAGTCGAACCCCAAATTTTGGAACAATTAGAAGCAGGTGCAAAAGGCAAAGTGATTGCCAGTTTTGGTCCGCTGTCGGAACGCATTTTATTAAACCAAACCGACCCGAATAAAGCTAATGCCAAAGGCGATCGATCAGTGTTGGAGTTTCCCCATCCCTTTTTAACGGATCTCAAAGTTCGGCAAGCCTTGAACTTAGCGATCGATCGTGAAAGTATCGCAACTCAACTTTATGGAAAAACCGGAAAACCTACCCCCAACTTCTTACTTTCTCCCGAATCGTATAATTCTCCCAATACGAGCTATGAATTCAATATCGAGAAGGCAAAACAACTCTTAGACGAAGCCGGATGGAAAGATACTAACAATAACGGAATTCGAGATAAAAATGGCGTAGAAATGAATGTTTTATTCCAATCTTCCGTCAACCCCACTCGCCAAAAAACGCAAGAGCTGATCGGTCAAGCATTCAAGCAAATCGGCATCGGTGTCGAACTGAAAAGTATCGATCCCAGTATCATGTTTTCCGGCGAACCCGGCAATACCGATACCGTCGCCCGTTTCTATGCCGACCTGCAAATGTTTACCACGGGAAATGTCAGCCCCGACCCGCAAATTTACATGAAAATTTATACCTGTAAAGAACGAGCGACGCCCGAAAATAACTGGTCGGGACAAAACTACGCCCGGTATTGCAATCCCGAATACGATAAATTGTGGGAGCAAGCAGCGAAAGAACTCGATCCCCAAAAACGCACTCAATTGTTCGTGCAAATGAACGATTTGTTAATTAACGATGTTGCCGTAATTCCGATCGTTCATCGTGCCGATGTCGTCGCCGCCAGCAACCAATTAACCGGATTAAATCTTACCCCATGGGATCGCACGACTTGGAATATTGCCGAGTGGAAAAAATAATCTTGTAGGGTGTGCCTCCGGAACGAAACGCACCATCCCCAATTACCAATTACCCATTACCATTCCCCATCTCTTTCGGTTCGTACGCCCCGATTTTGCTGCCGTCGGATTTTTGATATAACTCGATCGGCAGTTGGGCGTTATTACTCACCGCTTTAAAACTATTAATCAGTGATTGTTTATGCGCGTCAATCGCGGTTTGGGTTTGTTTGTCGTTGCTTTGAGTGGAGGTTTGGGCGAGATCGCGAATGTAATCGATATAACTGGGGAGGATTTGTACCTTAATCCCTTTGGGCGTTACCGTATATTCGCAAATAGGTGTAGTTCCGGTGCAAATCGTGCTTAATTCTAAATTCGCCCGTTCCATCAACCCTTGTCGCCGTTGACTGCGTACCGCTTCATCTAGGGACTTGGTATAGGACGAAATTAAGATTTGAGCATCTTCGTAGGAAGAGGTTTGCGGCGGCACTTGTCGGGCATGGGCGAGTCCTTGCTGCCACAGAGTAATCGCCGTCGTCCACTCGCTGTCATTTTGAGCGGTTTTTGCTCGATCGCCAAAACTCAGGGCTTGGTTATAAAAGTTAGCCGCGATTTGCTCTTGCGCGTAGCGATCGCGAGCCGCCACGATGTGAGGTTCGTAAGACTTAAATAACTGCTGGGCGTCTTCAGCCGCTTGCGTACCTTTGGGAACCCGACGCAGAGCGTATAGGGTGGTTTTCCAACTGGCGTGGGCGAGTTGCCAAGCGTCCACATCCCGCGCTAAATTCTGACTCACCTGTGCTGCTTCCGCTGCCGACTTTGCCGTTTGTAACTGCGCTTGTGCCTTTTCTTCCAAAGCAAGGCGCTGCTCGATCGCCTCTAAATTGGCTTGGTATTCTGAGATTTTATGCTGGGCGAAGCCGTAAGTCGGACTGCTTTCGGGAATCAGACCCAATTCGGCGATCGCTTTTTCCCAGAGTCCGGCAACCTCCCGCCACACCTGGGGAGGATGGGGCGGATTTTGGCTTTTTTGCCCCGCTAAGGCGGCGTGAGACAAGGCTGCCGCCGTTTGGTCGAGAGCTTGGGATTGATTGCGGTACATCGCCACCAAATCCCGCGCCGTGCCGTAATGCACCGACCACAGGGGAATATCCCGCACCAGATCTTCCGCTTGGTTCAATTGCTGTCGGGCTGCCAACAGTGCTTCAGTCGATCGTTGGGCGTCCAGGGTTTGAATGGCATTCTGGCTGAGTTCTTGCGATCGGGCGATCGCTTTGCAACCGCCGATAACGCAGGGACGAGTGACCGCATACCCCAAACCCAACACCAGTAGGGAACCGGCAACGGCAGCCGCCACCCCCAAAGGTAACCACTGCCGCCACTCCTCCCACGTGGTGGGAAACGTCGGGCGATCGTTTCCCGTTTCGGGGAGATCGGACTGTCGCCGTTTTTCCAAAAATTCGGGAATCTCCGGGGAATGGCTTTTTGCCGTCGATCGCGGGTTCGGGCGAGTTTTTCCCTTTAGGGGGAGATCTCCAGAAGACTGAGTAACAGGGGGTTTGGGCAAGGGAGGCGGCGGCGTCTTCGTTTCCGAAATGTTGTCTGTAATTTTGAACGCGCGCACGGCATAGGGCTGCTTTTGCCCCTCCCGTTTGAGATACAACCGCACCTGAGAACTCGGCGGCGGAGTCATCCCCTCGAGCACCGCTTGTAGGGCAGCAAACGCACTTTGTTCCTCGAGAAAAGTCGCGGGATCGTGTTGCACCCACACCTTTAGTTTTTCGTCCTCAAGAAGACATTCAACCCCCAGAGCGTTATCGGGGGAAAACCGATCGGACAAGCACTGTTGCAAGCGCTGCTCTAAACTCTCTAGAGACGATAATTTTTCTAGCGTTTCCATAAAGCTCCCCAGTTAGAAAAGTCAAAAAAGAGTTCGGATCGGGAATTTCAAAAGAGGAAAGTTACCGGAGTTTTGGCTGTACGAGTCGCCGCACCCCACCCAACAGCCCCTAAAATCGATCAATGACAATGATAACTTCAGTGGGAACCGTCTTTCTAGGTTCTGAGACAACCCCAGATTGGCGATGGGAACGGTTCTTAGAAGGGTGGGGTTATAGGTCGAGCGGTTGGCTTCCTAAAGATAACATTAAGACGCCTTGATCGCCATTGCGAGGATGTGCTAAAGTAAAGAAGACTCAATTCGACGGCAGACTGGTTTTCTCATAAATGGCTCAGCATCTCCGCGAATCCATGTCAATACGTTCTTTCAGATTCTGGAGTGCTCCATGTCAATCTATGTTGGTAATCTTCCCTATAAAGTGGGACAAGAAGAATTAAAGGAAATTTTTACGGAATACGGCACTGTCGCTAACGTCCATATTCCCTCTGATCGCGAAACTGGTCGGTCTCGCGGGTTTGGATTTGTGGAAATGGAAAATGAAGGCGACGAGCAGAAGGCGATTGACGCTCTCGATGGCGCGGAATGGATGACTCGCGAATTACGAGTGAACAAAGCCAAACCCCGTCAGGGTACAGATAGTCGCGATCGCGGTCGTCGGGATTTTGGCAACAGTAAAGGGTCTTTCCGCAGCGGCGGGGTTTCTCAACACTACTAAGCCCCACTCTCTCTATCTCAGTATTCTTGTAAAGAAAGATTGAGCGATCGAATCGGCGAAGAATATTCTTCGCCGATTTTCGTTCGGTATAGCCGTCGCTCTTTCCCAGATATACCGAACCCACATCTCCCCAAAAAAGTCTGTATAAGATAAAACACATTCAAATTGGGTATTGATCGCTCTGTCTCAAAACGGTCAATCTCTCACCGACACACCGCGTCACCGTTTCTAGGCGTCCCCCCCCAGTCACAATTTAAATGTATAACAACCGATCGCCATCCTATTTCATTCTCTGGTGTCTACCCGACTGCCAGTAGGGGGGATTTCACCGACTCAATCGATCGAAATCATTGACAACTCAGGGAGAATGACTATAGGAAAATTTACATAGTTTAGATTGATATTCATAAATATAAAAAGTATGGGGAAGTCGATGCGAACCCCAAGCCATCGACGCTTTCTCATCAACTCGAAATTGTATTGGCATTGGCGTTTTTTACCGCTCATCTCGGTCTAAACTGTTATTAAGTATAGAAAAGCAGTAGCGGATAAATTTCGGTAATGCGTGTATGAAATATAGTTTTTGCCTAAAACAGACGATCGATCGAGGTGCGATCTATTCACTTTGCAGTCTGGCTTCATTCAGTACGTTCGTTACCACTACCGCTGTTGCCAGAGCTAGCGAAAGTTTGACCCCAACAGCCAAGTCCCACACTCAATTTCTCGCCCCTCAATTGTCCGATGGCGGGCTTGAAGGGGCGATCGCTCAAGTCACATCCGTCTCCCAACTCAGCGACGTTCAACCCACCGACTGGGCATTCCAAGCCCTGCAATCCCTCGTCGAACGCTACGGCTGCATTGCCGGGTATCCCGACGGCACCTATCGCGGCAACCGCGCCCTCACTCGCTACGAATTTGCCGCCGGGTTGAACGCCTGCTTAGACCAAGTACTGGCTTTAGTGGGCGCAGATGAAGGCATCGATCCCGAATCCCTAGCGACCATCCGTCGCTTGCAAGAAGAATTTGCCGCCGAATTGGCAACCTTGCGAGGTCGAGTCGATGCCCTCGAAGCCCGCACCGCCGAATTGGAAGCCAACCAGTTTTCCACCACCACCAAACTGAGCGGTCAAGTGATTTTCTCCCTGGCTCAAGGGTTTGGCGGCTCTCCCGACGGCGACGACACGCAAACCATTTTCACCGATCGAGTGCGGTTGAATTTGTCAACCAGTTTCACCGGAAAAGACCTCCTCCTCACCGGGTTGCAAGCCTACAACTTCGGCGGCAGTCCCCTCACCGGAGAAGGCAGCATCCAAGGCACGCTGTTTCCGGGATCGGCACTCAATAGCGGCATGGCGCGGTTGAGCTTCGAGCCGCAATTTGCCGGATTCGATCCCAAAGATCTGACGCGCACCACGGGGAGCAACGACATCGAACTGTACAAACTGCTCTACCTGAGTCCCGTCAACGACACCTTGACTTTGTTCGTCGCCCCTGCCGTGGAAGTCTCCGATGCGTTTCCCGCTATCACCCCCTTCGCCGACGACGGCAGCGAAGCCCTATCCCGATTCGCCGCCTACAATCCCGTCGTGCGGGTTTCCGGCGGCACTTCCGGGACGGGTTTGGCATCGGCAGCCGGATTCATTGTCAATGTATCGGACAAGATCGACTGGCGGGCGCTGTACGGTAGCGTCAACGCCAACCTCCCGGCAGCCGGTGACGACGTATTGCCGGGGGTTTCGGTGAATCCGTTGGGGGCGGGTTTGTTTAGCGGTAGTTATGTCGCCTCCACCCAACTCACCCTCAAACCCTTCGAGACCCTCGATATCGGCTTGAATTACGCCCACAGCTATCACGAAATCAACATTTTGGGGACGGGGTTGTCGCAGGCGTCGGCGAACGTGCTGGCGGGTTTGCCGTTGGGGGTTCCGGTGAGCGTCGATTCCATCGGGGGGACGCTGACTTGGCGGTTGACGCCCAAGGTGGCATTCAGTACCTACGGTGCTGCCTTTTTCGTTGATGACTCGTCCGGTCGCGTCGATGCTTCGTCTACACTAACGAGTTGGATGGCAGGTCTCCATTTCCGCGATTTGATGGGAGCGGGCGACAGTGCCGGATTGATTTTCGGGCAACCGCTCTATATTACCGATACCGACGGAGATGCCGATCGATCGGCGGGTTTGGTCGATCGATCGACCCCCTACCACCTCGAAGCTTACTATCGATTCCAGGTTTCGGATAATATCAGCGTCACTCCCGGTGCGTTCGTTCTGTTTAATCCCGAAGGAGATAGCAACAACGATACCAGCGTGGTGGGCGTCGTCCGGACGACGTTTGCATTTTAGAGTCTCGACCGATCGGAAAAATCAAGTTAACTCGGTCATGGAAAGTCTTCGCCGATTTGTGTGAAAAAAAGGCGATCGATTGTCACTCGCTCTCAAAGCATCAGGGTTGGCGTTGATGTTAACGAATTCTGCTCCCAATTCTCATCCGCCAGTGGATCGCCAACCCCATTCGTGGCAAATCGTCGAGGAGTTTTATCGCTGCAACCAACGGCGTTTTCTAGGGATTTTGTGTCGAATACTCTAACAAATTAATAAAGTCGCCGCGAATCCACCCTTCAACCTGCGAGCTTTCAAAGCGGACGTAGAACCAAAAATAGCCATCGTCGCTTTTGGTACTGTCGAGAACTTCTACCCAATCGCCGGGGAGACCGTAAGAATGAGCCGTTGAGTTGACCGTGGGTTGCGATCGCACGTTAATTTGCGCGTTGCAATCGTTGGCTTCTAGTTTTCCGGGTTGAGCGAATGCGGGGAAAGCAACCCCAAGAGAAACGGTGGCAATTGTCAAAGTTGCTAAAAGTTGGTAGAGTCTTTTCACGATTTTTCTCCTGTTGTGAATCTGGGGAATTGGGCAAAGCTGAATTGCACCGCGAGTCTTTCAACATCGGGCAGTCGATCGGCTGGGCATCCGGTGAAACTTTCCAGTTCTGGATGCTGCTACTGTCCATTCACCAGTGAGGGAGAAGATTTTGCAGGTTGATACAAATCTTTACAGAAAGATCTGAATAGAGCGAAGCAACCTCTGGAGATGAGTAGGGGAAGCAAGGGGGGGAGCAGGGGGAGCTTACAAGGGTATGTTTTTTAGATTCTGGGTGAAATGGGGCAGGGGAGGCAGGGGAAGCCGGGGAGCTGTCTTG
>DVED01000029.1 GCA_015295945.1 Oscillatoriales cyanobacterium M59_W2019_021 | reverse complement strand
TGTTGGCTGGACTGATTGCCTATTGCCACCAGCCCAAAAAGCCTTCTCTTCGCCTAGAGCGGGTATTACCGGCGATTGCTTAACCAAAACTGACGTTAGTTTAGCAAGCTTGCGAACCGCTGATTCTCGATTGCTCGAACCTTTCTCTTTACGAGAAACCGACCGCTGCAATCGCTTCATCTGTTTGAGAAGACGGCGATATGCTTTGGGATTCTCGAACACTTCACCGGAACTGAGAACCGCCAGAGCTTTGATACCCACGTCAACACCCACAATCGGTCTGTCTGCATCGACTTCAGGAAGTTGCACTTCGTACTTGATGGCAATGAACCACTCATCAGCGGTGCGGCTGATGACGCAGTTATGCACGGCGGTCACTGGCAAAGGTTCGGAAAGTCTTACCCAACCGATTGAAGGCAGTTTGATACGCCGTCCATCGTTCTTAATCTTGGGTTTTGCTTTCGTCCCGGACTCAAGGTAAAACGAGTCGCCTACGCCTTTTTTCTTGAACCTTGGTCGAGCGGAAGTCTTGGAGAAGTAACGCTTCCAAGCTGTCCTCAAATCGGCTAGAGCCTTCTGGGGGACGTTCTTATTCGTCTGGTAGTACCAAGGATTCTCTGGCTTCACCTCTGCCACCAAGCGTTTGTGAAGGTCGATTGCTGAGGGAACTTTTGTTTTTTCGCCCTGCTCTTTTTGCAATTTGAGAATTTCTCGGATGAGAGCGTTTCCCCAGTTGTAAGCGTGACGGGATGTTCCCGCAGCCTTGCGAAAAGCGGTGCGCTGTTTGTTGTTCGGTTCTAACCTCGTTTTGAAGGATAAAAGCATCGTTTCGACCTCTCTCGCGATACTATATGTAGTATGTACGTATTAAATAGGATTATAAAGATGTCTGGCAGAAAAAGTATGTACGGAGAGACAAAAAGCAAGCGCGCACTGACTTTGACGGATACTGCCATAGCGTGGCTAGAGATCCAAAAGAAGCGATTAGGAGCGACAAGCCTAAGTGACGTTATCGAAAAACTTGCGAGAGAACCTGGACAAAACGGTAGTAATGGGTAGCTTTGTCTAGAAAACGATTACAGCTTTAAGCCCTCGATCGACCGCCTCTAAGGTGGCGTCGTTCAATCCCCGTAAAATTCAAAGCCGTCTGTCATCAGACGGCTCCTGTGAGGATCTTGAGTTCGAGAAATTGGTTACGTTTCTAACCCCGAGGGAAACGGGATTTATTTTCCTCGCACGGCAACGCTGAATCCTTCAACCAGAGGTCGATCGGCAACTTCATCCAACCCAACAGATTCTAGCAACTCGTACCAATTTTGGGCGAGAGATCGATCTTGAGGTTGAGCTTGACGGGCTTGTGCCAGAGTTCCGATGGTATCGTACCAAATTCCGGCTTCGCCGTATAACTGCGCTCGATCCAAAGCCGTTTGGCTGCTGGCTAATCGACCTTCGAGTGCGGGATCGATCGATGTTCGACTCACGGAACCTTCGACAATCGGATTATCGGGATCGAATTGAGCCATGCAGTGGATTTCAAAAAACCACTTATAGGTCTTACCGACTTGGAGGGTAGAGGCGGTTTCCGGTAGCGAGATACTAATGGTTCCCCCGTTTTTGGGCAGGGCGACTTTCGTTTGATAGGCGAGTTCGCCGCGATCGTCTTGAAGGCTGAAAGAAGCCTCCTCGGCAGTTGTGGGTGGAACGTAGACAAAAAAGGTCGGACGCTCTGAAACCGTTAGCGCTTCTGTCGTCGGTGGCAATAACGCCATCGCTCCCGCCGTTGCCGTTTGGGCTGGGGACGAACATTGTCCGCTACTCCGGCTAGCCCCTCCACTCGTTTGAGTTCTCGGGGTTCCGGACACTCCGTCTGGAGTTGAGAAAGTCACTGCTGAAGCGGGCGCAACTGACAAGAAAAGACTTGTCATTGCCGCGCAAGCCGCAGCGATTTGAAATGGCGGTCGTTGGCGTTGGTTTGAAAAATCGTGCATGTTCCCCTCCCTGAAACTCTGCTGGCTTACCAGCGGTGTTTCATATGTTTTTATGATAGACCGGCTACCACCAGTCAGATATAAAGATCTCGCAAATATTTGGATACACCCTGAGACTGAAAAAGCGCGAACCTTTACTCCAAGTTAACATCGAGAAATAGATACTGACAAATCGAAAAATTCCTTCAAAAAAAGCAGCTTTCGATCGTTGGAGTTAAGACGGACTGGGTATCAGACCGAGCATCCGGGCTAACCTGAGACTGGGTTCGAGTCCGATCCGATCGCACCATCCCGGCAATCGAGCTTCTGTCGCTACTTCGTCGAACCCGATATCGATCGGGACTTACGCAGCCACGCGACTCATGGGGGTGAGGGTGGGTTACGCTCCGCGCTTCACACCCTACATAGAGAGGCGTTGCGTAAGTTCTATTGATGAGAAACGATCCAAGAACGAGTGGCACTATCAGTCTCGCACGATCCAATTCACCGGGCTCTGAGTTTTTCGAGGAATTGCCTCATGACCCCTCCCGAACATCGGCAATCGATGAATCTGTCAATTGCGAAGAAGCCCGCAGATTTTCTTCACAATTAGGGGGTTACGCTATAGGTAGAGTCCAGAACGGGAAAAAAGAGCTTTCAAAGATCTACAGATAGCGCCATATTTAATTGTGAAGGTTAACGAGTGTCTAATAACCCAGTTTCAACGAACCGACGTTGAGCGATCAGCGTGATTTTTTGAATGACTTTGTCGGGATCTCTCCCTAGGGTGGCGTGCCCTACGCAAGTCGCACGATCGAGCGTTACTCCTACACCGATTTTTATGGGTTTTGGGCGGCGATCTCAATCGATCCGATCGTTAACTCGAGATCGTTCTCAGAGGTTCGAGATACTGTTAGATCTACCACAACCGATCTACGATACTAGATAACTTTATAAAATCTTCCACCCCACTACCCGAATTCACGAATGCGTCGCTCCTCTCTGTTCTGCCGTTACTTGGGTCTTGCCAGTTTGTTGGGTTCGATCGGGTTGCCGATGTCGTACGCCCGAGGGGTAGAACTCTCGCCAGCGGCGGAGGTGACGGCATCCGAGATCTTTTGGACGCAAGCGCAGACGTTGAGTACCGATCTGCTGGTGGCGATCGCAGGGATCGAGCAATCGATCGCCGCCCGAGATCCCCTCAAACTCTTGGGTTGGCGCGATCGCCTCGCCGATCGTCTCAACGCCACTCGCCAGTTTCTCGAACTTCGCAGCCCCCATCCCAATCTGGCGTGCGCGCCTACCCTCTCTCCCCTAGAAAATCCGGCGGCGATCGCGACGGGATTCGATCCGGACGAACTGTGGGTCTACTGTACCCTCTCTCTCTCCCACGATCGCCTCGTTCCCGTTTTGGACTCGCTCGATCGACAAATTGCCCTTACCGATCGACCGATCTTCGTCCCACCATCGGAACAACTGGAACCTCCAGCCCTGGGTTTCCCGCTCAAACCGCCATTTTCCGCCCTTCCCTTGCCTCCCGTCCGTCCGATCGATCCGGTTCCCCTTAACGAATTTGCCACCCCTCTGGAGTCGGCTAAAGACTTGCTAACGCGCTCTCTTGAGGTCTTCCCCCCCGACTTTGCCGTGACCCTACCCGAAGACGAACTCGTCGAGATCTATCCCGAAGAAGCACAACCCTACGCGGACTTTCTCGATCGACCGCAGACGGGAATCGTCCGCATTCTCCCCTCGATCGTCTACAATCCCTATGCCAATCCGACGGGCATTGCTCCCCCGCTCCCCGTCCGCGTTCCGTTTACCCCCCTCGTCGATCCCGAAACGGAAGGCAAATTTGTCGATCGGTTGGCACTGCAAGTCAGTAATGGGAATTTCCAACTAGTTTTCCCCGGTATCAACTACGGTTTTATGACTGACTTGGGAGATGTGGCGATCGAAGACCTCGATCCTGCCTTAACGAACGTTCCCGCACTGCCTCCCGATTTACTCGACCTATTTCTCAATTACCAACCGCCTCAAGAATTCGCGGCAATTCAGGAAGATCGCCAGCGTTTCATCGCTAACAAACTCGATGAATTCGATCTGTCCGATCGGGTTGCCGTTCAATTACCCGCCCAATTAAACCGCACCTATCTGGCACGATCGATTCAATTCGATTTGCCCGAACTCATCGTCACCGGACGTCCCCTCACCCCGCCAGAGCGTCGAATTCTCGCCCTCCTCCTCGAAACCCCCAGCAGCGATTTACTCGTCGCCTTCCGCCCGATCGCCCGCCGCAGCGATGGCAGCTACCTCGTTCTCTGGCGCGTCCTTCAAGAATTCCCCGATCCCGAAATTCTCGATTTATTTAAATATGTCAACGCGCCCGATCTGTAAGTTATAAATAGTAAGTAATAAGTAATAAGTTGTTGCCAATTACCCATTCCCTACCGTTTGCTTGACAATTTCCCGCACCCGGTAAATGGGTTTGTTTTGCGATTCGTGATACGTCCGCATTAGCAATTCTCCGAGAACGCCGATGCAGAATAACTGAATTCCCGTCAGTAACATGAGAACCGTTAAAATCAGCAACGGGCGATCGGCGAGTTGTTCGTTGAAAAACACTTTCAGGACAGTCAAATAGACTCCTAAAATAAATCCAAAAAAGACGCTAACAATTCCTAAATAGCCAAAAACGTGCATGGGACGAGTCAAAAATTTCTTCATAAAGAAGACGGTCAGCAAATCCATAATCACCCGAAAAGTCCGTCCCAATCCGTACTTGCTTTTTCCGAACTGACGAGCGTGATGCAACACGGGCATCTCAATAATTCTCGCCCCTTCAATAAAAGCTAACGCGGGTAAAAATCGGTGTAACTCGCCATACAAGTTCATATCCCGCACGATTTCCGCTCGATAGGCTTTCAGGGAGCAACCGTAATCGTGTAATTTTACCCCGGTGACTTTACCAATTACCCAGTTGGCAATGCGAGAAGGTAGCAATCGCGTCAGCTTATCGTCTTGCCGATTTTTGCGCCAACCGCTGACAACGTCGTAGCCTTCTTGGAGTTTCTCGAGAACTCTGGGAATATCCGCTGGATCGTTTTGTAAATCCCCATCCATCGTCACGATAATTTCGCCGGTAGCATAATTGAACCCCGCCGCCATTGCCGGAGTTTGACCGTAGTTTCGGCGCAGAATTACCGCTTTGAGGTTAGAACGATCTTTTGCCATTTGCTTGAGCAGTTCGGTCGTTCCATCGGAAGAGCCATCATCGACCAAAACCATTTCGTAGTCAAAAGAACAATCCTTCAAACTGGTGACGATCTTATCGACTAATTTAGGCAAACTTTCAATTTCATTGAAAATCGGAATGACGATCGAGATTGTGGGCAAAGCGTTAATCGCGGAATCCTGAGAGTTGTGAGATAAGATAGAGGTCTTCATATGCGTTTACAGAAATTAAGGGTTGAACGATAAAAACGAAAATAGAGAAAGCAGCCAGCTTCGCCAAAGCATTGTGCCTGCTGTCCGTGAATGAGGCAAGTCTCTCAAGAACCACTCGAATCCCATATTAAACTCAAACGTATTTTCGATCTGAAGCGATCGAGATCGAACCCGTCATTTGGATCGAATCGATCGATCGTTGGTAGCGCTCTCAATGGTCAATGCCAAGCGATCTGACACAATTAACCCGACTGAGGGAGTTGGCAGAGTCCATTGGCACTCTTCGATTAGAGACGTCGAATCAGTCGTAGAGGCATTTGCCCCAAAGCAACCCGAAGAGCGAACATCCCATCTAGAAGGATGACACTCCTAACTATACCTAGCAAATTTACGATCTGACGCAGATTTATGCAAAAATTTGTCAAACCCGCGCGATTGCCAGTTGGCTCTGAGTTTCTATAGAGGGTAAGGCGTTGCCGCGTTTTTGATGGCGATCGATCGGTAAAGAAATGGTAAAGTTCGATCGATCCGGGAGTTCGGGTGCTACAGAAACCTAACGATCGGGTACACTGCGATCGCACTCCACCAAGACATAACCAAAGTCAGCCATCGTCGTTAGCATTTGCGTCACGGTTTCCAAAGCCTCCTCAAATTGTAGGGGTTGGAGGTTTACTGGATCGACGGGGCGTAATTGATGCCAGCGCTGTGCCAAAGAGAGCACCGACTGCGGCGCGTCCCACAGTGGTACAATACAGTTAAGCAAAGCACTATCAATCCAAACTTCAGATAAACCGGGTATCAGCAGATACTTGCTGATAAGAAATGCTTGAAACTTAGTCATCGCTTCAAGCATCTTTTCTTGGGTTTCTGGAACTTTCAATTGAGGGTGTAGGTACGCTGTTGCTGTTTTCCAATCTTCCAAACTCCATTCGGCTACGGGAATTGAAAAATGAGCAGTATTGGGATGACCGCACCAGAAGTCAAAGAGACGGTGAACGGGATGAAGGAGTTCAAAGAAACGATGTTTTTCTTCCAGAGAAAGACCGGGAAGGCTCATTGCTAAAAAGGCAGGTAAGTCGTCTGGGTTTTGAAACAGATCCATCAAATCCCACTGTCGCCAATTTAACATACTAATAAATTCTAATTCTGCCTGATCGAGTAGATCGAACATTTCTGGAATTGTACTCCCTTTATCCCCTTGAATAAAGTGATTCATTAACGCGCCTTTCGGATCTTTTTGAATTTGAGATGTCCAGGTTTTTTGCTTCAAATCAACTGAGTTTTTCAGCGAATTCATAACTTCTTTGAGTAATTCAATCTCCAAGTCTTCTGGATTTCTATCCATCAAACCTAATAAGGTAGCAAATTCCCGAGCACGATAAAAATTTGCTCTTTGTAGCGAGCTATGGAGATTAGCACGAAGAATTCCATCAGGCTTGAGAACGGCTTTGAGAGCTTTCAATCCTGCCAGAGAATCGGGAAGCATATAGATAACTTCATCGCAGTTGATATAGTCAAACTCAAGACCTAAGTTGGGAACTTCGTCCAGCGCAATTTGATGAAATTCAAAATTTTTGATATGGTGGTATTCTAAGCGCTCTTTTGCAACTTGTAGCGATTTTTCAGAGAGATCGATACCGACCACCTTGGCTCCAGGATTAGCTTCAGCTAAAACGAGAGTTTTGTAACCGCTGCCGCAGCCTGCATCTAAAATCAGTTTTCCTTCTGTTTCGATAACTTTTTGGTTTCTGATATAGTAAGATGTTACCAAATTGTGAAAGTATAGTCCTATACAATCGTTGCGAGCCGATCGATCGATCGGTATATAAGGATAAGGCAACCAATCATATTGCTGGCGAATTTTTTCTAAATGCTCTAATTGAGATTCATTCATTTTCGTAGTTAATCCTAATTCAAAAATAACTTCAAGTTATATGATCTCCTTTTGAAAAAGACGATGCTCTACCTCGATCTTCTTTACAATTAGGAGGGTGCTCTATAGGTAGGTAGACTACAGAACGGAAAAAAATTGCTTTCAAAACTCTACAGGTAGCGCCGTATTTAATTGTGAAGGTTAACTCTTGAATCACTCATGGCTTGATTGACTGCTATACTACTCGGTTACGGTTTCACGAGTTTGTTCGGCGTTTCCCGATTCTGAGGATGGAGTGTCAGGGATTGTTATTTTGGACGTTGGAGTATCCGAGGTTTCCGATTGCGCGTCTGAGGGCGTATCGCTTTGCTCTGGAATCCCATCGATCTCGTCAGAAGTCCCGGGAATGTTCCCAGCGGGTTCTTCCTCGGTAGGGGCACTGGGAGATCCGGGAGAACCAGACAAGGGGAGCGAGTCCGAAAGACCGGGTAGCAATCCGGGAGTAGTGGGGGTCGTGCCGGGATTGCCGGGGGAGGGAGATAGCGGACTGGGGAATGGATTCAAGGGATTGACCCCACTGTTGTTGGGAAGTTTCGTTTCGTTCGTCGGCAGGGTTGCCAGTGCCACCCGAGAGTCGATTTCCCGCAGGACATCTAGCACTTGCACTACTTGGCTATAACTGGCGTTGGGGTGAGCGTAGAGGGTCACCAGACCGTTGGGATTGATTTGCTTGTAGCCCTTGAGTTGCGCCGTCAGTTCTTGTTGCGTCACCTGTCGCCATTGTTGGGGTTGCACTTCTAGCGAAACTTGTCCCATGGGATCGACGACCACCATGAACATTTCTCGCATTTGGGCTTCCCCGGTTTTAGCTTGGGGTAAATCCAGGTTGATGGCTTGCTGGCGACTCAATCCTACTGCCCCGAGGATGAAAAAGGTGAGGATGCAAAAGATGACATCGATCAGCGGCAGGATTTGAATTTGAATGTCTTCGGTGACGGAATCGAGGTTGATTTTCATAGGAGGGGTCGGGTGCGGGGCGAGACTCCTTTGGAGTTGCCGAAGCGATCGGCGAAAGGAATTAACGATTATTTTAAGTGGGATTCTCCGAATCTGAGGAGGGATCGGTCGTCGGGGCTGGGGATGAAACTTCGCCGGGAGAATCCGGCTGGCTCGTCGTGTTTTCAAGGTTTGCGGGCGGATCGATCGACAGTTCGGGTTTGGGGGGTTCGCGATCAAGATCTCCCCGCCATTTTTTCCGGCGTTTGGGTTTGGGCGTTGCTTCCGGATTGACGGCTGGGGGTGGCGTTCCGGTTCCTTGGGGCAATCCAGCCGCCCAAAATTGACGGTAAATTAACTCTAACTCGCTGCCTGCCTTGCGAAAGAGTTTGGCTTGGTTGAATAAAAAGGCTTGAAACAAACGGTAGAACGCCACGCTAATCATCGCTACGACTAACCCCGTTGCCGTGCTGATCAGCGCTTTGCCGATACCCACCGTGACCCCGGCGGTGGCAGCCGTTCCCAAATCGCTAAATTCGATCGATCCGAGGGATTGAATCAACCCTAAAACCGTTCCGAACAACCCCAGCAAGGGTGCGAGGGCAATCACAGCTTCGAGGATTTTGTCGCCCCGCCGCATATTGGCTAATTCCTCGTCAGCAGTAGACTCCAGCGCCAATTCAAAGACTTCTGGATTGGGGTGATCGAGTTTCAACGGGGCGGATAGGAAACGACCGATGGGCTGGTTTTGGGCTTGTTGCGCCACTTGTCGCGCCATCGTCCAATCGTACCGAGCCGTTTCTAAAATCCGATCGACCAGTTCCCGTTCTTTGGTCAGCACCCGCACCCAAAACCAAATCCGCTCCACAATAGTGGCAATGGACAGAATTGAAAGAAATAACAGGGGCCACATTGCCGGCCCGCCGTCGATAAACAGTTGTCTGACTTGTTCCACGTAATTCAAACCTCGTTACAGTTGTTAGTGGCTTGGGGTTTGGGGTTGGTAATTGCTAGTCGCTAGTTGCTAGTCGCTAGTTGCTTTCTTCTCCCCCTGCTTCTCCTGCTCAAGACAGCTTCCCCTGCCTCCGGTTCCCTCTGCACGGATCGCGGGGTTAAAGTCCCAGATCGGTGACGGCGCCCAAACTACTGGAGGACACCAACTTGGCATATTTTGCCATGACGCCCGACGGGTAGCGAGGGGGGCGGGGTTGCCATTGGGCGCGACGCTGTTGTAATTCTTCGTCAGAAATGTGCAAATGCAACGATCGCGCCGGAGCGTCGATGGTAATGGTATCGCCTTCTCGTACCAGGGCGATCGTCCCCCCGACAGCGGCTTCGGGGGCAACGTGACCCACCACCATGCCGTAGGTGCCGCCGGAGAAGCGCCCGTCGGTAATCAACCCCACGGAATCGCCCAATCCCGCGCCGATAATCGCTGAAGTGGGGGCAAGCATTTCCCGCATTCCCGGACCGCCTTTGGGTCCTTCGTAGCGGATCACCAATACGTCGCCGGGTTGAATTTTCCCGTCCAAAATCGCTTTGAGAGAATCTTCTTCCGATTCAAATACCCGTGCCGGTCCGGTAATTTTGGGATTTTTGACGCCGCTGATTTTGGCGACTGCCCCTTCGGTTGCCAGGTTGCCTTTGAGGATAGCTAAATGTCCTTGGGCATACATGGGATCGTTCCAAGGACGAATCACCTGTTGGTTTGCGGGGGGTTCTTCGGGGATGTCGGCGAGTTGTTCGGCGATCGTCTTTCCGGTAATGGTTAAAGCGTCGCCGTGAATTAAGCCGTGCGCCAACAGCATCTTCATCACCTGGGGAACGCCGCCAGCTTGGTGAAACTCGGTGGTCACATATTTGCCGCTAGGTTTGAGATCGCACAGCACCGGAACTTTGCCGCGAATGGTTTCAAAGTCGTCGATGGTCAGTTCGACGCCGATGGAGTGGGCGATCGCCAGCAAGTGTAGCACCGAGTTGGTGGAGCCGCCGACTGCCATGGTGACGGCGATCGCATTTTCAAAGGCTTTACGGGTGAGAATTTGTTTGGGTAAAATTTGCTGGCGAATGGCTTCGAGCAGCACTTTGCCCGATTCTTCGGCGCTATCGGCTTTCTCGGCGTCTTCGGCTGCCATGGTGGAAGAATACATCAAGCTCATGCCCATGGCTTCAAAGGCGGAGGACATGGTATTTGCCGTGTACATCCCGCCGCAGGAACCCGCACCGGGACAAGCGTTGCGTTCCACCGCCAGGAGTTCGGCATCGTCGATTTTGCCGGCGCTGTGCTGTCCCACGGCTTCAAAAGCGCTGACCACGGTCAAATCGGTGCCGTTGTGGTGTCCCGGCTTAATCGTACCACCGTAGACAAAAATCGCGGGGATATTCATGCGAGCGATAGCAATCATTGCGCCGGGCATATTTTTATCGCAGCCGCCGATGGCGAGAACTCCATCCATGCTTTGACCGTTACACACGGTTTCGATGGAGTCGGCGATGACTTCCCGCGACACCAGAGAATACTTCATCCCTTCGGTTCCCATGGAGATGCCGTCGCTGATGGTGATGGTTCCGAAGCGTTGGGGCATTCCACCGCCAGTGCGAATTCCGGCTTCGGCACGATCGGTCAGATCGTTAAGCCCGACGTTACACGGGGTAATGGTGCTGTAACCGTTGGCAACTCCGACGATCGGTTTGCTGAAATCGTCGTCGCCAAAACCTACCGCTCGCAGCATGGCGCGATTGGGCGATCGGGCATTACCTTGGGTGACGACTCGGCTTCTCCAATTTTCCGGCATGGGTGGTGTTCTCCCTGAGAATAGCAATAAGGGGGCGATCTCGGTTTCTCTTTCCCCTATTTCTGGGGGCTCTGCGCGTCCGAGTTCTCCATCGAAGAATGTTCGACGGAGAACTCGGACGAAGAACCACTCTATTGATTTTGTCAGAACATCCGACCATTTGTGGCAATCGGTCGGAGAGATTTTTGAGATGGATGGGTTCTCTTGGGGGCAAGTCACAGACTTCACCTCAATCGGCTTGTACACTCGTATTTAAGACAGATCGGAGATCGGCGCTCCTGGCAGCAGTCGGCGATACTCCACAGGAGTTGCTGCGCGTTTCATGTCGCGTTGCGAATCGGCTCTGGCAATCCGCTGTTGATGGTCTCTTGGGACGGTCGATCCCGAGTCCCACACGCCCGCATTATTCAGTCAGGATTGCCGTTTTGACGAGTTGCAAATCGGAGATCGAACGCCCGGTCTCACGATTGAGGACTCGACACTTAGTACGAAGGAGAGACACAGAAATCCATGAATGGGGATGAATTATTAAGTCGGTACGCCCAAGGAAAACGCAATTTTCGAGAAGTGAATCTCAATGGCGCGAACTTGCAGGACTGCGATCTCAGAGATATCGATTTTCGGCGTGCCAACCTCATCAATTGCAATCTGCAAAATGCCAATTTGCAAGGGGTTAATTTCCGCGAAGCTAATTTGCAAGGAGCGATCTTCATAGGCGCAAACCTGCGAGAAACCAATTTTATTTCCGCTCATTTGCGTCAAGCCAATCTCTCGGATACCGATTTGCGAGATGCAAATTTGCGTGCGGCTCAATTGCAAAAAGCATGCTTCAAACAGGCAAATTTAAGTGAAACCTCTCTCCACGAAGTCGATTTGACTCAAGCCAATTTGGATGTGGCGAATTTAACCGATGCCAATCTCATTCGATCGAATTTAACTCGAGCTTCTTTAAAAGGGGCGATTTTAGAAGGGGCAAATCTGACGATCACCACGTTAAACGAAGCTAATTTAGAAGAAGCCAACTTAGTGAAAGCCATTTTACATAGCACGAATTTGGTAGGTGCTAACCTCAATCGCGCCGATCTGAGTAAGGCGAAACTGACCGGATCGAACCTCGCCGACGCGACGGCAGTCAAAGCGCAATTGCGAGCCGCCAACGTGAGTTGGACGACCCTGCGCGGGATAAATTTAACAGGCGCGAGTTTGTATCGCACCAATTTGAGTTGGTCGAATCTGACAGGCGCAATCCTCACCGATGCTGTATTGATGAGCGCCAATATCAGCCACGTCACGCTGAAAGATGCCATATTAACCGGAGCGATGATGCCAGACGGTACGGCGTATCAGTAATTTTTGGGCTAGTGGTTAGTTGTTAGTGGTTAGTTGTTAGTTGTTAACATTTCTCTCCAATTACCCATTAGACATCTCCGGAAAAGACTCAGACCTAACCCCCCCTGCCCTTACACTTACAAGGGAATGCTTTTCACAATCGATCCCATTGCTCGTCAAGTGTCAACGAAAAATTAAGGGAACCTCGAAAAATTGATTCTGGCCCGTAACCCAACGGCTGAAACCCTTGAAATTTCGTTGACTATTCTCGATA
>DVED01000015.1 GCA_015295945.1 Oscillatoriales cyanobacterium M59_W2019_021 | reverse complement strand
GTTGGCTGGACTGATTGCCTATTGCCACCAGCCCAAAAAGCCTTCTCTTCGCCTAGAGCGGGTATTACCGGCGATTGCTTAACCAAAACTGACGTTATTGTAGATCTGGGTTGTCCGCTTGCAGACCCATCGACTTTTAAATTTCTAATTGAAAGTATTTACGAGTTAGCGACATAATGTCCAAAGACACCGTGTAAAATTCAAAAGGCAATCCATCCGATCGGCGATCGGATGGATTCGCGATCTCGCATTAGCCATTCCAGTTGCGGCATACTCCCGAACTCCTGAAATGACCCAAAACATCGTCCAAGTCGAAAAAGTTTGCAAGCGATTCTCCCAAACCCACACCTCGGCACTCGATGAAGTGACCTTGAGTGTGGGCGAAGGGAAGTTACTGGCATTGTTGGGTCCGTCGGGTTGCGGCAAAACGACGCTCTTGCGGCTGATTGCCGGGTTCGATCGCCCGGATGAGGGAACCATCGCCATCGCCGGACGACCCGTCGCCGGTTCCAGTGCCTGGGTTCCCCCCGAGCGGCGGCGGGTGGGGATGGTGTTTCAAGAATTTGCCCTGTTTCCCCACCTCACCGTCACCGAAAATATTGCCTTTGGCTTGCAAGATCTGCGCAAAAAACAGCCCGCCGTTGCCAAAGAACGGGTGCGAGATGCGATCGCCCTAGTCGAACTCGACGGCTTCCAAAACCGCTATCCCCACGAACTGTCCGGCGGTCAGCGACAGCGCGTTGCCCTGGCTCGAGCGCTGGCGCCGCGTCCCCTCCTCGTCCTCCTCGACGAACCCCTGAGCAATCTCGACGTGCAGGTGCGGGTGTACCTGCGCCACGAAATCCGGAAAATCCTCAAAGCCACGGGAACTACCGCGATTTTCGTCACTCACGATCGCGAAGAAGCGCTGGCAATTTCCGATACCATCGGCGTCATGCGCGACGGACGCCTGGAACAACTCGATACGCCGGAACGGATTTACCAAGAACCCGCATCGCGCTTCGTCGCCCAATTTGTAACGCAAGCCAACTTCCTGCACGCGCGGCGGAATGGGAAGTTGTGGGAAACAGAGGTGGGATCTTTTTACGGTCGTGCCGCCAAGGAGGACGAGGGAGAGCGAGCGGAAGTGATGATTCGCGAGGAAGATGTGGCAATCTCCCCGGACGAAACTGGAAACGCAATGGTGTGCGATCGGCAATTTTTGGGCAGAGAACACCGTTATGCTCTGATGACATCTTCCGGACAGCAGCTTTACGCTCGCATTCCCCACACGCCCGTTTTCGAGGTGGGTTCGCGAGTTCGGGTGTCGATTGTTGCGGACAACTTAGCTGTTTTTCTCAGCCAATAAGCCGATCGCGAACGTTGTTTCGCGAGATTTTAGTGATAAATACCTAAGCTGAAAAGCTGAATTTTGAAAATTAACGAGACATTGGCACGGGGATTGTGCCAAGATCGGAAGATATAGAATTGTTAACAAAGTTAAAGAAAAGCGTTAAGTTGCGGATCGGGTCTATCTAACCCCTGAAAAGAAAGAAGAAAGAAGGAAAGTCATCCCGATCGGCAAACCGCCGACTTCACATCCGAATTCAATTGACTGCTATGTCTTCTGTTTTTGTTATTGCCCTAATTACCGCGATCATTGCTGGCTACATCTACCTCAACGTCACTGACGAGATTCCCCGCATCAGCGCCCTCGGCATTGCCACCTTGTGCTTCGTCCTCGACCTCATCCTCGCACCTTGGCCCGTACAGCTGATCGTCCTCACCCTGGTGCTGACCGTCCCCAACAAGTTACTCGCCTCGACCTCGGATAAGTTTTAACCTGCTGCAAATCGATATCGGGTAATGGGTAATGAGTTTAGATTTGTTTCGTTCCAGTGGCACTCCCTAAAAAAAACTGATTACTGATTACTTACTACTTCTTAAAAGTGAGGAGCGATCGCCCTCTACTCTGTATCGTTTTGTATCTATTTCCGCTAAGCTGCACAAAACATAGAGTTGTTTCTGAAAGATAGATAGACAAGACCGCTCGATCGGAAATTAAACCGAATTGAAGCGAGTCATCCCTTTACCCCAGAAACCGCTATGGATCGACCACCCGGCAAAAATGCTTATCTGCAACAGGTTCTGCAAGAAAAAGCCGAAGTCGATCGCCAGCTCAGTCGCCGCGTTCCGGCTGCCCCTGCCTCCCAGTCGAATGTAGGAGTGCTAGCTTCCCCTGTCAATTTGAGTCGAGCGATCGATTACCGGATTACGGGTTTTGGGATTTGGAAAAGCGTTATCGTTCCGCCCAATGTCTATACGGTTCATACCCGACGCGGACATCGCGAACCCTTACATTTGGGGAAAGGGATTTCGTTTCGTTTCAATCCCTTTACCGATGCTTTTCTGGTGATTCCGGCTGCCGTACAAACGATCTTGATTAATGCCAATTGTATCTGCATCGAACGACAGGGGGTTTTTGTCCAAGCTTACGTGCAGTGGATTATTGACGACTTGCAAACCGCCTATTGGAAATTGGATTTTTCCGATGCGGAAGATCCAATGGGTTTGGTGAACGTGCAGTTAAGGGAACAGGCGGAAGCGGCAATTAAGGATAAGGTCGCCACGCTCAGTATCGACGAAGTTTTAAGCGATAAACAGCCGATTATTGAGGAGTTGACCCATCGCTTGCAAGCCGTGGCGGAGGGAAGTCGAAATGAGGGCGATCGAGCAGATCTCTCGGAAGGTTTGGGGCTGAAAATCGTCACGGTTCAGATTAAAGAAGCGGTGGTGAGTTCGACCCAATTGTGGGAGAACTTACAGGCTCCATTTCGAGCAGAAAGGGCAAAATTGGCGCGACTCGCCCAACTCGAAACCGATCGAGAAATTAACGATCGAGAGCTAGCCAATCGCCTTAGCGACGAACGGGGAAAAATTAATGTTGCCAGTGACATCGAACAATTAAAAGCTCAACAAGCTCGCCTCTCCTACGATCGCGACCAGACCGAAAAACTCCGTCGCAGCCAACTGGAACAAGATGCAGAGCGTCAGGTTTTAGCCGAGCAAAATCGGACGGCTCTAGCGCGGAACCAAGCCCGATTAGAGCTAGCCTTACAAGAGCTAGAACTGGAAAAACAACGCATTACCGCAGAAATCGATCGGGTACAGCAGCAAATTCAATTGGATGCGGTACAGGCGGAGAAAATTCGCGCTGAGGTCTCTGCGGAACTCGAAGTCTCCGAACTGAAAAATTTGGCAGAGGTGGCTCGCAGCGATCGCCAACTGGATCTCGATCGCCAACAGCGAGAAATCGAAAACGAACTTTCCGAGAGCAATATTCAAGCCCGGTTAATTTCACAGTTGCCGGAAATTGCCAAAAATTTACCCGCTCCCGCAGAACAACGAACGACAATTATTACCTCCGACGATCGGGAGGGAACGCTCAATCCCCTGCTCGGTTTTCTGGCGGGTTTATCGAATTTAACGCAGGACATTTTTAAAGGGAAAAATACGGACTCAGACAGTCAATCCTGAGACATCATTTTACGGCTCGTTTTCAAAACATGAAGAAAACTTACCACGGACTGCCGATGGTGGTAAATGCCGACCAGTAGTACGGATGGGAGAGATCGCGATCGTCGAGGTGCGATAATTCTGGCGGCAAGAGAATCCCTTGTTCCGGCAATCCCACGCCGAACAACCGACCGGATTCTATCCGAGTTTCGCCGCGCAGCATGGAGATTTGCGCTTGGCGAAGGGCTTCGGCTTTAATTTTCGTCTGACCGAGATGGCTGTAAAATTCCGTCATCAAGGCAAGGGTTCCCTCATCGCTCACATACCACAAACTCGCCAAAGCTGACTTCACTCCGGCGGCGATCGCCACTCCGGCAAATCCCAATTCGGCTTTGGCATCCCCAACAGCCGTGCGACAGGCGGAAAGAACCAACAACTCCACGGGGGGATCGTTCCAGCGCAATTCTCGCAGCCGATCGAGGGAGAGTTGCTCGTCCCACAGTTGGATGTACGATTGACTGGGATCGCCCGCTTGGAATTCTCCGTGGGTTGCTAGGTGAATGATGGGATAGGGAAATTTTTGCCGCTGTGCCATCAAGTTATCCCGCGTGAAGTCGCCGTTGAGAAAGGCTGTCCCCCGCCACAACTCTTGGGTGATGGTACTCAGTTCCACGGGAACCGCAGGCAGGGGATTGAGGTTGGGAAATTCGCTGGCACCCATGCCTAGAACTTGGGTATTTTGCAGCGATCGATAGCGGGTATCGACCAAACTGAGACTGGGAATCAAACTGAGGCTGTACTTTTCCACTAAGAATTGCGTTCCGTCATGCAGTGCTGCCATGGGAATCGATCGCAATCCCGTTCCCATCGAAAACAGCAGCGTATCGATTTTGGCAGCTTCTAAATCGCCTTCGATCGGAGCAATCAGCCATTGGTAAAGTTGCTGTGCCGATGCCAAATAGCGATCGGAATCCCGCATCCGGGGACTCGTCAAGGTGCGACGCAATTCGTTCGCCGTATCGGTGACTTGTTTCGGGTCGATGTTGGCAACGGATCGGCGGATGGGTTCGCCGGAAGCCGTAAATAACACCAATTCGATTTCGTCGGGTAGCAGCGTTACGTACACCACTCCCGATTGATTGCCCGTTTGTTGGGCGATGTCGGCTAACGCCTCCCTGGCATTGGTGGTGGTCATGGTTGCCGATAGTGTCAAATTCGAGCCGAATAACTCGGTGAATTCGCTGTTGCGGCTTTGTTCGATCGAGGTAACGGCTTCTTCCGGGATCGTCGGAGTATCGGTAACATACGCGAAGTCGCCCACATCGTCGGGGACGGCACTACTATCTTCCTCCGTCCCATCCGTTTCCGAAGTGTCTTCCGAGGAGTCCAGTTCCTCACTGAGATCGAGATCCAAATCGTCATCGAGATCGACGGCTGCATCCTGCGGTTCTTCATTGCCACTGGGCGAATCCACCTCGGCATCGGGATCGGTAGAAATGTCGTTTTGGACGGCTTGCTCGGTCGAATGATTCAGCCGCAAATCCTCGTAAAAAACCTGCCTCCCGTCGTCTCGAGGTTGAACTTGCGTCACGTCCAAGCGGAGGGGTTCGGTGGGAGTGCCGATGGTTCCAGAGGTTTGGAAGCGGGCGGAATTGGCGGAGAGTCGGGCGTTACGATCGCTTTGGCGAATGTTTCCTCCGTTGGCATCGATATCGATCGCCCCAGCCTCGATCGAAGCGAGTTGGATATCGCCCACTTCCCCCGCCGTCCCAATTTCCAAGCGAACGTTGCCCCTGCCAGCATTCAAAATCGTTCCGGGTGCTTGGATGATGTTTGCCAAACCCGGTTCGCGCAAGCCGTCTGCCGCTTCGGGATTGTTAGCCCGCAAGAAGATATTACCGTCTACTCGCGCGGTATTGATATTGGCATTGAGGTTGATGCTGCGTCCCGCCCGAATTTCTACCGAACTGGTGTCTACGATCGGCTGGTTGAGGACAAAATCGTTGTTGGCACTGAGGATGATATTCCCGTTGGCGTTTTCTACATCCTCGGGACGCAGGGTGGGTTCGTCGTCGTCGGGGCGATCGAAGATATCGTCTCGATCCGAGGGTAGATCGGGATCGTCTTCATTCTGTGGGGGTAGATCGGGATCGTCTTCATTCTGTGGGGGTAGATCGGGTTCGTCTTCATTCTGTGGGGGTGGGTTGGGTTCGTCTTCATCGGGCGGTGGCAGTCCCTCGGGGTCATCTTCATTCTGTGGCGGTGGGTTGGGTTCGTCTTCATCGGGTGGGTTGAGGGGATTGCCGATCGTTATATCATCGGGATCGAATAGAATCGTTCCCAAGTTTCCCCGACTGGCACTCACATCTACTTGTCCTCGGAAAACCAGTGCTTCCTTACCCGAAATCTCGACAAACCCGCCATTTTGAGGAACGAAACCGGGTGCGTTTCCCCCTCTGGCACTGATGTTGCCGTAAAATCGAGTTGTATCGTCCGCCCAAACGATAACTCGTCCGCCATTTCCGGAGTACAGGGCATCGGCGAAAATCAACGAGTTACTATTGACAAAAACCCCAGACGCATTAGGCAGAGAACCGCTACCCTGAAAATCGCCACCGATAAAAATATTGCCGCCTCCTTGCCATCCGGAGGCGTTGAGAGTGGCATTGAGAAGGGCAATGCGATCGCCCAACGCCCAAATTTGCGGCAAACTGGCGATGCTGGCAGGCGTGGAAGCATTGAGGGAACCCGAGACGAACAGAGTTCCCGTTCGCGGATCGAGTTTCTCGCCCGATCCGACTAAACTCACCGTCCCATCGGGGTTGGCAACCAAGCGACTGGTGTCGGCGGTTCCATTTCCCCCCGTCAAAACTTCCGGCAACGATCGCGGATTCAAGTTCATTCCCCCAACTCCGGGATCGACTTCCAAACTCAACACGTTCCCCGCCGCACTCAGTCGCACCAAACTTTCGCCGGGAACGGCAGTCACGGTAATGGTTCCCCCCGCAGCTTGCAAGGTTCCGGTATTCGCTACCACGCCGCCGATTAAGCTGAGATTTCGACCCGCCGCGATCGATAAATTGCCCTCGTTGACGACGACTCCCGGATTTGCCAAATCGAACTCTAACGTTTGGGGATTTCCGACTAAATTTCCCCAAGAATTATTGCCGAGAACGTTCAACATCGTGCCACTATCCAACTCGATTCCCGTGGCAGTTGTGGCAGTGAAATCGGCGGGAACGTTCAAACTGGCATTCGTTCCGAAGACAATCCCGGCGGGGTTGATTAAATAAAGGTTGGAATTGCCGCCGGAAACTTGCAGCAAACCGTTGATATAGCTGGGTTCCGATCCGACAATTCGACCGAAAATATTGTCGATTTGGGGATGGGAAATAAAGTTAGCGATTTGCCCTTCGTCGAGTCCGAAGCGATCGAAACTGTGAAAAAGATTGCGATCGTCTGTGGAACGTTGCCCTCCGTCGATGTTAAATTGGTTGCCCTGTGGCGTGACGATCGTTCCCGTACCGTCGTTGGCAGGGACGATTTGAGCGAGTCCGGCAGCGGGAATAGCACCCCAAATCCAAGGCGCAAAGGCGGCGAGGATGGGGTACAGTGTGAGGCGATGGTGCGGTTTTTGGGTGGGTTTCATCGCAAATCGATCGGGCTAACGAACTTTAAAAACACTCGTTCGAGTATTTGTCAAGCCGAATTTAAGAATTCTTTCTAAATTATAATCCGATCGCTTTTTACGATGATAAAAATCGGTAATTGCACGGATGTCGTATCGAGTTTCGATCGAGAATCCCGAGATAATACCGATCTAGAATCAACGCCAACATCTACCAAAACAACCTTCTGCCTTCTTATCTACAACCGTTCCATGGGTGCGAGTTTGGGATCGAGAATTTTCGGGCTGCCTTTGGCAAATTTAACGGCGATCGTTTGCTTGTTTCCCGAACCTAAAACCATCATCACTTCGCCTACCCCAAAATCATCATGGAGAACGCGATCGCCCACTGCCCAATTTTGATTTACGGGTTTGCTCGTTTTCAGATTGCCGATTATTGAATTTTTCGATTTTGTCGCGCGAGATTTTCGTTTTATAACGGTATTTCCAGCAATTAAATCTTTCGGCAGTTCCGCTAAAAATTGCGAGGGAACGGCAGGACTGTAGGAACCCCAAAGGCAGCGTTCGGCAGCGTAGGTCAGAAACAGTTGTTCCTGGGCGCGGGTGATGCCAACGTAACACAAACGGCGTTCTTCTTCCAGGGATCTGGGGTCGTCCAAACTGCGAAAATTGGGGAACAATCCCTCTTCCATACCCACCACGAAAACGATGGGAAATTCTAGCCCTTTGGCAGAATGTAGTGTCATTAAAGACACCGCATTTTCCCCTTCTTCTAAGTTATCGAGATCGGAGGCAAGAGAAGCATTGCTGAGAAATCCTTCTAAAGAATTATCTTCATTTTCTTCGGCGTATTGGACGATCGCGTTATATAATTCTACCACGTTTTGGCGGCGATCTTCGGCTTCATCCGTTCCTTCCAATTTTAAAGCTTCTAGATAGCCGGATTTATCCATCACCAATTGGAAAATTTCCGTGGCGGGTAATTCTTCGATTTGCTCTTTCACTTCGGCAATGATGTTCGCAAACCCCAAAACAGATTTGCTGCTGCGTCCGGCAACGGTTTTCACCGAAGTTTCATCGCTGAGAATTTCCCATAGGGGAACGCCTAATTGTTGGGCGATATTATCGAGATTGGTAATGGTGGTTTTGCCGATGCCGCGACGGGGGGTGTTGATAATACGTTTGAGGCTGACGGTATCGGCGGGGTTGGCAATGGCACGGAGATAGGCGATCGCATCTTTAATTTCTTTACGATCGTAAAAGCGCAAACCGCCGACCACTTTATACTTAATATTCGATCGCACTAACACATCTTCAAAGGCACGAGATTGAGCGTTAGTGCGGTATAAAATAGCGAAATCTCCCCATTGGAGTTCGGGATTTTGGCGTGTCAGATCTCGAATGCGATCGACCACAAATTCGGCTTCTTCGCGATCGGTATCGGTTTTTTGACAGTAAATGGGTTCGCCTTGTCCCCGCGTCGGACGTAGAATTTTATCGATGCGTTCGGTATTTTTTTCGATTAAATGGTTAGCAACTTGGAGGATATTTTCGGTTGATCGATAATTTTCTTCCAACTTCACCATCGTTTCCGTGAGATCATCCGAGAGTCCGTCGCCAAAATCTTCTTGAAACTCCAACAAAATGGTAAAATCTGCCATGCGAAATGAGTAAATCGATTGATCGACATCGCCAACCACAAACACCGATCGATTTTGCCAGTTCTCGAACGATCGCGGCTCGGTTCCATTAGTCGCTAACAGGCGGATTAAATCGTATTGCGTCCGGTTGGTATCCTGATATTCGTCCACCAAAATGTGACCGAATTTTTGATGCCAGTACGCCAACACCGACTCATTTTGTTGGAATAATTGCACGGGAATTCGGATTAAATCGTCGAAATCCAGGGCGTTATTTTCTGCCAGCTTATCTTGGTAGAGGCTATACACTTCGGCAATGACTCGTCCGCGATAGTTGGGTTCGTTAGCTTCGAGATCTTCCGGCGACCATCCCCGATTTTTGGCATTGCTAATTTGATAGCGAACGGTGTTAGGTTTAAACTTTTTATCGTCTAAATTAAGTTGATTGAGGACGATTTCTTTGATTAAAGACTGTACGTCCGATTCGTCGAAAATCGAGAAATTGCGCTCCCACTGCCGCCCTTTTTCGTCTCGATATTTGTTAATATCGAACCGGAGAATTCGGGCGCACAAACTGTGAAATGTCCCAATCCATAGGGGTTTGATATAAGTTTTCCACGCGCGCGATCGCAATCTCGTTTGTTCTTCTGCCGCCAGTGCTTCTAGGGGTTTCCCGTACTTTTCCTCGGCTAACTGTTGCGCGAAGGTACTTTCGATCCGTGCCTTCATTTCCTTCGCGGCTTTATTCGTAAAAGTGACCGCCAGGATATTTTCCGGATCGACGCGATGCTTGAGAATCAAATTCGCTACCCGATAGGTCAGTGCGCGCGTTTTCCCCGAACCCGCACCCGCTACCACCAGCAACGGTCCGCAAAAATGCTCGACAGCTTGGCGTTGAGAGGGATTGAGTTGGCTCAAAAAATCAAGGGTGAGCGTCATGGCAGCCGTTCCTACAAATGTGATCGCAACTTATCCCAACAGGCTACCATTTCTTCAACGGTTTTAATTCGATCGAGCTAAATCTTCGATCGTCTTTTCCAATCCGGTAACGACTCTTGCCAGTTTTTCGAAATCCACTTTGTCGGAGGTATCTTCAACCGTAAATAATTGGCGGCATCGTTCAGGCGATCGAACTCGAGAAAATTGCGAATGCCGATCATTTGTGCCAGTTGAACGACCTCTCGTTTGAAATCGACTTTTAGGGGTAATTGTAAGGGAACTTCTAAAGCAATCATCGGCTTCGTTGGGTGTGCAGAGGTTTATTCTATGATGCCGTACGATCGGACGATCGCTTGTAATTGCGAGTAGGGGCGAAGCATTTGCACCAAATCTTTCATTTCTCGATCGAGATAGTCGAGCAAATGCTTCGCCCAGTCTTCGCGGATAACGGGTCAATGGTCAATGGTCATTACCCATTACCCATTACCAGCCCTTTCCAGCAAATTTCCGATCCCGTACTTTCCATGCTGTACACCCTACATCTCACTCGTGGCAATGGTCAATAAAATAATAATCTATAAGTTATAGTTTAGCGCTCGGGTAAGAACTCTCCAATCCGCCAGAGAATATCGATCGACCTCAGATACAAACAAGCCAGTCTCGGCGGTTCCGTACCAGACAGCCAATTGTTACAGGTGTTGTAACCGTAACCTGTTATCTCTGAAAGCAAGTTACAGCAAGCCTTCCGGTATCCATATTCTCCCGGACAAATGCCGCTTTTCTTATAAACCCAGGTTTGGCAGAACTCCTCGGGAGATAGCGGATCGAGCATTGAGTCTATCAACTCGGACAGAACGTTAAGCCGTAGTAACGGTTGGTTCACGGTTCAAACTGTAACTCATCAGTGATACTTGATAGTATCACCGATCGGTGACAGTCTGGAGAAATCGTACCATGAGGACTCAAGTGGCGATCGCACCTACGGAAACGTCGATTCTGTGGAGTCATGCTATGCTACTTAGCCTAAAAAAACGATCGCCCCCGAAAGAGCGATCGCCTTTTTTTTACTTGTTATCCCAAAATAACGTTATTCGATCGTTCCCAACACAGGAGCCTCAGCAATCTTTTGCGGGTTAAGCAAACCCTTGGCATACAGCTTGGGATTTGTCTTCGCCACTTGGATATACGATTCGCGCATCTGGGAATTCACCGCCACAGTTTTCGCATCGTACATCTGGCTTGCCCATTTGGGATAAACCCCAATCCCGACAATCAGCAGGATGAAACAAGCGGCGATAAACACTTCGCGAGGCTTAGCATCCATGAAATCGGCATCGGCAGGCAACACGCAACTGGTTCCGAAACAAACCGCTTCTTGAGATCCTTGTTTTTTCAAGCTGATATCGTTCAAATCGCAGGTGGGAGCCACATCGCAGGTCAGCGGCAGACCGGAGTTGTAGAAAATTTGCCGCAGCATGGACAGCAGGTAAATTGGAGTGAGAATCAGACCCACCGCAGCCAGGAATACCGTTACCGTCCGGAATGTGGAACTATAAATGTCGCCGCTGGTGATGCCGACGAAAACCGCGATTTCGCTCGCAAAACCGCTCATTCCCGGCAGTGCCAGAGATGCCATGACGCCAACGGTGAACAATGCGAACACTTTGGGCATCACTTGACCGACACCGCTCATTTCGTCCAAGGACATGGTGTGGGTGCGATCGTAAGTCACCCCTGCCAGGAAGAACAGCACTGCCGCAATTAAACCGTGGGACAGCATTTGTAATATCGCACCGCCAACGCCGATATCGGTGAAGGAAGCAATCCCCAACAGGACGAATCCCATGTGGGACACCGAGGAATAGGCGAGGCGGCGTTTCATATTCGTTTGAGCGAAGGAGTTAAACGCGCCGTAGATAATGTTGACCACGCCCAAAATTGCCAACAACGGGGCAAAGTAAATGTGGGCTTCGGAGAGCATTTCCATGTTCAGGCGAATCAGTCCGTATCCGCCCATTTTCAGGAGGACGCCTGCGAGAATCATGGAAACGGGTGCAGACGCTTCGCCGTGAGCGTCCGGCAGCCAGGTGTGTAACGGGAATACCGCTAATTTGACGCCGAAAGCGATCAGCAATCCGGCATACAACAACATTTCTAAGCCGAGGGGATAGTCTTTTAACCCCAGTTCGACCATATCGAAGGTCAACGGTCCGCCACCGGAAAGCGCCATTGCCAAGGCTGCGACCAAGATGAAGATGGACGCGGCGGCAGTATACAGCAAGAATTTGGTGGCTGCATATTGACGCTTCGTGCCGCCCCAAATGGAGACCAGTAAGTAGACGGGAACCAGTTCGAGTTCCCACTGGATGAACAGTAATAGCAAGTCTTGGGCGACAAACACCCCAATCTGGGCTGAGTACAGCACCAGCATCAGGAAGTAGAAGAGGCGGGGCTTGAGATCGACCTGCCACGCTGCCAGCATCGAGAGGGTGGTGACGAGTCCGGCGAGAAGAACTAATGGCATGGAGATGCCATCGACGGAAACCGCCCAACTCAAACCGATTTGGGGTATCCAGTCGTACTTCTCGACCAATTGTAACGATGCGTTACGAGGATCGTAGTGTTGCCAAAAGGTGTAGACCATCAGAGCGAAGTCCGCGATACCTACACCCAGGGCGTACCACCGCACTTGCTTATCGTCTTTGACCGGGAGAACGGGGACGAGCAGAGCAGCAATGAGTGGGAGCAGGACGATCGCGGTTAGCCAGGGAAATTGAGCCGCCATCATGTCAATGAGAAAAAATACTTATCTGTGATTGGATACAATTCTACACCCTCGTGTAAATATTTGTAAATAAATTTTTTGTAAACTCAATTTTGTAAAGTTTATTGTCTATATAATCCATAGAAAATAATATATTTATTT
>DVED01000141.1 GCA_015295945.1 Oscillatoriales cyanobacterium M59_W2019_021 | reverse complement strand
TGCAATTTTCGCTGTCAATACTGTATGCCTGAAAGCATCCAGTGGGATGCTTTCCGCCAACTCGATTACCTCAGTGGCGACGAATTATTAACTCTGATTGGCGAGGTGTTTATTCCGTTAGGATTCCGACGATTCCGGATGACGGGAGGGGAACCCCTACTGCGTCCCGATATTGCAGAGATCGTTCGGGGAATTGCCGCGTTCGGGGAAACGCAAGATTTGGCAATGACCACCAACGGGTTTTTCTTGGCAGAAAAAGCGCGAGAACTCTACGATGCCGGGTTGCGCCGCGTCAATATCAGCCTGGATTCCCTCGATGCCGAGACGTTTGACAAAATTATCGGAAATCGGGGAAAGAGCCGCTGGCAGCAGACGTGGGAGGGCATACAGGAAGCGTATCGGGTGGGGTTCGACCCCCTGAAATTGAACGTGGTGGTAATTCCGGGAGTCAACGATCGCGAAGTGTTGGATTTGGCGGCACTGTCGATCGATCGCGCGTGGCACGTCCGGTTTATCGAGTTCATGCCGATCGGAAATTCGGATTTATTTTCGACGGCAGGGTGGATTCCGTCGGAGGAATTGCGGCTCCAAATTCGCGAAGCTTACGGTTTGGAAGAATCTCGAGTGACGGGTGCGGGACCTGCGGATATTTTCCGCATCCCCGGTGCGAAAGGCACGCTGGGGTTTATCAGCCAGATGTCCGAGTGTTTTTGCGATCGTTGCAATCGGATGCGCCTGTCTGCCGACGGTTGGTTGCGTCCCTGCTTGCTCAACGAAACGGGACAATTGGACTTGAAAACGGCGTTGCGAGAGGGGACTTCAATAGAGGAATTGCGCGATCGCGTTCGCCAACTGCTCGAACTCAAACCGGAAATTAATTTCAAGCAACGAGAAAATGGGACGACTACTGGAATTTACGCTCGTACCATGTCTCAAATTGGGGGGTAATTGGTAATGGGTAATTGGTGCGTTTCGTTCCTCAACACACCCTACCAACTGACGTTATTTTTACCGCAATAATTCCTCAAATTTTTGCATTTCCCATAGATTTTGATATAACCCATCTTGCCGCATCAATTCGGCGTGAGTTCCCACTTGAACGATTTGACCGCGATCCATCACGAACAGGCGATCGGCAGTGGCGGCTGCCGAGAGTTGGTGGGAAATAAAAATCACCGTTTGTTTGCGCGTTCCCTTCGATAAATTCTTGAGAATATTCGTTGCGGTTTGGTTGTCCACACTCGATAGCGCATCGTCGAGAATGAGTACGGGTGCGTCCAGTAACAGCGCTCGCGCCAAGGCAGTCCGCTGCCGCTGTCCCCCCGATAAGGTAATCCCCCGTTCGCCGACAACGGTTTCGTATTGTTGGGGAAAATTGAGAATTTCCCAGTGAATTTGCGCTTGTTTGGCAGCCTCTTCGACTTCGGGAAATTCGGCGGCGGGGTTGCCGTAGCGGATGTTATTTTGAATAGTGGTGCTGAAGAGAAAGCTGTCTTGGGGGACGTAGGCGATCGCCCCTCGCAGATCTCGCAAGCGCAATTGGGTAATATCGATATTATCGAGGAAAAGTTGACCCGGCGCGATATCCAGCAGGCGAGGAACGGCATTCGCGAGGGTGGATTTCCCCGAACCGATGGGTCCGACGATCGCAACCGTTTCCCCTGGCGAAATCTCGAAACTCACATCGTCCAAGGCGGGACTGTCCGCACCCGCAAAGGCGTAAGTTAAATGTCTTGCCGTTAACGTTCCCTTCAATCCCTGTTCTGGCAAGTTAATCGGGTTAGCAACATCGCTGACTTTGGGAACGGTGGTAAAAATCCCTTCGAGGCGATCGATACTCACTTCTCCCCGTTGGTAAACGGTTAGCGTAAATCCTAACAATGCCGTGGGAAATACCAACCGTTCTACGTAGAGGATCAGCGCCACAAATCCCCCCAAATCCACCCGACCGTCGGCGATCGCCCCCGCTCCGAAGACGAGTAAAATGAGTAAACTACCGCTCGCCAACCCTTGCAGCATGGGAAACAACGTCGTCCGCGTTCTCGCCAGCGCCAAATTAGAATCGAGTAATTCCCGGTTTAATTTCCCAAAGGCGCGGCGTTCGTTCTCTTCCTGCGAGTAGATTTTAATCAGGGAGATGCCGCTCATATCTTCCTGAATCAAATCGCTGAGATTGGACAGGCGTTCCTGTACGTCCAACTGTTCGGCACGCAGTCGATGGCTGAACAACCAAACCACGAATAGCATCACCGGATAAATCGTCAGTGCCAACAGTGTCAGCAACGGATCGATCGAGATCATCACGGGTAGCGTCAAGGCGTAGGCAAATAGGGTATTGACCAAACTCAGCACCGCAAACCCCAACATCCGCCGGATATTTTCCACATCACTGGTGGCGCGGTTGATCAGATCTCCCGTCGGCGTGGCGGCAAAATAGGCGGGGTCGAGGGTGAGTAAATGCTGGAAAATCCGCTGTTTGAGGTCGAATTCCACTTGGCGACCCACACCGAAGATGTACATCCGCGACGCCACCCGGATGACCCACATGATCGAGGCGAGAACGAGGGTGAGAATGACGTAGTAGCGGACGCGATCGAAACTAAAGCTGGTTTGCAGTTCGTCAATACTATTGCGAATCAACAGGGGAATGTATACCCCCAAAGCGTTGACGATCAGAAGTGCCACCGTTCCCAAGGCAGCGGCTTTCCAGTGGGGACGCAAGTACCCCAGAAGTTTTTGCAGGCGAGAGCGATCCATAAATGAGGGAAGGCAGAGGGTTGTGTAAAAGGGCGATCGAATCCGGTTAGAGAATTCGCGATCGACCGGATGCCCTTCCCATCTTAGGACAAACCCGACAGATCGGCGTTCGACACCAGAATGCCGACTCGTTCGATCGACGTTACGCCGCCCAATATATTTTTTCAGCAGACATTTGACCATCACCCGTAATTTTGCCCGGACAAGCTCTCGCCCGATTTTCGTCTCCCAAGACCTTTACCACGCTGTCGTTGACCTCTCAGCTTGGGCAGCAGGAGCCTCTCGCCTACCCGATAGGGAGGCGATGAGAGGAATGCGAGTGAGATGACGATTCCACCCGTTTGCCATCCAACAATCGCAGATCTTGGGAGCAAACGGGTGGATGAGGAGACGAACAAATATTCAATCTGTTGGTGAGTCTTGATTTTCGATACACTTTCTAGAGGAAGGGGGGTTAGGTATAAATCTTTTTCGGAGATGTCTCTTAGCTTTCTCCCAGAATCCAACGCTGATAGCTTACACCCATTACCCATTACTGAAGTTAAAACAAATCAACGCCTTCCACTTGTTTTACCATCTCCATTTTCGCCCTTGCCGCTTCCCCACAAGTTTTTGGCGTCGGGAAGATTTTCCCCGGATTGGCTAAGCCTTTGGGATTCCAGGCATCGCGCACCCAACTCATGGTTTCCAAATCCGCCTCAGAGAACATCTCCGGCATATAACAGCGTTTATCTGCCCCGATGCCGTGTTCTCCGGAAATACTCCCCCCCGCTTTGACACAAAGTTTGAGGATTTCGCCGCCGACTTCCTCTACCTCTTCCAACGCCCCCGGCACGGAATTATCATACAAAATCAGCGGGTGTAGGTTGCCATCTCCAGCGTGGAAGACATTAGCAATGGGATAACCGCTGCGTTGACTCAGTGCTTCAATTTCTGCTAAGACTGCTGCTAGTTTGGTGCGAGGAATTACCCCATCTTGGACGTAATAGTCGGGACTGATGTGACCCGCCGCCGCAAAGGCTGCTTTGCGACCTTTCCACAGTTTCAGGCGGGTTTCCGGGTCGCTGGCGGTGGTGATGTTGCGGGCACCATTTTTCCGGCACAGTTCGGCAACTTGTTTCTTGTTGGCGTCTACTTCCACCGCCAAACCGTCTAACTCTACCAGCAAAATCGCCGTGGCGTCGCGAGGATAGCATCCCGTTGCCACCACATCTTCCACGGCGTTGATGCTGAGGTTGTCCATCATTTCCATGCCGCCGGGAACGATTCCCGCTTGGGTGATGTCGGCAACGGCTGCCCCGGCTTCTTCGATGCTGTTAAAATCAGCCAACAGAACGCAAATCGCTTCGGGGACTTTAAGGATTTTCAGGGTAATTTCCGTGGCGATGCCTAAGGTGCCTTCGGAACCGACGAAGAGTCCGGTGAGGTCGTATCCCGGCATTTCTGGGAGTTCGCCGCCAACCTCGACGATTTCTCCGCTGGGGGTGACGAGTTTGAGTCCGAGGACGTGGTTGGTGGTGACGCCGTATTTGAGGCAGTGGACGCCGCCGGAGTTTTCAGCAACGTTGCCGCCGACGGAACAGATAATTTGGCTGGAGGGGTCGGGTGCGTAGTAGAATCCGGCACCGCTGACGGTTTGCGTCACCCAGTTGTTAATGACGCCCGGTTGGACGACGACACGCTGATTTTCTAAGTCTACCTTGAGGATTTTCTTCATCAGGGCAGTGACGATGAGGAGGCAATCTTCCACGGGTAAGGCGCCGCCGGAGAGTCCGGTTCCCGCACCTCTTGCAACCCAGGGGAGGGAAAAGCGATCGCAAATTTTCACCACTGCGGCGACTTGTTCCGTCGTCCGAGGCAGTACCACCAGTGCCGGACGCTGCCGATAGCTGGTCAATCCGTCGCATTCGTAGGTGAGGAGTTCTTCTTTGCGGCGAACGACGCCTTGTTTGTCGAGGATAGCTTCGAGTTCTCGGGCGATTTGTTTCCAGTCGCGTTGGGTGGGTTGGGCTAGCATTGGGGAATTGGGAGGTGAAGGCGATCAATCTGCGGTTATCCAGTCATTATATTAAAGTAGCGGTTCCCAGCGCTGCGCCAAGTGCCTTTTGTACCCGTCTCAACTTCTTCCGAAGTCGCTTAAAGTGTTTGGGGTTGGCAATCTTATCGCCGTCACTCCCAAATCCAAACCGATTGTTTTATCGGTTTTGGGCAAGGGTTTAATTGTACGGTCATCTACCAACAGGGACACATACCAACGACCGCTAGGGGTCAGCTTGATGGTAATAGTGGATGGAGTACATCCTTTAACCCTATCGGGTCTAACGGGGGTCTCCTGGGGGTTTAGATGATTTTAGTAACCGGTCCGGCACGATCGGGCAAAAGCGAATGGGCGGAATGGTTGGCACGACAAACGGGTCAACCGGTGACCTATATTGCCACCGCTCGGCGAGATCCGGCTGATGTAGAATGGAACGCAAGGATCGAAGCGCACCGCCGCCGCCGTCCGCCAGAGTGGAAAACGTTGGAAGTGACCAGGGAGTTGGGGGAAATCGTCCGTGCGAGTTCGGGATGTTTGCTGGTAGACTCTTTAGGCACTTGGGTGGCGAACGAGTTGGAGGAAGATGACGCTAGCTGGAACTCAATCCAAGATGCCTTTCTCCAAAGTTTAGAATGCGCCTCGGGGGAGGTCATTGTGGTGGCGGAGGAGACGGGGTGGGGCGTGATTCCCGCCTATCCCCTGGGTCGGACGTTTCGCGATCGCTTGGGAATGCTGATTCGTCGCGTTGGGGCAATTGCCGATCCGGTTTATTTGGTAACGGGAGGTCACGCTGTGAATTTGAGTGCGTTGGGTTCTCCGTTGCCCGTTCGAGATTAAAAATTTACGATTTTTTTCGATGTTTCGATTTTTTAAATGCCTGCGGACTTCTCTCTGGAAAACGTTCCCAATTTTGGCGATCGTTGTCATTGTATGTCTTGGGGGATGCAGCCTCAATAATTTTAAGAGCGAAGCCGATCGGGTTCCCCAATTGATCGAAGGGGTTTTGAGCGATCCGAAGACTTTTAATGCGGCACTTTCTCAAGAATCGCCCAATATTTTCGGTTACACTTACGAGGGGTTACTGACAGCCAATGGGTTGACCGGAGAAATCGAACCCGCACTGGCTGAGTCGCTCCCCGAAGTTTCTGAAGATAAAAAGCGCCTGGTTTTTACCCTCAAACCCGGATTGAAATGGTCGGACGGAAAACCGCTAACGGCTGACGATGTAGTTTTTACATTTAACCAAATTTACTTTAACGAAAAAATTCCCACTTCCACGCGAGATGTGTTTAGAATTGGGGAAAGCGGGACATTACCGCAAGTCAATAAAATCGACGATCGTCGTGTTGAATTTCTCTTGCCGGAGCCATTTTCACCGATTTTGCGATCGCTCAGTGCTGAAATTTTACCTGCCCACGTTCTGCAAAAGTCGATCGAAACCACCAACGAATCGGGAGAACCCGCGTTTCTAGCAACATGGGGAACGGAAACACCCCCAGATCGAATTGTTGTCAATGGGATGTATCGTCTCAAAGAGTATATCCCCAGTCAGCGAGTGGTCTTCGATCGCAATCCTTACTATTGGCGAAAAGATGCAGAGGGAAATTCCCAACCGTATATCGATCGCGTCATCTGGCAAATTGTCGAAAATCAAGACACGCAATTATTACAATTTCGATCGGGAGGGTTGAGTTCGGTTAGCGTTGCTCCGCAATATTTCTCGCTGCTCAAACAAGAGGAAAGTCGCGGCAACTTTACCATTCATGGGGGAGACCCCGATCTGGGAACCACCTTTATTTCTTTCAATCTCAACCGAGGTAAAGATGTCAATGGCAAACCTGTAGTCGATCCGATTAAGTCGGCTTGGTTCAATCGTCTAGAATTTCGGAAAGCGATCGCCCATGCCATTGATCGGCAGACGATGATTAATAATATCTATCGCGGTTTGGGCAGTTTGCAAAATTCGCCGCTCTCTGTTGCCAGTCCCTATTATCTCTCTCCAGAAAACGGATTGCCAACTTATGAATACGACCTCGAAAAAGCGAAGCAACTGCTGTTAAGTGCGGGATTTCAATACAATGATCGAGGGGAACTCCTCGACGAGAAAGGCAACCGCGTTCGGTTTACCTTACTCACCAATGCCGGAAATCAAATTCGCGAGGCGATCGGCGCTCAAATCAAACAGGATTTAAGTAAAATTGGGATACAAGTCGATTTTACGCCGATCGATTTTAATACTTTGGTTACAAAGTTGAAAGATACCCTCGATTGGGAATGCCACTTAATCGGCTTTACGGGGGGGATTGAACCTCATGGCGGTTCCACCATTTGGTCAACGGAAGGTCGGTTGCATGCTTTCAATCAAAATCGCGAAGATCCGCCGATTTCCGGTCGGGTTATTGCCGATTGGGAACGAGAAATTTCTCAACTTTACGTCCAAGGCGCGCAAGAATTTGATGAAGACAAACGCAAGCAAATTTATCATAGAACTCAAACGATCGCCCAGGAAAATTTACCGTTTATTTATCTAGTTAATCCCTTCTCTATGGCAGCCGTTCGCAATAACATTCAAAACATTCAATACTCATCCTTGGGAGGTGCATATTGGAATTTATACGAACTTAAAATTCAGGAGTAACGTTGGGTCTCTGAAATTTTCAATTGATCGATTCCCTACTTTCCACAATCCAGACCAGAATACTGAGAACGGTTTCGACGGGAGGAACTGGATAATCGGTCAAATCTACCGTTACTAAACTGTCCTCTAACTTAAGAAATCGCCACGTCGTTCCCGTACTGACACTACCATAAATGCAGGGAATTGCTTTTTGATAGGTTTGGTTAAACCGCTGTGCGGCAACCATTTCTGCGAGACATTGCCCCATCCCTTGCTTTAAATCTTCTTTTTTGGCTTCCACTACAACTAAAACGGGAGCTTCGACGGCTAGTTGTTCGGGTGACTGACTGACGAGAAAGTCACAGGTTCCGTTCAATCCAACTTCCGGTTCTACGTTAAACTCTTCTCCCGAGAAAACACTGATTTTCCCTTCTGCAATTTGTTTAACTTCTAATAAAATTGGGTTAATAATTGCTTCAGATCTCGCTTTTTCATTGCCAACGGCAATTGCCCAAGGAATCCCTCGATCGAGCGTTTGTTGCAATAAAGAACTCGGTTGAACAATGGGAATTTCTGGAAAAAAACTTCCTCCTTCTCGCGTGGTTAAGTTAAAGTCTCGTTTGGCTTTTAACCAGGTGAACTCTCGATAACTCATACCGAATCAATTTGCAAGGTTTACTGAATGGGGGATTTACACCTGCCCTTGAAGCTAAATACAGTTGTTGGGTAAATTCTTAGCCGTTAGCCCAGCTTTTCCAGGAAAGCATAGCAGATAGCTGGTTGTTGCTTGAGGAACATACCCCGCCGCACCCAACTGATTTACTGTCTATGTTACAGAATCAGTTCGGCAAAAATGGAATTTCTCCAGTCCAGTGGGGCGTACCGCTGGAACGAAACGCATCATCTGGGTTCTTTGTGCGAAAGTGCCGACAGCCGATCGCTATAATACTGAAGGGAGCTACGAGCTAAATTGACCCTTTATTGCAAATTATTCATGTTCACTATCGATCTGATTCTGAAGTACACGCCGCTGCCTCTGTCCGTGCAACGCAAAACGGAAGAAGACGCACATGCGGTTTACGAGCAAGTGCAAACGGCGATGCAGACGGGTTCGCCAGCCGTGTTGGAGTTAACCTGCGAACAGCAACCGGACAAGAAAGTTTGCATCGTCACCCAAGAACTCTGTGCGGTGCAGATCTCTCAGAAATCCGGAGGTTCGGCAACGGGGAAACAACCGGGCTTTTTCGCGGCACTCGCCGAGTCGTCTAGCTGATGGAAGCTGCCGAAATCGGGAACAGTCCGGCGATCGTCGTCAAAGATGCCTGTTTCGAGTGGTCGCCGGGAAAGTTGGCACTGACGTCTTGTTCTCTGGAGGTGCCCAGGGGAGAGTTTTGGATGCTGCTCGGCACCAACGGCAGCGGAAAATCGACGCTGTTGCGGTTGCTGGCGGGGCTGTTACGCCCTCACAGCGGGGATATTCAAATTCAGCAACCTGTGGGTTTTGTGTTCCAAAATCCCGACTGTCAGTTGGTAATGCCGACGGTGGGGGCAGATGTGGCATTCGGGTTGGTGGCGGAGAAACTCACGCCGCGTCAAGTCCACGATCGGGTGGCAGAAGCCCTAGATCTGGTGAATTTGCTCGATCTCTACCGTCGTCCCATTTACGCTCTCAGTGGGGGACAAAAGCAGCGGGTGGCGATCGCCGGGGCGATCGCCCGTCACTGCGAGGTGTTACTCCTCGACGAACCGACGGCACTGCTCGATCCCGATAGTCAGTTGGATTTAGTGCGGCAAGTGCGGCGCATCGTCACCGAACGAAACCTAACGGCACTCTGGGTGACCCACCGCTTGAACGAGTTGGATTATTGCGATGGGGTATTTCTGCTCGATCGCGGTGAAGTGGTGGATTGGGGCGATCCCGAGCGGGTGAAAGCTCGGTTGATGGAAGCTTAGGATGAGTTGGGGGCGAAGACCCGATGGCGTCGATCGGCACATTTTCGGTTGCGGATCGATCGCTTGGGGGTGGCACAAAATTGCATCATTAAGTAAATATAAAGTAAATTACAGCAATTAACGATTGATGCGATTGCGTTTACGGAGTCACCATGCCTTCTTCAATTTCAGCGATTTTACTGGTAGACGGCTATAACGTCATTGGGTTGTGGTCGCAACTGAGAGATTTGCGCGAGCGCCACGGTTTGGAACCCGCGCGGCGAGAGTTAATCGAACGCCTGATCGGCTACAGTGCCTTTCACGACCTCGATACGCGAGTGGTTTTCGACTCGCACTATCGCAACAGCCGGGGGAACTGCGAGACGATCGTCCCTAATTTGCAAGCGATTTACACGGATTTCGGACAAACGGCAGATACGTATATCGAGAAAACTTGCGCCCTCTTTAAGCGCGAGGCTAGATACCCCAAACAGCGGACGATCGTAGCTACGTCCGATCGCGCGCAGCAGTTAACGGCGATCGGATACGGGGCGGAATGGATGTCGGCGCAACAATTGGCATCGGAAGTCGAATGCACGGCAAATCGCGTGCGTCGCCGACAAAAGAACGTGCCAGCACGCTCTCAAGGTCGATTCCTGTCCAGTTCCCTCGATCCCGATGCGCGCCAGCGACTGGCGAGAATGCGCATGGGACTGGGGTAATCGGCACGGCTTGTCTCGAATTGGAAAAAAAATTGAGAAAGGGCTTGTCAATGTTGGCATTTATCGCTATTATAAATAATGCGTCTGATAAATGCGTTCCTCAGTAGCTCAGTGGTAGAGCGGTCGGCTGTTAACCGATTGGTCGCTGGTTCGAATCCGGCCTGGGGAGTTTAAAAGAAACTGAATACAGCGATGCTAGAAAAGTGAGCGTCGAGATTCTAAAAGCTTAGCGATCGATCTGCCAATTTTGCGCTTGATCGGCTACGATCGAACTCGCACATCAAGCGGGTTTAGCCGATTGGAAACGGATACGCTATGGGATACTCGATCGAAGTTTACGACCATAATTTTGAAGAAGAAGTTTTAGAGCAATCGTATCGGATACCGGTTATCGTCGATTTTTTTGCGACTTGGTGCGGACCGTGCCAAATGCTGAAGCCGATGTTGGAAAATGTGGCGAAAGAATACGATTGCGTGGTGGCGAAGGTCGATATCGATAACAATCAATACTTAGCCAAGGCGTACCAAATCGAAGGCGTTCCCGATGTGAAAGTGTTTCGGGATGGCAAGGTTATCGATGGTTTTGTCGGGGTGTTACCGGAACCGCAACTGGCAGAGTTTTTAGCCAACTGTCAAATTTTTTCGGGGATTGATCGCGCTTTGGAAGCTGTGGAAGCTTCCCTGGCAAAAGGCGATAAAATGCCAGCGCAAACGAAACTGGAGGAATTGCTCGAAAGCTATCCGGAAAATCGTCGAGTGATGTTAGCAGCGGCGCAATATTTCGTCACCCTCGATCGTCCGGAGAAAGCGATGGAATTGGTGTCGGCAATTAGAGAAGATGAAAAGCCCTATTACGGGCGATCGCAAGCCATTAAAGCGTTAATTGAATTCGCGCGAGAATGCAAAGAACCCACCGGAGAGAGCGAGATCGATCGGCAATTTGCTCGGGCGTGTTGTTTGACTGTCGATCAACAATACGAAGAGGCTTTGACCTTATTTTTGGAAATTGTCGAACGCGATCGGAAGTATCGAGACGATGCAGCTCGAAAAGCCACACTCGTTATTTTTGAGTTACTGGGAAACGACCATCCCTTAACTGCTGAGTATCGGAAAAAGTTGATGTTGGTTTTGTATTAATCGCGATCGCCCTTCTACCTTTCTTGATAAAATGAAAAGCACTCGCACGTCTGGGTTATAGCGGTAGCCATTAAGGTGGCGGCATTCGCCCTCGATCTCGAAGACCCAAAAATTCCGACCCGACTGGAATGAGCGTGTCTAAAGTTTTAGCTGAATGCTGACTGCTGACTGCCGATCGCTAATAAAGGGAAAACGACGATGACGACGACTTTACTCATCCAAACCCAAACGACGCCTTTGACGGTTTCGTTACCCGCCACCGCTCCGATGACGCGCGATGAGTTCTATGCCTTTTGCCAAGCCAATCGAGACCTGCGAATCGAACGCACTGCCACGGGAGAGGTTGTGATTATGTCGCCCGCTTTTGCCGACACGGGAAACCGTAATTTTAATCTATCCGCTCATTTGTGGGTCTGGTCGAAACGGGACGGGACGGGGTTGGGATTCGATTCGAGTGCGGGATTTACGCTGCCGAACGGAGCCACTCGATCGCCGGATGCAGCTTGGATTCGAGCCGATGGCTGGAATGCCCTTTCCGAAGAGGAAAAAGCGTCTTTTGCACCCATTGCCCCGGATTTTGTCATCGAGTTGCGATCGGCAAGCGATACCTTGAGCGGGTTGAAAGCGAAGATGCAAGAATACATCGAGAATGGGGTCAGACTCGGTTGGTTAATCGACCGCCAAAATCGCGCGGTCTATATCTATCGTCCCGATCGAGAGCCGGAAGTGTGGGAAAATCCCGATGGGGTGAGCGGCGATCCCCAATTACCCGGTTTTAGCTTGCCAATGGCTAAGATTTGGTAACGGGTCATTCATTATTGGTCATTGGTCATTGGCAAAAATCTTCTCCCCCTGCTCAAGAAAGCTCCCCCCGCTCCTCTCTCCTCCTTCTGCCCTAATATTTCATGCCGATACCCAACCCTCTCAACTCGTACCGACAGCAATTCCCCGGGTTAAGCAATAAAGCTTACTTTAATTACGGGGGACAAGGACCGCTTCCGAGGCAAGCATCCCAGGCGATTGCCCGTGCCTACGAACTGCTGCAAGAACTCGGACCGTTTTCTGTAAAGTCGTATGATTGGATCGAAGAACAGGCGCAAGCGACGCGAGGAGCGATCGCGGCGGAATTAGGCGTGGCTCCAACCGAGATTACCCTCACCGAAGATGTCACCGTCGGGTGTAATATTGCCCTGTGGGGGCGAGATTGGCAACCGGGAGAGCATGTGTTGCTGTCGGATTGCGAACATCCCGGCATCGTGGCGGCGGTGGGGGAACTGCAACGGCGTTACGGCATTGAAGTGTCTCGGTGTCCTTTGCAAGCAACCCTGAATGACGGCGATCCGGTGGACGCGGTTCTCCGGAATTTGAAACCCCAGACGCGATTCGTCGTCCTCAGTCACATTCTGTGGAATACGGGACAAGTTTTGCCGTTGGGGGCGATCGTGGCTGCCTGTCGGCAGGTTGACCCCGATATTTGCATTCTCGTGGATGCGGCGCAATCCGTCGGCGTTTTGCCGCTGAATTTGGCGGAAATCGGCGCGGATTTTTATGCCTTTACCGGACACAAATGGTGGTGTGGACCCGAAGGCATTGGCGGTTTGTACGTGCGTCCCGAAGCACGAGAAACGCTGCATCCCACTTTTATCGGTTGGCGGGGAATTACCAAGGATGCCACGGGAAACCCGACGGGTTGGCAACCGGACGGACGCCGGTTTGAAATTGCCACGTCGGCGTATCCGTTATATGCGGGGTTGCAAGCAGCGATCGCCTTGCACCATCAGTGGGGAACGGCAGAAGAACGGTATCGGCAAATTTGTCGGTCGAGCGAAATTTTGCGATCGAAGTTAGCGGCAATTTCCGCTGTAACTTGTTTGAAAAAGTCACCCCCGGAAGCGGGATTGGTTTCTTTTACCCTTGCCGATCGATCGCACCTCAAACTCGTCAAGGTTTTGGAAACTCAAGGTCTGTTCGCGCGCACGATCCTCGATCCGGACTGCGTTCGCGCTTGCGTGCATTATTTCACCACGGAAGACGAGATCGATCGGTTGGTTGAGGCGATCGATCGGTTTTGCAGTAAAAGATAACTCGAACTTCGATCGGAAAACGAATTCCCTCTCTCACTCACTTGACTGGAGTTTAGACTAAATGGGGAAGAAAGAGCCGACCTAGGGTAACGTCAGTACGGGATAAGACCGCTTCCGGTGAAGGGGAGCTTTCTCGATCGGGGGGAGAAAACAGCGATCCGTGACCCGTGCTGTACAACTAACCCACCATCGCTAACCCCGAAAAACTCAACCCTAACCCACCCCAAACCCCAGTCCAAACAAGAGATTCAGATCGTGGGTCATTTGGGGTTTGGGGTTTATCATTGGTGAGTCGCTTACGCGATCGGTCGTGCGCCCGTACAAAAGCGAGTCGCTTTCTTCTCCCCCGGCTCGAGACTCCCCCTCGTGTTTACATTAATTAAGCTTTAGGCTGCGAAGTTGACCCCTGGTTTCGATATAAGATAGTAGCTCGACTGAGAACCAAGCCCGAGCGAAAGCTAGTCTTCCAGGCTTAAGGAGAGAATTTTGGTTAGCACGACCTTGAAAACTACGAAATCAGAAGAAATTTTCGCAGCAGCCCAGAAAATCATGCCGGGTGGCGTCAGTTCTCCGGTACGGGCGTTTAAATCCGTCGGCGGACAACCGATCGTGTTCGATCGCGTCAAAGGTGCGTATATTTGGGATGTAGACGGCAACCAGTACATCGACTACGTGGGCACTTGGGGACCCGCCATTTGCGGTCATGCCCACCCGGACGTCATCGGTGCCCTGCACGATGCCTTGGAAAAAGGGACGAGTTTCGGCGCCCCTTGCTATCTGGAAAACGTCCTGGCGGAAATGGTCATCGATGCCGTTCCTAGTATCGAAATGGTGCGTTTCGTCAACTCCGGAACCGAAGCGTGCATGGCAGTGCTGCGGTTGATGAGAGCCTTTACCGGACGGGAAAAAGTTATTAAATTTGAAGGCTGCTACCACGGACATGCCGATATGTTCCTGGTGAAGGCGGGGTCTGGGGTCGCCACCCTCGGTCTCCCCGACTCCCCCGGCGTTCCCAAATCGGCAACCAGCAGCACGCTAACGGCGCCCTACAACGATCTCGAAGCGGTGAAAGCCTTATTTGCGGAAAACCCCAACGAAATCGCCGGAGTCATCCTCGAACCCGTGGTCGGCAATGCTGGGTTCATCCTCCCCGATGCCGGATTCCTGGAAGGGTTGCGGGAAATTACGAAAGAAAACGGTGCGTTGCTGGTGTTCGACGAAGTGATGACCGGATTCCGGATTGCCTACGGCGGTGCCCAAGCGAAGTTCGGCATCACCCCGGATTTAACCACCTTGGGGAAAGTTATCGGCGGCGGTTTACCTGTCGGTGCTTACGGCGGTCGTCAGGACATTATGGCAATGGTCGCACCCGCCGGTCCGGTCTACCAAGCCGGAACCCTGTCGGGCAATCCCCTGGCAATGACGGCGGGGATTAAAACCTTGGAATTGCTGCAAAAAGCCGGAACTTACGAACAACTCGAGCGCGTGACGAAAAAGCTAGCAGAAGGATTGCTCTGTGCGGCAAAAGAAACGGGTCACGCGACGTGCGGCGGCTCTCTCAGCGCTATGTTCGGGATGTTTTTAACGGAAGGTCCGGTTCATAATTACGAGGATGCGAAAAAGTCCGATACGGCTAAGTTCGGGAAGTTCCATCGCGGAATGTTAGAGCGGGGAATTTATCTGGCGCCGTCTCAATTCGAGGCTGGGTTTACCTCCTTAGCGCATACGGACGAAGACATCGATCGCACGATTGCTGCTGCTCGCGACGTGTTTTCGAGTTTGTAAAATTTGTTAGTTGTCATCGGTCATTCGTCATTTGTCATTAGTTATTCGTACGTAGAACAAACCACAAATGACAAGTGACCCGTGACCCATGACCAACCCCCAACCCCAAACCCCGATCTATGCCGAGAAGAAAGAAGGTTATTTATTACACCGTGCCGGAATATGCCGATACGCTATTAATCCCGATCGAGGCGCGTCAGGATAGCCAGGAGGCTCGGGAACAGGCGTTAGAGGCAATTTTGGCAAAAATGGACGATGACAGCGATACCACGCTAGATGCGGATAGTTTCGCCGATGGATTGGGTACCGATCGATTGGTGGTGGTGGAAGCACCGGATTCCGACGGGGAAAAAACGTCTCGCAAATCCAAACAAACGATCGATCGCGAGTTAGAGCCGATCGAAGTTGCCGCTGCCGAAATCGCTCGATTTTCCCTGGTTCGGGTGGGATTGCAGGAGTTGCAAGAATCGGCGAAACCCTACATCAGCGCGATCGAAGCCTTGTTTGGCAGCGCGCCGCTGACTTCCGAACAAATCGAAACTGTCAAAAGTAAGGAATTTGCCAAAACTTTAAGTCAGTTGGCAACGGCGAAAGTGGAATACGATGCCTTTGCCGAGAAAGCTCAAGCTGCGTGGGAAATTCTCAAACCCGTGTTGGTGGTAACGGAACCGAATCGCGGGAATACGGCTAAAACCCCCGATCGCCAGCGATAGCGATCAACTGAATCACGCCTGATGTGAACCCTGACCAGCCCTCACCCGAAACTCTCCGATCCCGTACTGATGTTAAATACGTTCTGTTTCTCCTGAAGCCAACGGCAAAAAACGGTAAGACAGAGCATCTACCGCGATCGCCCGAACTTCTGCATAAATGCGGCAATCCGTTGCCCCAAGGGAGTATTTTGCTCGGTCGTTTTTTCCGGCTTTTCCGGCGGATCTCCGACCATCTGAATCACTTCAAAAACAGGATACTTCGTCCCTTTTTTCGTCACGTCGATCTCGCCGTGGCGATGGATGACAGGCGGTTGAGGTAACCGTTTGTAAATCGAATTGGAAACCAACAATTCGCTGCCTAACTTGCGATTCGCCGATTCCACGCGACCCACCACTTCGATCGCCCTTCCCAGTGCGGTAATTCTCTGCATCCCGGCAGAACAACTCACCGGAAGTATAATTGCCGTTCCGTAGTGAACGCCGATACTGAGATTGAGGGGATTGTAAGACAGTTTAGAAAGGTCAGAATTCAGTTCTTGTAAAGCTTTCAACATTTCTAATCCCGCCCAAACCGATCGCTCCGGAACGCGATCGTCGTCTTCCGTCCCAAAGAGCGCCATCAACCGCCAACCCGTATAGTTGTTAATAACGCCGCCATATTCGCCAATGACTTTATCCATTCGGTGAAAATAGCGGCTCATCACATAGATAATGTCGTAGGGAAAATTCGCTTCGTCGAAATTCGTCGTCCCGCGAATCCGGGCTGATAAAATCCCCACAGACCGCTGACGCCCGATAAATCCCACCGACATTTGGCTGTCAACAATGTCGATATCCTCATCATTCAAAACCAAGCGACGAATGGATACATCGCCCGAAATGCGGGTTTGGCAAGCCAGTCGGATGTGAACGGGAAAATCCAACTTTTTCGCCAGCGCTTTCTCCACAGAAGTAGGCGGACTGCAATGCTGGTTTCCTTCCAGAATCATCACCCGACAAGTCGAGCAATAGGCATTGCCCCCGCAGACGTGAGTGTGGGGAATTTCTTCCGCCACCAGCGCGTCTAAAATCGTATCGGACTCGCTCATTTCGATCGAGCAAGAATCGGGCAAACAGCGAACTATCGGCATTGTTGGTAATGGGTAATGGGTGATGGGTAATGGGAGAAGAGTTGGCTACCCAAGCTCGGGCATCTTTACCCAGTTCTCAAACGGATTCCCCAAGGATGGAAAATCTCGTACGCTTCCCCCCCTAGCCAAGACGCCGTTCCCCCACTCCCCGTTACTTGCCCATGCCTAACTGTTGGGCTTTCTGATACACCTTCCCTTCCGTCAGCAGCGAAGGGGCGATGACCACCTCCACTTGCTGCATTTCCTTGATATCCTTCGCTCCCAAAGTTCCCATACTGGTTTTGAGAGCGCCCAACAGGTTGTGCGTGCCGTCGTCGAGTTGTGCCGGACCGCACAGGATTTGTTCGATGGTTCCTGTCGTTCCCACCCGGATGCGCGTCCCTCGCGGCAGCACCGGGCTCGGCGTCGCCATTCCCCAGTGGAAACCCCGTCCGGGCGCTTCCTCGGCACGGGCAATGGGCGAACCGATCATCACCCCATCGGCACCGCAAGCAATGCACTTACAGATATCGCCCCCGGTAATCAGACCTCCGTCGGCAATCACGGCAACGTACTTCCCAGTTTCCTGGAAGTAGTCGTCTCGGGCGGCGGCGCAGTCGGCAACGGCGGTCGCTTGGGGAACACCCACCCCGAGAACGCCGCGAGAGGTACACGCCGCACCCGGACCGATCCCCACCATCACAGCGGCTGCCCCGGCTTTCATCAAATTCAGCGCCACCTCGTAAGTCACGCAGTTGCCCAAAATTACGGGCATGGGCATTTCCTGGCAAAATTGCGCCAAATCCAGCGGCGTCACCGATTCTGGGGACAAGTGGGCGGTAGAAACGACCGTTGCCTGGACGAAGAGTAAATCCGCTCCGGCGTTGGCAATGATCGAACCGTATTTGAGGGCAGCAACGGGGGTCGCGCTAACCGCAGCAATCCCGCCTTGGCTTTTAATTTCCCCAATTCGCCGTTCGATCAGTTCCGGCTGAATCGGTTTGGCGTAGAGTTCTTGCATCAACCCCACGAATTCCGTTTTCCCCACCGAGGCAATGCGATCGAGAATAGGATTGGGGTCGTCGTAGCGGGTTTGGATGCCCTCTAAGTTCAACACCCCCAACGCGCCCAATTGCGAGAGTTTGACTGCCATGCCGACATCCACCACGCCGTCCATGGCACTGGCAATAATGGGGATTTCTCGCTCGATGCCGCCGATCGTCCAGCGCGTATCCGCTAAACTCGGATCGAGGGTTCGCACTCCCGGAGCGAGGGCAATTTCATCAAATCCGTAAGCTCGGCGAGCAGTTTTTCCTCGCCCAATTTGAATATCCACTACTGTTACTTGGCTTGAGACGTAATTTATTTTAGTTAGACTATCAAATTCCGCTACGCGGGACTAGGGGAATTTAGAAGAAGGAGTTGCAAGAGTTCAGAAGTTCAGTAATCTAAAATTCCCAAACCCCAAACCCCAAACCCCAACTCCCAACACCAAATTTATCGATCGACCGATCCCATAATCACGTCGATACTGCCTAAAATGGCAACAATATCGGCAACCTTCGCCCCTTTGAGAATGTGGGGCAAAATTTGCAGGTTATTGAAGTCGGCTGCCCGAATTTTCCAACGCCAGGGGAAGACATTATCGTTGCCCATAATAAACACCCCTAATTCGCCTTTGCCCGACTCCACCCGCACGTAGTGTTCCCCTGAGGGAATCTTGAAGGTGGGGGCAATGCGCTTGCCGAGAAACTGGTACTCAAAATCGTTCCACTTCGATTTAGGACCCTCTGCTATGCGTTGGGCTTCGAGATTTTCGTAAGGACCGCCGGGAATACCATCGAGAGCTTGCCGCAGGATTTTCACCGATTCGCGCATTTCCTTAATTCGCACCAAATACCGCGCCATGCAGTCTCCGGCGGTTTCCCACGCCACTTCCCAATCGAAATCGTCGTAGCACTCGTAGTGGTCTACTTTGCGTAAATCCCACTTGACACCGGATGCCCGCAGCATCGGACCCGATAGCCCCCAGTTAATGGCTTCTTCGCGAGAGATGACGCCGATGCCTTCGATGCGGCGGCGGAAAATCGGGTTGTTGGTGATCAGCTTTTCGTACTCGTCGATTTTGGGATCGAAGTAGTCGCAGAAGTCGCGACATTTCTCGATCCAGCCGTAGGTTAAATCGGCGGCAACGCCACCCATGCGGAAGTAGTTATTGTTAATCAACCGCTGACCCGTGGCGGCTTCCCACAGGTCGTAAATCATTTCCCGTTCCCGGAAGATGTAGAAGAACGGCGTTTGCGCTCCCACATCGGCGAGGAAGGGTCCCAACCAGAGTAAGTGGTTGGCAATGCGGTTGAGTTCGAGCATCAATACGCGGATGTAGCTAGCGCGTTTGGGAACTTCGATTCCGGCGAGTTGTTCCGGGGCGTTAACGGTGATGGCTTCGTTGAACATTCCCTCGGCGTAGTCCCAGCGACTGACGTAGGGAACGAACATGACGTTGGTGCGGCTTTCGGCGATCTTTTCCATGCCGCGATGCAGATAGCCGATGACGGGTTCGCAGTCGATCACGTCTTCCCCATCCAAGGTGACGATCAAGCGCAAAACGCCGTGCATAGAGGGATGGTGCGGTCCCATGTTCAGCACCATCGGTTCGGTTCTGGTTTCGATCTTGGGCATAGGTTTTCGGTTGAGAGATCGGTCGAAGAAACGGATTGGGGGACGGTTGTCCGGAGGTTGGAGATCGATCGCGCTTCGCGACTCCCATAGGGAGTATCGCCAATGGACAAGGGATAACAGCCGATGGCTATTATGGAGATAAAGCTCGATCGATGTTTACTTTTGTTTCATTCATATCATTATAGGGAGATTAGGTTGACTCGAACAGATACATTCACCCCCGATTGCGAGATGGCGACAACTTTCGATCACATCCCCGTATTGGGTCGGGAACTGGTGGAGGGATTAGCCATCCGTTCCGGCGGGCATTACCTCGATGCCACGGTGGGTGCGGGGGGACACAGCCGATCAATTCTCACCGCTGCCGACGACGTGCGGGTGACGGCGATCGATCGCGACGATTGCGCCCTCGCCACTGCCGCCGCCAATTTAGCCTCTTGGATCGATCGCGTCGAGTTCTGGCAGGGGAATTTTGCCGAGTTCCAGAGCGATTGCCCATTCGACGGCATTATCGCCGATTTGGGCGTCAGTTCCGGTCAGTTGGATCTGCCCGAACGCGGCTTCAGTTTTCGCCAAAGTGCCCCTCTGGATATGCGCATGGATCGGCGCCAGTCCCTCACGGCGGCGGAAATCGTTGATCGTTGGGACGAACGAGAACTGGCGGATCTGATTTACGAATACGGGGACGAGCGGTATTCCCGACGGATCGCGCGGCAAATCGTGCGGCAGCGTCCGTTTCAAACCACGACGGAGCTAGCCGAGGCGATCGCCCGCTCTGTCCCTCGCCACTATCGATATGCTAAAATTCATCCGGCGACCCGTACGTTTCAAGCTCTGAGAATTGCGGTCAATCAGGAGCTAACGAGCTTGGAAACGTTTTTAAATAAAGCTTCCGGATTACTCAAACCGGGCGGTCGCATCGGGGTGATTAGCTTTCATAGTTTAGAAGACCGAGCGGTCAAATACCATTTTCGGGATTCTTTGCAGCTTCGGGTGCTGACCAAAAAACCGATCGTTCCCCAAGCGGAGGAGCGAGATGCGAATCCCCGCTCGCGTTCAGCTAAATTGAGATGGGCCGAGCGCCTAGAATCTGCGTCGATCGAGTGACGGTTGCGAGTTTCTAGTCAGCGGGGTCTGATGCTTTTGGGGAAGCGATAGAGCGAGTATTTTGGGTTGGAAATCTCGTTTCTCGAATGCTTTCGATACTCCCTATGGGAGTCGCTAACGCGATCGAAGGATAGTGAGATGGTTTCGATCCCCAAAATGGTAGCATTGAGCCGATCGGATAGTCCTAACCTGGTAATTCAAACCAACAAATTGGTTTGAATCCAAGACGAAATGACCTCGAAGTATCCGATGGAAATTTGCATGGCGACCCCAAACAAAATTGCCCGAAAAACCAACGGAACGGTCTGTGTCAAGCTCGACTCGCTCGGGTCGAACCACACTCAGTTGCCTTCCCAACCAAGCAAGGGCAAATGCGATTCCCAATAAAATAGCCTGAATGCGGGAGAGAGGATGAGTCGGGGAAAAAGTGAAAAACTCAAACTTTTAGTGGTTGACGATGAAACGGACAACCTAGATTTACTGTACAGAACGTTTCGGCGAGATTTTCAAGTCTACAAAGCCGAAAGCGCTCCCAAGGCTCTGGCAATTTTGGACGAATACGGAGAAATGGGAATCATTATCTCCGACCAAAGAATGCCAGAAATGAACGGAACCGAATTTTTAAGTAAAACAGTCGATCGGTTTCCCAATACCATTCGGATTTTGCTGACGGGATATACTGATGTCGAAGATTTGGTAGATGCGATCAACTCCGGTCAGGTGTTTAAATACATTACCAAACCTTGGACGCCGGAAGAACTCAAAGAAACCGTCGATCGAGCGGCGGAAACGTATAAAGTTCTCAAACAACGCACCAACGAATTGAGTCGCGCCCTCCAGCGAGAATCGGTGTTTAACGACATCATGCGCGCCATTCGGGAGGAAATCGACTATCGGCGAATGCTGGGGGCGATCGTCGAAAGCGTCGGTCAAAATTTTGCTGCCACCCACTGCATTTTATACCCGGTTGAAGATAACCACCTAACACCCGAATTGTTTGCCTACCAGGCTGCCGAGGCGGAGGACGACTCCGATATCGCTCCCAAGAGCGCTTTAGTCCAGTCGGTACTAGAAACGCGCCAAACCCAGTTTGATGCCACCGACGGCAAATCCATCGACCAACTCGCCGTCCCCCTGACCAATCGGCGAGAACAAACCCTCCTGGCTATCCTAGCGCTCGATCGAGACGAGAGCGATCGCCCTTGGACTCTCGAAGATGTCAAGTTGATCGAAAGCGTTGCCGAACAAGCCGCGCTGGCACTGTCTCAGGCACGACTTTACAACCGCACCCAAGAACTGGTTCAGAAAATGCTCGCCGAGTTGGAGGTGGCGCGTCAAATTCAGTCGAATCTCCTCCGCCAAAGCTTGCCCGAACTCGAACGAGAAAAAGTCCAAGCCTGTTGCTATCCCGCGCGGGGAGTTGGCGGCGACTTCTTTGAAGTGTACGTCCATCCCCAAGGGGACGTCTGGCTGGCACTGGGAGACGTATCGGGGAAAGGCGTTCCGGCGGCTTTGTTTATGGCAAGTGCCATTTCGGTGATGCGGCGAGAACTGGCGCAAGATAACCCTCCCGATCCCGAGATCGTCATGCAAAATTTGAATGCCATTTTATCTGAGGATCTCACCAGTAATAATTGCTTCATTACCATGGTTTTGGCGCGGTATACTCCCGCCGATCGCCAACTTGTTTATGCCAATGCCGGACATATTTATCCCCTAGTTTGGCATCACCGAACGGTTGCCAAACAATCGCCCTCTGCGGAAGTAGAGGTGGAACCGCAGTTTCTCAAAACTCGAGGCGTGCCGTTAGGAATTCTTCCAGTTTGGAAAGCCAAATCGGGAACGATTTCGCTCCAGCCAGGAGATGTGTTTTTACTGACCAGCGATGGAATTACCGAAGCAACCGTGACCCAAATCGATAGTAACGGACAGAAAAAAACCACTATGCTACAACAGGAAGGGTTGTGGAAACTTCTCCAACAAGAACCCAGTCCCCTCGATCTTTCTCATTTATTGGATCGAGTTCGGGGCGATTCTCAAGAACAAGAAGACGACCAAACCATACTCTCTCTGGAGGTTCTGTAATCGATGAAAACGGAGCTGCAAATTCCCAGCGAATTGCGGTTTTTAACCATTGTGGAAAACTGGCTGTTGGGATGTTTAGAGATGGAATTGGGCGAAAATGGAGATTGGCCGCGCCAATCGAATCGACTGCGTTTGGTATTAGCGGAAGCCTACTCGAACGTGGTGCGACACGCTCACAAAGAACAACCCCACTTACAAGTGACCATTCGTTTGGAACTCAATTCCGGAGATCTGTTGTTGGAGGTTTGGGACTACGGAGAGGGATACGATACGGGCGAGTACACGGCGCCTATGCCAAAAGATTTAGACTTAGGGGGATACGGTTGGCTGATTATGAATCGACTGATGGATCGGGTGGAATACGTCCCGCAATCAGACGGTCGCAACTGTTTGAAGTTGGAAGCGCGATTGTCCGATGCGGCGTAAACCCTGCGATGCCGACCGTTTCCCTCGGGGACTTTGAATGACGAGAGAACTAGAGATAGCGATCGCCTATCTTCAGGAAGAAGTCGCCCCGCGCGCGGCAGAGCTCGATTGCGATCGAGCGGCATTGGGGCAAGCTCTCGCCGGATTGGGCGATCTCGAGTTGCTGGCATTGTCAGTGACGGCAAACGAAGAGACCTTTCGCTACTTCCAAGAGGCGATCGCTCGCTATTCCGGGGCTTTGGCATTCCTGCAAACCCAACATCAAAGCGCGGCAGCCATGCTGGCACGCAGCCCCAACGAAGCGCTGCAACGGGAATACCTTCCCCACCTGGCAAACGGCTCCCGTCTCGTCGGCGTGGGTTTTTCCCACTTGCGACGCCATCCGTCCCCCGTTCGCGCGGTTCCCACGGAGGGAGGCTATCTCGTAGACGGGGAAGTGCCTTGGGTGACGGGGTGGGAGTTTTTTTCTGAGTTTATCGTTGGTGCGGCACTACCGGACGGGCGATCGGTCTTTGGCGTGGTTCCCCTGAGCGAGATCGAGGGGAAAATTGCCTTGAGCGCTCCCATGCAACTGGCAGCGATGACCTCGACGCAAACGGTTACCGCTCGGTTAGACCGCTGGTTTCTTCCCGATTCGCGAGTGGTGATGTTCAAACCGCCGGGTTGGCTGGAGGAACACAGTCGGAAAAACGTGCTGCACCACAGTTTTGCCGCTCTCGGTTGCGCTCGTGCGGGACTCGATGTTTTGCTAGAGGTGGCAAGGAAGCGAAAACAGGCATTCGTTCTCGAAGCCTTTGCCGCTCTCGATCGAGAATTGACGATCGCTCGCGAAGCCATTTTTGCCGCTCATTTCCATCTCGATTCCGATGCTCGCAATCCCCTCATTTTGAGGGCAACGGCGATCGAACTCGCCGTACGCTGCACCCATGCGGCGATCGCGGCATCCGGCGGAGCGGCAAATCTCAACGACCATCCCGCCGGACGCGCCTACCGAGAAGCCCTCGTCTATACCGTGACCGGGCAAACTCCAGAGGTGATGGCAGCGACTCTCGAGCGGTCGATCGGGAATTTTGCTAGGGGTTAGCGATCTCGCGATCGCTTTTCGGACAAATCGATCGCTCGTGCCTTAAACTCGCTATAATCTTTTTATATTTTGGATTCAAGCCCAACTATAAAAAAACTCCTCTGGTGAAAGCAGAAAAAACCAGAGGAGACAGCTCAGTGATACACTTGCTATTCTTAGTTTCTCCCACCCAACCTATAACTTTGTCAAAGGGACTGTAAAGAAAAGGGGCAAATACTTTAAAGATTCCGCGAGAAGTCATTCCCCATTCGGGATAACGGTCTGGCTTCCGTGAACTTCAGGGCAAATCGAGTGGATGTTTGGAGTTTGGGTGTTGGTAATCGGTAAACATCTTCTTCCCCTGCTCCCCTGCCTCCCCCGCGTTTCCCCATCTCCCCCTACTCTCCCTACCCTGTTCCCCTTCTGCCCTTTGCCTTTATCGATGGATTTGGCGGACAATCACGGCGAAGGGCAATACCAACGGTAGAATAGTTTAACAAAACTTTATAATTGGGAGTACGAACGATGCTGAAAGCGTCCGATATTATGACCGCAGACGTCGTCACCATTCGCGGTTCGGCAACGGTTGCCGATGCCGTGAAGTTGATGAAAGAGAAAAACTTGCGGGCTTTGATCGTCGAACCTCGAGATAGTCGCGATGCTTACGGTATCCTGTCGGAAACCGACATCGTTTACCAAGTCGCCGCCTACGGCAAAGACCCGAAAAAAGTGCGGGTGTACGAAATCATGACCAAGCCTTGCATTACCGTGCGTCCCGATCTCGGCGTAGAGTACGTGGCGCGGTTGTTTGCTAATACCAAAATTCGCCGCGCTCCGGTCATTCAAGAAAAACTTCTCGGCATTATTTCCACCAGCGATATTCTCCGCAAGAGTAACTTCGTGGAAGAGCCCCAAGAAGTGGTGATGGAAAATGCCATTCAAAAGGCGATCGCCGAAGCTCGTGCCGTCTGTGCCGAAAAAGGGGTCACCTCCAAAGAATGCGCGGCGGCGTGGGATGTCGTCGAGGAACTGCAAGCCGAAGCCGCTCACCAGCGTGCCAAACCCATTGAAAAAACGGCATTCGAGGAATATATCGAAGAAAATCCCGAAGCGGCTGAAGCGCGAGTTTACGACGTATAGGATTAGGTAATGGGTAATGGGTAATGGGTAATTGAAAATCAACCACTGATTACTTATTACTTATTACTTGTAGATTTGCGCCCCGAGCGATCGTTGTCGATTGCAAATCGGATGGTTGATTTGATATGACGGTACTAGACGCAAAGCAGATGGCGATCGCGATCCTTGCCGATCGCCGTTAAGGCGATGCCCAATCTACCACGAACGGGGGATGCAACCATGTTTTGGAAAACGCTGCTCGCTCGGACTTGTCCGCGAGGGAAAGTGTCCTTGCGCCTCGTTCTAGTCATTCCCTTTATCTTGCAAATTTTTGCAGTGGTCAGCCTCCTGGGATCGCTGCACAACGGTCAAATTGCCGCCAACGATCTGGCGAATCGGTTGCGAATGGAGATTGTCGATCGCATCGACCGACACTTGCACGCTTACCTAGAACTGCCCCATCAAATCGCGCGATCGAACGCCGAAGCCTATCGGCAAGGGGACTTAAATTTCGATAACCCAGACCGCCTCCTGCGTTCCTTTTGGCGGCAGGGTTTGCAATCCGACGAAATCGGCACGATCGCCCTGGCGACTCCAGACGGTCGGTTTGTCGGGGCAAACCGCGCCCAACGGTACGCGGTCATTGCCGACCCGACTACCGGACAAACCCTGCGACAATATCGCCTGGGAGACGACGGGGAACGGCTCGATCTCCTACAAACCCTTCCCAACTACGATCCTCGAGAACGAGGTTGGTATCAAACCGCCGTTCGCGCGGGCAAACCCACCTGGGCGGAGATCGATATTTCCGCCAGCGATCGACAGCGCATGGATTTATCGGCAGTCTATCCCGTTTACGATGCTACCCAAACCCTACAAGGCATTTTTCTGGTAGACGTACCGCTCTCTCACATCAGTCATTTTTTAAAAAGCTTGAAAGTGAGCGAGCGCGGACGAGCGTTTATTGTCGAATCCAATGGCCATCTCGTTGCCAGTTCCACCCTCGACGATCCCTTTGCCCGACAAGATGGAACTCTCGATCGCATCGATCCGTTTCAAGATCGAGCGGGTTCGCTCGGCGACTTGGCAAAGCAGTTAAAACACCAACTCGGCGGTTCGATGCCCGCCAACGAACCCGCCCAACTGAAGCTAACGTGGCAGGGTCAGACTCAATTCGTCCAGGTCAATCCCTTTCGAGATAACTGGGGGTTGAATTGGTCGATCGTGGCGGTGGTTCCCGAAGCCGACTTAATGGGGCAAATTCCCGCGACCACCCGGACGACGATCGCCTTTTGCGCCATTTCCTTGGCACTCTCCACCCTGTTGGCGATTTTGACCTTGCGCTGGATCGGACGACCCCTGGGGCAACTCGGTGCTGCCTCCCAAGCCATTGCCAACGGCGATCTCGATCGCGAAGTGTCCGTTCGGGGCATTGAAGAACTCGAAGTTCTCGCCCACTCGTTCAATCATATGGCGGCACAACTGCGATTGTCGTTTCGCCAACGAGAACACTATTCACGAACGTTGGAAGCACGAGTCAACCAGCGTACGCGAGAACTCCAGCAAGAAATCCAAGAGCGAGAACTCCTTGAAGAAAAATTGCGGACGTCTGAGGAAAAAATGCGGGCGTTGTTTGAGGCAATGTCCGATATCGTCCTCGTTCTCGATGCCGACGCCACGGCAATCGATATCGTACCTACCGATCTCAGCCACCAATACGCACCCGATATCGATCCCGTCAGCCATACCATCGATCGATTTTTCCAGGAAGAAACCGCCCCGGAATGGCTGGGAAAAGTGCGCCAAGCTCTAAACGAGCGATCGACCGTTAATTTCGATTACAGTTTGATGTTAGGCGAGACTCGGGAATGGTTTACCGCGAGTATTTCTCCGATCTCCAACGATGCCGCCATTTGGGTCGCCCGCAACATCAGCGCCCGCAAGCGGGTGGAACGGGATCTCGAACGGGCTAAAGAAGCGGCTGAAGTTGCCAATCAAGCCAAAAGTACGTTTCTCGCCAATATGAGCCACGAATTGCGATCGCCATTGAACGCGATTCTGGGATTCGCCCAACTCATGACCCGCGCTCGAGATTTGCCGAGTTCCCAACAAGAACATCTCGGCATTATCACCCGCAGCGCCGAACATCTCTTAACACTCATTAATAATATTCTCTCGCTATCCAAAATCGAAGCCGGACGCACCACCCTAAACCTGCAAACCTGCGACCTCTACCGCTTGCTCGACGAAGTAGAAGATATGTTCCGCCTGCGTGCTGCCGACAAACACTTGCAGCTAATCTGCCAAAGTTCGCCAGAGGTTCCCCAGTGGGTGATCGCCGACGAGGTGAAACTGCGTCAGATCTTGATTAACTTGCTCGGCAATGCCATTAAGTTTACCCAAGAGGGCAGCGTCACCCTGCGGGTCTCTACTCTGGAAAATGGGTTCTCCAATTCCCAACCCTCAACCCCCAACTCCAAAACCCACAGGCTGCATTTCGAGATCGAAGATACCGGACTGGGAATCGATCCGGACGAGTTGGAAAGCTTATTCGAGCCATTCGCGCAAACTCGTACCGGACATCAAGCGCAGGAAGGAACGGGGTTGGGTTTGACCATCGGTCGGCAATTTGTGGAATTAATGGGGGGAACGATGACCGTCTGCAGCGAGGTCGGACGGGGAACGACTTTTGCGTTCGAGGTTGGCGTCGAGGTTGTGGAAGATACTCAAATCCAGCAATTGCACCCCACCCGCCGCGTCATCGGCTTGGAACCCGACCAACCCACCTACCGAATTTTAGTGGTAGACGACAAATGGAGCAATCGCCACTTATTAGTACAACTCCTCGCTCCTTTGGGGTTTGAAGTGCGAGAAGCTTGTAACGGTCGAGAAGGCATCGACATTTGGCAGGAGTGGAATCCCCATTTAATCTGGATGGATATGCGAATGCCCGTTTTGGATGGCTACGAGGCAACCCAACGGATCAAAGCGACGACAAAAGGTCAAGCTACTGCCGTGATTGCCTTAACGGCTAGTACATTAGAAGAGGAGCGCACGGTGATTTTATCGACGGGGTGCGACGATTTCGTCCGCAAGCCGTTTCGAGAGGAGGATATCTTTAACGCGATGCACAAACACATCGGCGTTCGCTATATTCACGATCGACCGGAACGGCTTCCCGCGTCTGCTAAGAGCGAGAGCTTCGATGCCGCTAGTTTAAATCAGTTGCCCCTGGAGTTGCTCGATCGACTCGAACGCGGGACAATTCTCTGCGATATGGAAGAAATCGACAGCGCGATCGTCCAAATTCAGAGTAGCCATCCCCATGTCGGCAATGAGTTAGCCAATCTCGCCCATAACTTCGCTTACGATGAAATTTGGAATCTCATTCAAATTGCCAAAGGAGATAGCGACGTACCGCTATCGCGATCTCAACTCCCGTGTAGGGCGATCGACCAGTAAATGCCATCGAATATATAATATGTCGCATAACTTTATCGATCCAGGACAATTGAATTTCACGCACTTTTGCACCCTGTTCGGAAAGACATGAGTTTCAACCCTTTATCATCTTTCTGCTTAGCTCGATTTTAGCTAATATAAATTTTGCAACTCAGAAGTGGAGTCTATACTCATGCGCGAGATACACTAATATGTATATTTTGAGTTTGAATATCGCACTATATAGAGTTAAGTATCCCGAATTCGTCTGAACGTCAGTCTTCTGTCGCTAGACCGTTAAGATGTGTGAATGACAACAGGTGCGTCAGTGGCTAGCACTCAGAGTTTGCCGCTGAAGAAGATCGATCCGCGACAAACCTGATGCCCAATTGAAGCTAAGAATGAGTCATTTTTCCAATTCTTCGATCGATTCCTCTGAAAATATTTTGGTCGTAGATGACACGCCAGAAAATTTAAGGTTGTTGATGTCGGTTCTCACATCGGAAGGGTATAAGATTCGACCCTGTAACAGCGGTCAACGAGCTTTAGAAACGGCTAAACAGAATCCACCCGATTTGATTTTGCTCGATATTCTCATGCCGGAAATGGATGGCTATGAAGTGTGTCAGCGATTGAAGGCGGACGATCGCACTCGAGATATTCCGATTATTTTTTTAAGCGCTTTAGATGAAGTGTTTGATAAAATGAAAGCGTTCGAGATGGGGGGTGTAGATTATATCACAAAACCGTTTCAAGTTTCCGAAGCGATCGCCCGAATTCGCACTCAATTGACCTTGCGCCAGCAACAAAAAGAACTGCAAGAGCGTAATGAGACATTGCAAAAACTCAATTGCGAACTCGAGCGATCGAACCAAGAACTCGAACAGTTTGCCTATGTGGTTTCTCACGATCTCCAACAGCCCCTTCAAGGAATTTTAGGGTTTGCCAAAATCTTGCGCCTGCAATATCTCGATCACCTCGAGCGGGATGCCGATCGTTATGTAACGCGCATTATCAAGGCTGCCGAACGGATGCAGCAACTGATCGGGGACGTGCTTAACTACGCTCGCATTTCTACTATTTCTCAATTTGTTCCCATTGATTGCAATAGCGTTGTAGCAGAAGCGATCGCCAATTTGCAACTCTCCATCTCTCAAACAAATGCCAGACTAATTTACCAAAAATTACCCACAGTTTTGGGTGACAAAACTCAACTCATTCAACTGTTTCAAAATACCATCGGCAACGCTCTCAAATTTTCCCGTCCGGAAGTCCCTCCCCAAATCGAAATTTCCGCCGAGGAGAGCGACGATCGCTGGCTCTTTTGCATTAAAGACAACGGCATCGGCATCGACCCGCAAGATTTCGATCGGATTTTTACCCTTTTCCAACGTCCCGATAATCGGCAAATTCAAGGCACGGGAATTGGTTTGGCAACTTGCAAAAAAATCGTCGATCGCCACGGCGGTCAAATTTGGGTCGAATCTCAACTCGGCACGGGAACGGCTTTGTATTTCACCTTACCCCGTTGTGCCGAAAATTAGACCCCTCAACTCGAGCGATCCCTGCTAAAATGACTCAAATGCAAGTGAGGAGTCCGCAGATGAAACTCAGTCGAGATCGCCAAACCCTAGGCGCGATCGGCGGTCTTGCCCTTCTGGCTGGATTGCTATCGACCGTCCGACCCGCCCACGCTCAAGCCGCGTATGGCAGCTATGTCGGCGTCGGCGGCAGTGCTGGATTCGGCAGTGGATTCGAGGGAGGTGGCGCGATCTCCGCTCGCTACAAGTTACTGGAATTACCCCTGTCCATCCGCGCTCAAGCCTTGGTCGGCAGCGGCGTTGCCATCGTTCCCAGCGTCTCGTACGACATTCCCATTAACTGGCAAACCGATGCCTACATCGGTCCGGGGGTCGTGATTCCTAGCGGAGGAGGAACTCCCGTCGGCGACAAAGTGAGTTTTGCCATTCAGCCGGGGGTGGATTACGCTTTCCCCAACAGTAATATGGTGGCATTTGGGAATGCCATTATTGCCTTCGATGCTTTCCGCGATGAGGGCGGAACGGCATTTTCCATTCAAGGCGGCGTGGGTTTGCGATTTTAAGCCCCTCCCCTAGCAATCTTTACCAACCTTTCTTAATAATTCTTCGCGCTCCCGGTATAGTAATGGTGGAGATTGTGTGGTGTAGAGGTATGTCAAACGAGAAAGAAACCTATTCCGTTCTCGGGATGCCCGTTCACTGTTTGCCAGATTATGGGAACTGGCTGCTCGATCGACTAGAAGCGGGTTCGGGTTGCCACGTTGTCACTTTGAACGCGGAAATGACGATGCAGGCAGAAACAAACCCGGCTCTGGCACAAACGATTCGCCAGGCGGAGTTGGTGATTCCCGACGGAGCCGGGGTAGTGCTGTATCTGCGGTTGCAGGGACGGAAGGTGAAACGGTGTCCGGGAATCGAATTGGCGGAATCGACGATCGCTCGATCGCGACAAGGCAAGCATCCCATCTTTTTCTACGGCGGCGCTCCGGGAGTGGCGCACCAAGCAGCAACTGACTTGAAACAGCGCTATCCGGGAATCGCGATCGCTGGAACCCAGCACGGCTACCTCAAAACGGCGGATGAAGAAGCGCAATTCTGCGAAATGTTGCAACAGTTGCAACCGTCCTTAATTTTAGTGGGGTTGGGCGTCCCCCGTCAGGAATTGTGGATTGCCGAACACCGCCATCTCTGTCCCCAAGCTGTTTGGATCGGCGTTGGCGGCAGTTTTGACGTCTGGTCGGGAACCAAGTCGCGGGCGCCTGCCTGGGTTGGGGACCATCATTTAGAGTGGGCGTATCGACTCTACCAGGAACCCTGGCGCTGGCGGCGGATGCTGGCGTTGCCTAAATTTGCGTTCAAAGTGCTGGCAGCGCGGTAATTTGATCGAACGTTGCCGATCTAAAAACTCGCCCATCTGAATCAGATCGGCGGGTTTGGGGACGGGCTAGGAGGGATTCGAACCCCCGACACCGTGGTCCGTAGCCACGTGCTCTAGTCCACTGAGCTACAAGCCCTTAAAATCGGCTGTCAACCAACTCAACTATAATACCACACCCGATCGAATTATGCAAAACTCCCAACCCAATTTCTCCCTAACTCATCTCGATGCCGCTGGAGATGCCCGAATGGTGGACGTTTCCGCCAAATCTCCCACAGTGCGCGAAGCCACGGCAGCCGGACGGGTTCGCATGACTGTGGCGGCGTTTGAGGCGATCGCATCTGGAAATGCTCCCAAAGGCGACGTTCTCGCTACCGCCCGCTTGGCGGGGATTATGGCAGCCAAGCAAACCGCCAACCTCATTCCCCTGTGCCATCCCTTACCCCTGCACAAAATTGACGTGCAACTGGTCGCCGATGCCGAGTTACCGGGCTATCAAATTCAAGCCACCGTCAAAACCAAAGCCGAAACCGGAGTGGAAATGGAAGCCCTCACCGCCGTTTCCATCGCCGCACTGACGCTGTACGACATGGCAAAGGCGATCGACAAATCTATGGAAATCGACTGCATTCGGCTGTTAAGCAAAACGGGCGGCAAATCTGGGGAATGGGTAATGGGTGATAGGTGATAGGTAATTGGTAATTGGTGGTAGTGCGTTTCATTCCTCAACACACCTACAGCTTACTTAAAATTCCTAATCCGCAATGCCATTTTCAGCGCGAATTTCGATGTGAAAGGTCATGTCGGCGTTGGTGACGCCATCGGTATTGGCTTGCTCTCCCAAAGACAGAAATCCGCCGGAAATGGGAACGGTATAGGCGGGAACGGCACTGGCAGCCACGGCAACATACGTATCGCCGACGGCTAACCCTTGGGTGGGATCGTAACCCCGCCAACCCGCACCGGGAAGATACACTTCCACCCAACCGTGTAAATGGCGTTCCGATTGGTCGGGATCGCCTTCTTGGTAGCCGCTCGCGAATCGCGTTGCCAGACCCATCGCCCGACAGATATCCATAAATAAAACCGCTATATCTCGACACGATCCTCGCTGGGCTTTCAAGGTGACTCCTGGAAACCAAGGATCGCCAGAATCGCGAACGATTTGCTTGCAAATTTTATAGAGATGTTGGTTTAATTTACCTAAAAAAGCGGTCGTTTTTCCATCGACCTTGCAGGCGATATCTTGTGCTAAATCGATAATATTAGAGGGAGGAACGAGGCTGTAAAATTGGAGATAGGGTTGGAGTTGGGCGGATAGGGAACTGGGATAGTCGAGGGGAAGTTCGATCGCCCACGGTTCTAGTAAATAATCGAAGGGATTGGTTTGGTAGGTTTCGACTTGGGACGTGGTATCAATTTTCAGGGTTTCCGTCGTCCCTTCAAACCACAATTTGACGATCGCATTGCCGTCGAGATCGATAATTTGGGACATACCTACGGGTTCGGGATCGACGTGCAGGGCAAAATTGTGGAGCCTCTGCCAACCATCGCAGCGGGGTCGCAAGCGGACGAAATGGGGTTTGAGGCGAACGGGAGCGGAATAGGTGTAAGTGGTGGTGTGACTGATATGGTAGTACACGATGATGGCAGAGAGGTAAAAGCTGATTTGCTAGGGCGTGTTGCGAGATCGTCACAATTAACTGGTAGGGGCGTAGCATTTGGGCTGTAGATTCTAGGCAAGACCCAAGAGCGACAATCCAAATGCTACGCCTTCGGCTGTTTGAAAATCAACCCTAGTCTCATTTTAAACGTCTTTGCCCATCGCAGTCGATCGATCGTGACGACCAACAGCCTTATGAAACGGAGTAAGTTTGAAAAAATACCGAGGTAATTTCATTCCCCACTTGATTGAGTTCGAGTTGAGTTCGGTCTAAAAATTCGTGCAATCCTATTTCGATTACATCCTCGATCGTCGTATATCCCAACCGCGAACTCATTCGACCTAAAGCGCGTTCTGCGGAGGTAGACCAAGTCCCCGCCGGAATTCCCGTAACTTGATGCAAAGACTGCTCGACTTGGCGAATACAAAAATAAATCGATCGGGGAAATTCGCGATTGAAAATCAAAAAATCGGCAACGCAGGATGGCACGATTCGATGCTGGCATTTGCGATACATTTCATAAGCACTGGCTGATTTTAACAACGCCATCCATTGAATTTGATCTAACGGCGTTCCCACCCAATGTGCCGATGGTAATAAAATATAGTATTTGACATCTAAAATTCTTGCCGTTTTATCGGCACGTTCGAGCAATCGTCCCATTTGTCCGAAATGCCACCCTTCATTGTGACTCATGGTCGCGTCCATGATTCCGCAAAAGCGATGGCTAGCCAGTTTGACAATTCTAAAAAACTTATGTAAAAATTCTGACGAGTCCATTAAAGATGGGTTTTCTTGAAGTTGACTTTCGGTGTCAGTGACGAATAAATAGAAAGAGTTTAAATCTTCCCACATTTCAGAAGAAATGATTTCTCGAACCGATCGCGCGTTTTCTCGAGCGAAGCGAATACACGATAAAATCGAGTTGGGGTAGTCGCGATCGAAGGTTAAAAACCGGACGACATTTTCCGCCGTCGCCTCCCCGTAGCTTTTTTCAAACCGATCTAAATCTCCCGTAGTGACTACCAAGGGACGCCATTGCTGCTCTACCCCGGCAGGTAAATCTAACATTAAATTTAAATTCACATCGACAAACCGCGCGACATTTTCCGATCGTTCGACGTAGCGGTTTAGCCAATAAATAGAATCGGCAACGCGACTGAGCATATTGGTTCGTTGTTAGTTGTTAGTTGGTAGGGAGTGCCACCGGAACGAAACGCACCGTGTGGGTCATTTGGGGTTTGGGGTTTTTCTTGAAAAATGCTCTACTTGTCTGGCAAGCATCTTCTCCCCCTGCTCCTTCTGCCCTCTGCCTTAACATTACCCATTACCATTCATCGAATTTAGCACCCAAGTATCTTTACTGCCGCCACCTTGAGAGGAATTGACCACTAAAGAATCTTTCTTCAAAGCGACTCGAGTTAAGCCGCCGGGGTGAATGTAAATCTCGTCGCCGCGATGGAGGATGTACGGTCGCAAATCGACGTGACGCCCTTCGATTTCGCTACCAATTAACGTGGGAGCTCGAGACAGGCAAATCGTCGGTTGGGCGATGTAGTTTCGCGGTCGTTCTTGAATTTTCAGGGCAAAATCTTCCCGTTCGGCAGCAGTCGATTGCGTTCCCACTAACATCCCGTAGCCTCCCGCTTCGTTTGCCGATTTCACCACCAATTTATCGAGGTTTTGCAGGACGTATTCTCGGTCTTTGTCCCGCCAGCATAAATAGGTCGGGACGTTGGGCAATAACATCTCTTCGCCCAAATAGTAGCGAATCATTTCGGGGACGTAGGCGTAAATGACCTTATCGTCGGCGACTCCCGTTCCCGGTGCGTTGGCGAGGGCAACCCGTCCTTGGCGGTAGACCTCCATCAGTCCGGGGACGCCCAGAAGCGAGTCGGGACGGAACGCTTGGGGATCGAGAAATACGTCGTCTAGGCGGCGATAGATAACATCGACCCGCCGCAATCCCTTAGTGGTGCGCATTTGCAAGTAGCCATCGACGACGACGAGATCCCGCCCTTCGACCAACTCGACGCCCATTTGTTGGGCGAGGAAAGAATGTTCGTAATAGGCGGAATTGTACAGTCCCGGCGTGAGGACGACGACGGTGGGTTCGGGAAGGTGGGGCGGTGCGAGATCGAGGAGGGTTTCGAGTAAGTAGCTGGGGTACTCGTCTACGGGTTGGACTGCCATGGTCTGAAACACCCTGGGGAAGGTAGTTTTCAGCACTCGACGATTTTCCAAGACGTAGGAAATGCCCGAGGGAACGCGGAGGTTATCTTCGAGAACGTACCACTGTCCGTCGCGATCACGCACTAGATCCGTTCCGGTAATGTGACACCAAACCCCGAGGGGAGGTTTCAAGCCTTTGCAGGGTTGGAGAAAACCGGAGGCGGAGTCGATGATTTCGCGGGGAATGATGCCATCGTTGAGGATGCGTTGTTCCCCGTAAACGTCGCCCAAAAAGAGGTTGAGGGCTTGGATGCGCTGTTTGAGTCCGCGATCGAGGTATTGCCAGTCGTCGGCAGTCACAATCCGGGGGATGATGTCGAAGGGGAAGATTTTTTCGACGCCGTGATCGTCATTGTAGACGTTGAAGGTGACGCCCGCTTGAAATAGGGCGACTTGGGCGGCTTCCTGATGATTCTGAATCTCTTGCGGAGAAAAGCTTTGCAGCCGATCGATCAGGGGTTTGGCGGCGGGTCGGGGTTGTCCTTTGCTGACGAATAGTTCGTCGTAGAATGTCTGGGGATCGTAAGTTTCAAGTTGCACGATCGCATCTCCTGCGTCTGCCTAAAACCAGTTTATGACAACCGATCCCAGGATATGTAATTTTCGCTACAGTGTGACAGAGCTTTACAAATCCAGGACTTACGCAGCCACGCTACTCATGGGGGTGATGGTGGGTTACGCTCCGCGCTTCACACCCTACATCTGGAGGCGTTGCGTAAGTCCTATATTCCCTATTTTTCCTCGATCGCGTAATCGGGTATGCAGTTTTTTTCCATATACATTCGATATTCTTCTATCAAACGATCGCAGGTTTCTCTCGTCCAACCACAATGTTCGATCGCCACTTCTGCTAAAACGGAAAGTGCGGGAAATCCGTAGTTATCGTGAAAGGCGATCGGCGTGCGGCGGCGGTTGATATCGACAAAGGTTTTAGCGTATTCCGAGCGAATCGCATAGACGATTTGCGCTTTAATATCGAGGAGTTGGGGAACGATCGCCTCGGCTAAATCCGGCGCTTTATCGGTTAACGCTAACACCTCGATCGCCCGAGAACCGTACATTGAAAAGAGGTAATCGATGGTATTTAACGGTATGCTTTTGCGGTAGTTTTGGACAGCTTCGCGGATGCGATCATCGCTGGGTAAAATTGCCCCCGGTAACGGTTGTTTTAAGGTGGGACACGGTGGGGCTGATCGTCCTATTTTCCGAAATGCTGCATCGACTAATTCTTCGCCCACATGGCGATAGGTGGTTAGCTTGCCGCCGATTAAGGAAATGAGGTTATCGATCCCTTCTGAAGTATGGTCGAATAAGATGTGTTTGCGAGTAATGCTGCCCGGTTTTTTCCCTTCGGTATTGGGCAAAGGACGGACGCCGGAGTAGGTAAATTTAACGCTCGATCGCGTGAGTGCTGCACTGGGAATAATGCCGTTGGTTTCGGCGATCAAATAGTCGATTTCATCGTCGTCGGCTTTAACGCGATCGAGATTTCCCCGATAGGGCAAATCGGTGGTTCCGATTAAATACATCCCTAGCCAAGGCACGATAAAAAACGGTCGTCCGTCGGTTTTTGCTTCCACGTATAATGCCGAATCCAACGCACCGGGGAAGGGATCGACGACGATATGACTGCCCTTTGTACCGCCAATTTTTGCCGTTTGACTGATGGGTTTAGACTCGCCATTTTCCACCCCCAAACTGCAAACTCGATCGACCCAAGGACCGCTGGTATTGATAATAACTGCGCGATCGCTCCCCGTTACCGTAAATTCTTCTCCGGTTGGCACGTCCCGACAACTGAGGTGAGTAATCCGATTTCCCTGGCGGTGCAGTTGCGTGACTTCCGTGTAATTACACACTGTTGCTCCCGCTTCGGCTGCCGAGATAATGGTTTCCAGACACAACCGTTCGGCAAAAGCCACCTGTCCGTCGTAATACTGCGCCCCACCACTCAAATCTTCGGGATCGATCGATCGTAAAAGCTGTAGGAATTTGGTCTTGGGCAGCATCCGATGGGGCGGCAAAGTTTTATCGTAGCTGAGGGTATCGTACAGCAACATTCCCGCTTGAATTTTCCAATATGGGCGCGATCGCGATCGATAAACGGGAATGGTTAACAATAAGGGTTTCACCAAATGCGGTGCAGTTTGCAACAGCACTTCCCGTTCTCTTAGAGACTCTCGCACCAAAGAAAACTCGAAGTATTCCAAGTAGCGCAACCCGCCGTGAATCAGCCGAGTAGACCAACTCGACGTACCGGAGGCAAAATCATTTTTCTCCAGGAGAATCGTCTTCAGACCGCGCAGTGCCCCGTCGCGAGCCACACCCGCCCCATTGACGCCCCCCCCGATAACGATGAGGTCGTAAGTTTGTTGTCGATCGTTTGTCATAGATGATTGGTTATTGGTTATTGGTTATTGGTTATTGGTAACCACAACAAATAACCAATAACTCTTAACAATTCGCTGTTTTATGCCGTTGTCAATTCCCGATCGGCAGCGATTTCGTGTTGGGTATGCTCGAAGCGATCGAACAGTCGATCCGCCCAGTATCGCACGTCATAAGTTTTGACGGTTTCGTACATTTTAGACATCCGTTCTTTTTGTTCGGATTCTGGCATATCGAGGGCTTTATCGATCGACTCATCCATGCGATCGAATGAGTAAGGATTGGTCAGTACCGCTTCGGGTAATTCCACTGCCGCCCCGACGAATTCCGACAGCACCAGCGTACCGCTTTGTCCTTCGTGGCAGACAATATATTCTTTAGCCACTAAGTTCAAACCATCTCGTAAAGGCGTCGTCCAGCAAATATCTGCCGCTTTGTAGTAACAAAACAATTCCGTCAGAGAAAGCGGTTGCGTAAACAATAAAATGGGCGTCCAATCTAATTTGGCATAGCGTCCGTTAATTTTACCCACCAACTGCTCGATTTCCCGTTGAGCGGTGGTATAGACGCGCATTTCAGCGGCTGCTTGCACGCAACTCATCACCAAATGCAATTTTCCGTGCAATTCGGGACGGCGATCGAGCAGGCGATCGAAACATTCGAGAATTTGACGGTTGCCTTTGACATAATCCACCCGTCCGGCGGCGATAATCAGTTTGCGCCCGTTGAGTTCGGCGCGAATTTGCGCCAATCTTTCCTCGGCTTCCGGTTGGCTCAAAACTGACAAAATTTGTTGGGGATTAGTGCCGACAGGGAAGGCATCGATATTGACAATTTGATTTTTGTAGCACAGTTTAGTCACCGCTTCCGGTTCTGCCAGTGCCGTTCCTACGGGGGTCAAATTTTCGGGAACGGGTTCTTTTTCCAGGATTTCCACGTCGCACAAACTGCGAGCGACATTGACGAAATTTTCCGAGTAGCGGGGGATGTGGAAACCGACGATATCGCAGCAGAGCAGGCTTTCGACGATCGCTTCTCGCCAGGGCAAAATGTTGAAAATATCGACGGAAGGAAAGGGCGTGTGATGGAAGAAGGCAATCCGGGCGTCGGGTTTCAGTTCCCGGATGTATTGCGGTGCTAACCACAGGTTGTAGTCGTGTACCCAAATCAAGGCGTTGTCGGCGGCTTCGGCACAGGCGGCTTCGGCAAACAGGCGGTTGACGGTTTGGAAGTTTTCCCAATCAGAAGATTCGGAGGTGAAGTGATAGGGAAAGGAGTGCAAAATCGGCCAAAACGCTTCTTTGGAGGTGATGTGGTAGAAGTGTTTGACTTGGTCGTGAGTCAGGGGAATGCGGCGGACGTTGTAGTTGCCTTCGTCTTCAACGGTGACTCGTTCTTGGAATTTGGCTCGATCTTTGGCTGCCACTTGTTTCCAGGCAATCCAGGTGCCTTGGTTGACGTTGGCGAAGAAGCTTTTGAGGGTGGGAACGATGCCGTTGGGACTTTTTTTGGGTCGGTAGTGAGTTTTGCCGTTTTCGACCACTTCATCGTAGGGTTCGCGGTGGTAGAGAATAACGAGAGATGATTTCATAGTTCTGCTGGGTGTAAGTGGATAAAAGTCGATTCGATAAGTAGACTGAGATAGCGATCGAAAAACGATCTGAGACCGCGCTGAGATCGTCGCTTTGTCAGGCTAGCAAAGCAAGTCTCCTGGTTAAACTCTCTAAATAACGTGATGGCAACTCCTTCTGCCTTTCGCTCGAGTATTTTCAATGTTTTCCGTAATATTTCAAGCCTTCCCAAATTCCGGCGGCTCCGGGTTGCGAACTGTGGTAAACGTTGGGCATGGTTTTGATTTTGTCTACGAGTTTGGGTTCGGAATTGCCCACAGCAATGCTTTTCAGTCCGGTTTGAAACAGGGAATAGTCGTTGAGGGTATCTCCGGCGGGGATGACGTTTTCGGCGTCGAGATTTAAAGCCTCGATAAATCTCAGCAAAGTCGGACCTTTGGAGACGCCTTTAGGCATGACATCGAGAAATTTGTCGGCGGAAAGGATGCAATCAAATCCGGCATCGACGATTTTTTGGACGGTACTCGATTGCAATTTCTCGGGTTGGTAGTAGTAAGAAACCCGTCGAGCGGGATTGACGGGTTGCAGTTCGATTCCGGGTTCGTCGGCGAGCATTTCTTTGATGCGATCGTTGGCGTTATTCCACAAAGAACTCACCCAATCTTGCACTTGAGAAATAGGCTCGTGCGTTTTGCCGCAAATGATCGTCGTTCCCACATCGCCGATGATATAATCCGGGCGCGGAACTCCCGGTTCTTCTTCATAGAGTCGATCAATCCGATCGAGATGACGTCCGGTGACGAACACCAACAACAGGCGATCGCGATTGCGTTCGATATATTCGTAAAATTCAGTCCTTTGTCGCTCGGAACCGCCCAAAAATGTACCGTCGAGATCGGTTGCCAAAACAAAGGCAGGATTTAAACTCATCGGATTTTAGAAAACAATACCAGCACTCTCTCGGTTTTGGCGATCAATCTCGATCTCCACTAACGCCAGTTAAAGCGCTAGACTTTTGCGGGAGGTTAACGACGGGTTAACGCAAAAATCGAATTTTCGGAACCTCTCCCTAATCCTTGCCGGTTAAGAGAGATAACAATTTGAAGATCGGCGATCAACCTGCAAAATTATTTTAACCTTCTTCAACCTCAAAAATCGGCGTGCAAATTTTATTTTGCCGACTTTACCTAGAAGTATAGTAACACTATCGCGACTAAAATATCAAGTTTTTGGCGAAAAGGTAACGAGCAGTCCTTGAGAATCGCGCAACTCAAATTGGCTCAAATCCTCGAGATTGCCATTGTCCTCGAGTCCGGGAGAAGCAACAGCAATTTGCCATTGTTTCAGATTCAATCCCAACCATTCGCCCAACTTGACGGTCATCGGATCGCCGCCCATATGAGCCACCATGGCAATGCCTTCCGAGCCATCTTTGGGATTGGTGCGAACGCCGTAGAAAATCGTGCGATCGCCCTGGGAAACTTTATCAAACCGATCGGTGCCGATGAGATTTTGTCCCAACCAGGGGCGATCGTGGCGGAAACGCCGCAGGTTTAAATTAAACTCAGCTTGATGGCGATCGACATCTCCTTCGTAATGAGAAACATTACAAACCCCATAACAATCTTCCATAAACTTCAACGCAAACTCCTTCAACTTAGGAATATCTAACGCTTTCAAGAATGTCACCATTCCCGGACGGTTCAAGAGCTTCAAAGTCTCGACGTTGCAAGCGGTCGTATCTTCCCCCAAACAAGACTGACAAGCTGCCGCCACTTCTGAAAGATCGTAATCCATCTCCAGCATGGCGTGCTGCAATGCTTTACCAAACTCTTTGAGTTGGTCGAGAGTTTCAAACCCCAACGATTTCAATCGGGGAAACAATTCGGGATTTTGGTAAAGTTCTGGCGTCACTTGCCAATCGAGAAACCCAATTTCCTCCGACACCACCTTTACCCCATAGCGTTCGTCGGTATTGCGAAAAAACATCCATGGAGCGCGCGCCGTTGCATTAATAAAATCCATGGGCAAACCCGGAGAAAACCCGTACACCCACAGCGTCACCGCCGGATTATCGTAAGCGTTATGCAGCACTTCCGGCAGGGTTTTGCCCAAATTCCAATTAATCGGTTCGTTGGGATCGACTTGGTTGCCGCGTCGGACGGTATCGTGGTTGCCGCATCCGGTAATCCAGTTACTTCCCCGTTGGATGACTTCGCAGACACGCCGCCATTTCTTCTCCCAAAAACCTTTCAACGTCGGCGTATTGTGGGCGAAAATCAGCGGTCCCCATTGGTAAGATTCTGGGCGCAGTTGGATCAAATCGGCGTAGGTCGAAGTCTCTTCCCAACCTTCAGCCGGCCAAGGACGACCGTCCTCGAAAATGGTAAACATCAATCGCTTGTGTCCGCCGATTTCCTGCACCACATCGCTCATGGCCAGAAGGTAGGCATCGTCATATTCCACTAAACCGGACAGGGGGTTAAAAAACCGGAAATCCTGACCGCCATCGACGCGAATGCCATCGGCGCCAGTATTAATTTTCCGCCGCTGCATTTCCAGGAAAATCGCCCGAACGTTGGGCAATTGGTGGTTCAAGTCCTGTCCGTACATATTCGGACCTTTGAGGTATTCCCGATTCAGCAACAGTTCCGATTGGTTGTCGGCGTGACCGTACACGATGTCGTAAATGACTTGAATCGGTCCGGTGGAGAAGTTGTGGAGAGTGGCGATAAAGTCGATCGCCTCGTCGGGTCGCAAACTGCCCAGCAAGGCGGGATTGGTGGTGCTAGACCCCACAATCGGCACGTCGTACCCCCAATCTTGGGTATTGGGTTTGATTAAATCGATGGTGAGGATATCTCCGGTTTCCGAGGTACAGACGAAAAATTCGCTTTCAAAACCGTATTCGGTGCGAAACTCGATCGTCGGTTCGACAGGCAGCAGTTGCACGGCATCGTAGCCGATGTAGTTGGTTTCGGCAGGAGTCAGGGGAACGCCTGCGGCGAGTTTGTCGGAAATGCGCTGGTAGAGGCGGGTGAGTCCTTCCAGGGTTCCTTCCGCTGTGGCGGTGCCGACGTGGAGTTGCAGGATATTGCGGGGGGCATCGACTCGGGGAATGGGTAAGGTGTCGATGGGTACGGATCGGGCATTGAAGATGGGGGGCAGGTCGATGGCGCTGGTGCGGGTGAAGTAGTCGAGATCGGCGCGGTTTTGTTGCAACTTCTCCATGTCGTAGAGTTCGGCAGGGGCGAAGACGCCGTAGGGAAGGGAGTAGGCAACGACATCGCGAATGGCTTGCAGCGTGCCTTGTTGGTCGATGTAGCGAATCCAGTAGAAAGAACCGAGGCGATCGCGTTTTCCCGGTTGCATATCGGAAACGACCCCCCACAAGTATTGTCCGTGTTGGACGAGGTTGAGGCGATCTCGTTGGAAGCGGACGGTTTGTCGAGCAGCACGGGGATTGATGGCGTCGAGGGGGGTGAGAACTTCAAAATAGATCTCGTGTTTGCGCATCACCTGACCGATCAGTTCTGGAACCCAGAAGCCGATTTCGGTCAGTCCGTCGGCGCGGTAGTGCGCTCCCAGTCGGGTGGCGATTTTCTGGGCTTTTTCAAAAATACTGGCATCGGAATGTTCGACGGCGACGACCCAATCGATGAGTTCCTGGGTGGCGTCTTCGATCACTCGGGGGTGCGGTAACTCGAGGATCGGTTGTACTTCTAAGTTAGGTTTGGTTTCGACTCGCAAGATTTGGTTTCCCCATAATGGTTGGCGTTGGCAGCGAATGTCGATCGATCTCGTTGGCTTCCTCGAGAGGAGAGGGTGAAGCATTTGGAATGCAGATCTTGGGTTTCACCTGGCATTTACCGCCCAACTGCTTCTCCCCTACACCGTCGCTGGGGGCGTGGCGCCGCCCCCAGACCCCCCGCGCAAGGGTCGATCGACTTTGACCGACGTTCGATCGATCGGGGCAACTTAGCAAAATTCAGATCGATTCGATCGCGCTCGCGTTTATAAAAGTTTATATTCGCATCGGCATTTTAGCCAACCCTCGATCGCCCTCTCGATGGCTCTAACCCCCGAGACTTGTGGAATACAGAGATCGAAAATTTTCTAGGACTGGTTTGAAGAAACGCAAAGTAGGGTTGGATACATTCCCCCTCTCTGGTAAAGGTGGTTATAGATTCATTCACCGGGTGCGTTTCGTTCCTCAACACACCCTACGAATGGAATTGCTAACCGTCGAACTCGTGATATCATGATCGCCCAACCCCAATACATTCTCTCTCTGGATCTCGGAACGACGGGTAACCGCGCAATTCTGTTCGATGCGGCGGGACGGGTGGCGGGGCAAGCTTATGCGGAGTTGACGCAACATTACCCGCATCCGGGATGGCTGGAACACGATGCGATTGAGATTTGGCGGGATACCCGTTCCTGTATCGATCGCGTTTTTGCCGAGACGAAGATTTCGCCGTCGTCGGTAGCGGCGATCGGGTTGACGGTGCAGCGAGAAACTTGTTTGTTGTGGGATAAAACCACGGGGGAACCGTTGCATAAGGCGATCGTCTGGCAAGATCGGCGCACTGCCCCCCTGTGCCGCCAGCTTACGCAACAAAGCAAAGCCGAACTCATTCGAGAAAAGACAGGCTTGGTTTTAGATGCTTACTTTTCGGCAACGAAGTTAGCTTGGTTGTTGGATTGGGTGAAACGGGAGAAACCGGAAACCAATTTAGAGAATGTCTTGGCGGGGACGATCGACTGTTGGGCGCTGTGGAATCTGACGGGGGGCAAGGTTCACGCCACCGATCGCAGCAATGCCAGCCGGACGATGTTGATGAATTTGGAAACGGGGGATTGGGATCGGGATCTGTTGGAACTGTTCGGCATTCCGGCGGGGATGCTGCCGCAAATTCAGCACAGTTTGGGGGTTTTTGGCAAAACCGATCCGGCGTTATTCGGGGCAGAAATTCCGATCGCGGCGATTTTTGGCGATCAACAAGCGGCACTATTCGCTCACGGGTGCGATCGTCCTGGAATGCTCAAATGTACTTACGGAACGGGGTGTTTCCTGATTTCGCAAACGGGATCGCAACTGACGCGATCAAACCACCAACTCCTGTCTACCGTGGCGTGGACGAAACCTGACGGCGCGAACTACGCCCTGGAAGGGGCAATGTTTACCTCCGGTGCTTGCATTCAGTGGTTGCGCGACGGCATCGGCTTGATTGAGTCAGCGGCTCAAACGGAACCCATGGCGCGACAAGTTGCCGATACCAACGGCGTTTACTTCGTTCCGGCGTTGAGTGGGTTGGGCGCGCCCCATTGGGATATGAACGCGCGGGGGTCGTTTCAGGGCATTACCGGAGGCGTGAAGCGGGAACACATGGTGCGATCGGTGCTAGAGTCGATCGCCTATCAAGTCAAAGAAGTGGTGGATGCGGCAAACCAAGATTGTGACTTACCTATTTCTTACTTAAAAGTGGATGGCGGTGCGTCTCGCAATGACTTTTTGATGCAATTCCAAGCCGATGTTTTGGGGATTCCGGTGGAACGTCCGGCAATTCTGGATGCGACGGCACAGGGGGCGGCATTCGGCGCGGGGTTGGCGGTGGGATTTTGGGACGATTACGATCGATTAGTTGCCAGTCGCGAGATCGATCGGATCTTTGAACCGGAGGAGGGAGCAACGGCAGCACAGGAGAATTTCGCGATGTGGAAAAAAGCAGTAGAACGGGCGAAAAATTGGGTGGAAGGGTAATGGGTCATTGGTAAACTGTAGTGGCTTGGCAAGCTTAAAATTGTGGGCATCAGGTAAGCCAAAATACTTATCTGGTATACGGTTGAACGATCGCTTTACCCCTATTTTTAAGCTTGCCAGCCTAGTAGGGTGTGCCACCGGAACGAAACGCACCGTTCGAGTAGGGTAGCTAGGCTTCAGGTTGCTTAAGATTGAAATGGATTAAACAGTTGAATATGGCAGTCCTCAAAATCTCGCATATTTCGAGTCACTAGCGTCAGTTGATGAACTCGTGCAGTGGCTGCAATCAGCATATCGGCTTGGGTTCGAGGTTTTCCTTGTAGCCTGAGTTGTCCGCGCAATTCACCCGCTAATTGTGCGATTTCAGCAGTAACGGATAAAACTTCGCAACTTGTATTGACTAATCGATCAAATAACGATCGGACTCGCGCATTGGGTTTGGCTGTCAAACCGTAGCTAATTTCATCGAGTGTGATGACACTAATGAAAATTCTTGAAATACCCGAACGCCAAGCTAATACATCAACATTAGGTTCGGGACGGAAGAGTTCGCTGATGATATTGGTATCGAGGAGGAAAGTCATTCCAGGATTTCTAGAAAAGCGTTAGGTCGATCGACTCTCGGTGAAACTTCGAGGGTATAGTTTTCTTCTTTGCACGCCTGCTGGAGTTCGGCAAGTCGATCGGATAAATTGTCAGCAGGTTCGTTTTGTTGCTGCTGCCATGCTAAATACTGTTGAAACGTTTCGGCATTGACCAACGCACCCACAAGGCGATCGCGATCGTAAATGAATTGGGGTTTCTTGATCGGCTCCAGATTTTCCGAGCTTTCCAGGACTTCCAGTTTGCTTTGTTTTTGCAGTAAGAAGAGAATAAAGTCGAGAACTTCCCGCCAGAGATTTTCTGGCAGTCGATCGAGGGTTTGAATAATCAGATCTTTGGTAGTCATTTTCAGACGATCGCGCAACTGAGATCGGATGGTTAGATTCTAACTGAAAACGATCGAACTCTCGATCGCGTAGCGACTCTTCGCTCTGTATCGCCCCTGAATTCTCCAACAATTTTCGGTACATTAGAAAGGAATTTCCTGTCGGTTCCCCCAACCCGCTTGGTGCGGGTTTCGCCCCTGTCGTCGCGGTTTCAACCGCCCAGAACCCAGAATCCAGAATCCCACCGCCCAACTCCCCCCGCAGATGTCTGAAATTCCCGACGTTCGCCCCTATTTGCACGCCATCCACCAGGAGTACGCGAGATGGTGGGAAGTTTACACCGTCACGGATGCCGAGGGACGGGAACGCCGGAAAGTGCCGGAAAAACAGGCACTCGAAACACCTGCATCGCCCTTCGATTTTGGGTTGAGGGTGCAGACGGTGACGCGAGACGAACGCGAAACGCCAAACCCCGAAAACTCAGAAGAATCGAAAGAAAAAATCGAACGATTGCCAGTGTTGGAGGGGTTGCGGAAGTACGCTTTTGACGAGAAAACCCGGCAATTGTTGCTTGTCGGGCGTCCGGGTTCGGGGAAATCCACGGCGTTGGTGCGGTTGCTGTTGGAGGAAGCGACCCTCACCCCCAACCCCTCTCCCAATTTTGGGAGAGGGGAGGTAAAGGCGATTCCGGTGTTGGTGGAGTTGCGCTATTGGCAAACCTCCATCACTGCGTTGATGCTGGACTTCTTTCGCCGACACAGACTGAATTTGAGCGAGGCGGAACTGGAAAACCTGTTGAATGCCAAGCGGGTGTTGGTGTTGATGGATGGGGTGAACGAGTTGCCAACGGAGGAAGCTCGATCGCAATTAGAGGCATTTCGCCGCCAGTATCCACGGGTTCCGGCAATCTTCACGACGCGGGATTTGAGCCTCGGGGGCGATGTCGGCATCGAGAAGAAGCTGGAAATGCAACCCCTGACGGAAGCACAGATGCAGGCATTCGTGCGGGCGTATTTGCCGGAATGTGGGGAGGCGATGTGGCGGCAGTTGCAGGGACGGGTGCGGGAGTTCGGGAAAACGCCGTTGCTGCTGTGGATGTTGTGCGAGGTGGTTCAGCTATTTCCGAATGCTCAGTTACCGAGCAATTTGGGCGGAATTTTTCAGGCGTTTACGCGCTCATACGAAGTGAGTAGCGTTCGGAAACACGCAGTCGCGGCATTAAAAGGGGATGTGAGACCCTTATCCGACAGGCGGCTGTGGTGTAAAGCCCTGAAGCATTTGGCAGAGGTGATGATGCGCGGGGAAAAACCCGTCGATTTCCGAGTAGTGATTGAACGCAGCGAGGCGGAACGGGAACTGGAGAAGTTGTTCCAGAAAGAGCCATCTCCGCCGAAAACCGCTCGCGATTGCCTAGACGATTTGCTGAAATACCACCTACTGCAAATTAAAACCGGGAACGAAATCGAGTTTCGGCACCAACTGATTCAGGAATATTACGCGGCGGAGGCGTTGCGGGAACGGTTGCCGGGTTTGAGCGATGGGGAACTGAAGCGGGAGTATCTCAACTATCTGAAATGGAC
>DVED01000192.1 GCA_015295945.1 Oscillatoriales cyanobacterium M59_W2019_021 | reverse complement strand
TTAGATATTTTATTTGGTAACGATGGAAATGATACTTTTGGTCAAGCTTATACTGTCGAATCTGACTTTACGCCGGAACAGTTTGAAGCCGTTTTTCCGGGTTGGACGGATGCAATGAAAAATGCACCTCAAGACTTTGAAGATTTATCCGCTCCCGTTGCGTTAGAGCCTTCCCTCGAACCGCCGCTCGAACGAACTGCACGTTCTCGTTTTTTTTTGAATCTTTTATGTAGTTGAATCATCATTAACTTCAGATTTAACTCCCATTGTATCTACAGTAGAAACCAAGGGTTTTTCGTTGGTTTGAAAAACAACTAACCTAAATGTCGCCGACATTTCTCTAGATACAGAGATGCCACCGCATCCCCTGGATTGAGTCGCAAACACTCGTCGAATAACGATGTAGCTTCGACAAAATGACCGAGCGTATAAAGTGCCACGGCTTGCTCGAAAAAGGTTTTCGTTTCCGATTTTCCATTTCTCAATTCTTCCGGATCGGCATCGAACACTTCAAACACGGAAATCATTTCCGATTTTCCTTTCACTTTCACTTGATCGAGGAGTCGCAAGCAATAGTTTTCCGGTGCTTGCAATGCCGCAAACGTGCGATCGCTAATTAACAAAGATGCACCGTAATTTTTCGTCAATCCTTCAATCCGAGACGCCACATTTACAGCATCGCTAATCACCGTACTATCCATCCGTTTTTGTCCGCCAACGGTTCCCAACATCAACTCCCCAGTGTTAATGCCAATGCCGATATGAATGGGGACGTATCCGATTTTTCGGCGGTGTTTATTGTAGGTTTCTAACCGTTGCAACATGGAAATTCCGGCATTGACGGCATCATCTGCCTCTGCCCCAAATAATGCCATGATCGCATCGCCAATATACTTATCAATAAATCCATTATTTTCTAAGATCGCGGGTTCCATTTGCGACAGGTAGCTATTGATAAACTTGAAGTTTTCTTCCGGTGTCATATTTTCGGAAAGCGTGGTGAAGTCGCGAATGTCGGAAAATAGAACCGACATAGTTTTCTGAACTTCATCGCCGAGTTTCACCTCGAGAATGCTTTCTTTGTTGAGAAATTGCAGAAATTGATGGGGAACGAAGCGATCGTAGGCAGTATAAACCGAAGACAATTTCAAATGATTTTTGAGGCGAGCGATCAACTCGGTTTTTTTGACGGGTTTGGTTAAATAATCGTTCGCACCTGAATTTAAACCAACCACCACATCGGAAGTTTGATTTTTTGCCGTCAGCATCACGATCGGCAATTCGTTACTGGAAAACTTCTCGCGCAATTTTTGACACACTTCATAGCCCGTCATTTTGGGCATCATCACATCCAATAAAATCAAATCGGGTTGATAGCCACGATCGATCAACTCTAATGCTTCTACACCATTAGATGCCTGGGTAATCGTATAATTTTCGGGCGATAGGTGATTGATGAGAACTTGAAGATTGACGGGTTCGTCATCAACAATCAGGATTTCAAACGGACGATCGAGCGATTCATCTTTAGAGGTTTCCACTAGCGTCGCTCCTGGCAGCGTCGCCAATCCATTAAACGTGAAGTTTGAGGGTTGAAGCTTCAATAAGGGAACAGTCCGTTCGGCATTCGACTCATCTTGAATTGTTCCATCGATCGGCAGGGTGAAGGTAAATTGCGAACCCGAACCGACGATCGATTTTACCGAAATCGTTCCTCCATGTAATTCGACTAACTTTTTGGTAACGGCTAATCCCAACCCCGTGCCGCCGTAGGTGCGTGCTGTGGAACCATCGCCTTGCTCGAAGGATTCAAAAATACGATCGATTTGGTCTTCTGCAATGCCAATTCCCGTATCCGATACGACGATCGCAATTTGCCGTTCGTCGGAATCGGAATCGGTTTCGACCAATTCCGCACAGACCCCTACCATCCCAAATTCGGTAAATTTAATGGAATTTCCAATCAAATTATAGAAAATTTGTTGCAGGCGATTTTCATCGGCACGAACGGGGGGTAAATTAGGAGAGACGGCATTAATTAACTGTAAATTTTTATTGCCAACTAAAGAGCTACAAAAGGTCATCACGACTTGCACCATCTCGCGCAGACTCACAGGTTTGAGTTGTAACTCTAACGTATTATTCCGAAGCTTGGCAAAATCGAGAATATCGTTAACTAAATTGGACAAACGATGTCCGCTTTGGGCGACCATTAACAAATTTTTGCGCTGAAATTCGGTTAGCTCTCCCGTCGCTCCATCGAGCATGGACTCGACAATGCCGATCGTCGCATTCAGGGGAGTTCGCAGCTCGTGGGATGTATTCGCTAGAAACTCATCTTTGAGTTTATCGAGCCGTTGTAAGTCTTCATTTTTAGTTTCCAGTGCCGCAAATGATTGCTGCAATCGCTCCGCCATACGATAAAAAGATCGGGCGAGTTCTCCTATTTCATCGTCGCGATCGAGCAACAACCGATCGCGATCCTCTACCGTTTCCCACTCTTCTCGCGCAATAGCTTTTGCCGCAGCGTTCAACCGTCCGATCGGTAAAACCACCCACCGTGCCGTCAAAATTCCCGCGATCGCCGCCACGAATAAGGCTACCAAACACAATAAAATCGTCGTCCGAGTATTGGCATCAATTTGTGCCATGAAATCCGACTCGGGAATCGTAACGATAATTAACCAATCTAAGCCTCGATCGTCTTGCAACGGCGTCACTTGTACGAACTGTCGATCGCCATTGAATTGATCGGCAAACTGTCGGGTCGAGGCAATTTGTTGGAGGTCGCCAAACCGATCGATTAACTGTTGCGTGGTTTGGGCGATCGCCGGATCTTGACTCTCCACTGCTGACACTCGACGCTCGCCATTTTCTGTTTTTAAAATATACGTTTCTTTCGTCGAACTGGCAACTAACTCTCCCGATCGTTCGATAATAAAGGCTTCCCCGTTGGGACTGATTTTTAACTCCTCCAAAAACTTGCTAATTTCCGACAAAATCAGATTGGTTCCCAACACCCCCCGCAACTTCCCAGCCTGGTTGTAAATCGGAACCACGGGTGTAATTTGCAAGCTGCCCAAATGTGCAGAGGGGTAAATCGGACTCCACGTCGGTTCGCCGCGTTCTTTTGCCGCCAGATACCACGGTCGATCGCGCGGGTCGTAAGGTTTGGATTCAATGGCAGGCAGGGGTTGACCGCGATTGTCGAGAGGATAAATCACGCGATTGGGAGCCGTCATCGAATTGCGCGTTTTCAAAACGATTTCGCCATCGGGCAGTTTTTGAACGCCTAAAAAACCCCCTTCTTCGTTTCCAAAAAAGATATAATCAACCGCTTCGTTTAACTGAATTTGCGACCAAAAGGTCGATCTCAGGGCTGCAAAATTTTCGGGATTGAGGTTGCCGTTGCGGATGGCAGAGGCGTTGATTTGATGGAATAAATGGGGGGTATCGAGGTAGTTTTGCACTTGTCGATCGATGCGATCGGTGACGCTACTGCTGAGTTGGACGATGGCATCGCTGACGGCACGCTGACCGTTGCGAATCGCCAGCCATCCCGTCAAACCCACCGCCGTAGAAATTTGTAGGAGAAAGGGAACGACCAAAACCGTCCGCAGCCGATATTTCCCCAACCGCCGATTCCACCACTGCGATACACGTTTATTCATTGTTGCTCTCGACACAGTCAAATTTTTGGGTCTTTGCATAGATTTTGACTCAAACGCCAATACCGTCACTATTGCGTGCGAACGGCGGATCTCGGAAACGTCGAGGTCTTCGATATCCCTTTGCCTCTGTAAGATTCTCTTTCTATTGTGATATTTTCGATCGCATTGGGATTGAAAATATCTCTATGCACCCAAAATCTCTTATCTTCTGATGAGCCATCTCGATTCTCGTCTGCCTAGATTATAACGATCTGCTTTCCCTCGGACATCTCTCGCACGATTCAATGGCGATCGAACCGACGCGAAGAGGCGGTAAAACACAGACGTAGAGATTCGCGTTCGCTATTTAAATGCGTTTGGACTGTCGATCGATCGCTGTGGATTCAAAGTGTCGCTCGGTTTGGGAAAACTCTAGAGTAATCAGGCAAAAGGGAAAAGGGTTCTCCTGTACTTGTAGTGATGACCAGAGCTTAGATTTCGTAGGGTGGGTTAGGCGCAGGTCCGATGGGTCGGAAAAACCCGTCCGTTTGAATCCGTGCCGTAACCCACCACTGGACGTTGGTTACACAATATACATTGGCTCCCACAGTGTTGGGAAAGCCATTCTGACTCCTGAATTCTGACTTCTGAATTCTTCTTCAAAAATTCGATCGCCACTCAATCCCAACTTCTGCTAATAAAGGTAACATCATCTCCCAAGTCAAACCGCGTTGGATATACCGAGGATTATCGGGATCGTAGGGACTGTGCAAGCGATCGATCTCCACGATAACCGACCCTTCCGGCAAGACGGGAATATCGGGATCGTACGCCGTCGATCGCACCAGCGAACTGGAAAATCCTTTAAAAATGACAATGCGGTCGCGCACCAACTCCCTAGGAGTATCGCTTTCTCCCTCGATTTCTGCCGTCACCAACAGCACTTCCTGGGGACGTTTCATCGTGTACTGTTCCAAAAGAGCGCCCGCAGCCGTCATTTCCCCACTGATTACTGATTACTGATTACTTATTACTTAGGAACCCATCGCCGATCGCCCTTTGCGACCGAGACGAACGAATACAAAATACGCCAAATATAAAACATAAATCGTCAATCCCACAATTCCCAAGAAACCGAGAAATGCCGGACTTGTATTGGCATGAACGTATTCTTTATATCTCCATGAGGCTTCCAACCACGCAGTACAAGACGCTTTCTCAACCAGTTCTGAGGTTGGCAGCGTCGCACATTGCAGTGTGGGTAATTGGAATAAGACCCCCAACCCGCAATAGATGGAGATCGCCCATCGCCACGCCGTAACTGCCCATTTCAGGGGAGAGGGAGGGCGATCGTCGATTTCTTCGTTGATATCGACCCAAAACCAAAGACCGATGGGGATTAAAATCCGGGCGACGATCCCCGAAACGAAGCTAATGGGTAAAGAAGCGATCGCCAAATAAACGGTAATGACCAGCAAACTGGCAACCCGCCAGTAAATAATCAGCAAACGCTGGATGGCATCCGCTTTGGTGACAACCGTCCACAGCAGTAAAATCAGGGGAACGAGAACGGTAAATACAACTGCCAGTCGGTAATCCAACCAAACAAACGGTCTGAACCAAGCTTCGGAAGACATAGAAATTTGAACGGGCTTTGGGGATACAGTCAGCGATTCGATCGAGCGAACGGGGAAGTCGATCCTACCAACCTAACAGCAGATGGTATCACACCGTCATGGGCGATCGGTAATGGTTGGTTAAGGCAGAGGGCAGAGGGAGCAGGGGAAGCAGGCCAATGACAAATGACAAATGACTAATTTAGTAAACAAACACAACAAAATCCCAGATCCGTTTTTCTAAGTGTCCGATCGACCTCTATACTGGTCGGGAAAGGTTTGGTCGGTCTGTCGCCTAGCCCAATAGGAATGGGGGTGTGACCCTCTTACCACGTATTGCACGTACTCTCGATCGCAGGTAGGCGAAACGGACAGGCAGTAAAGAACAGATCGCTAGATCGTTATGACAACAGACTATCTTCTCTTCGTTCATGGGGTAAACGTTCGCGAACGACTGGAAAACGAACAACAAAAAACGTATCGCTATGCCGATTCCTTATTCGATTTAATTCAACGAGAAGTTCCGAGTCTCCAATTGCGGAAAGTTCCCCTCTACTGGGCAAATGTCAGCGAAGCCGTATTGCGAGACTTTCAGCCGAGCATTACCAACGCATCAGCTTGGCAACAATTTTGGTACAAAGATTTTCGCACCCAACAGTTATTACCATTTACCGGAGATGCCGCCCTTTACATCAGCCGCCATGTCGGTTCTCTAGCCGTCGAACAGCTTAAGGAACAAGCCTTCTCGATGCTAACTGGATATCAACCCGACGATCGCTTGCATCTGGTGACTCACAGTTGGGGAACGGTGATTCTCTTCGATATGTTGTTTGCCAGTCGTTGGGACGATCCCGACATTCCCGGTCATCAAAGCGTGCAAGATATTCGCCGCAATCTGTTTGGAGTTCCCCCGGGCGAACCTGAAGGAATTCGCCTCGCTAGCATCAACACTATGGGTTCTCCCCTGGCAATGTTTAGTTTGATTACGCTGATCGGACGCTTCAACGAAGGATCTTCCCACGATATCAGTCCCAAACTGGAAAATTTATTAGCCAATTTGACCCGCGACGGCAATAAAATTCCCTGGCAAAATTTCGTCCATCCCGGCGATCCGATCGCCCTTCCCTTGGAAAAAGTCGTGCCGATTTTAGTCGATCGCAGCGAACGATATATCGACATTCAGGATATTCTCGTTTTGGGTTCGGGGTGGCTGGAAATGCTGGCAAAACCCCTAAAATCTTCGTTCTTATCCCTGGTGAATGGGGGAAATGCTCATAACAGCTATTGGAACAGTTTAGAAGTCGCACGGGCAATTTCCAAAATAATTTTAACAACATCCCTGTAGATCGTCGATCGTTCGGTCAGCCAATCGTCATCTAATTTGAGCTTCATAGGCTATCTGTCATAATAGTTTGAAGTGTTATCATTCCGGAGGTTCGATCGTGGTTTCTTCGCCAACCCACCCCGCCCGTATTGCCTCAGAAACGCCCAAAACTCAACTGACCCCAGACGAATATCGGGCAATCGAGGAAACGGCGGAGGAACGTCACGAATACTGCAATGGAGAAATTATTACGATGCCTGGAGGTTCGGAAACTCACAGTGCGATCTCCAGCGACCTGTTAATTTGCTTAGGTTTTTTGCTGCGCGATACTAATTTTCGGATATACAATAGCGATCTGCGCATCTGGATTCCCAGCTTCAACTGCGGAACCTATGCCGATGTTTTTGTCATCGATGGCGAACCCGAATTTAACGGCGATCGCACCGACGAAATTCTCAATCCGTTATTGATTGTCGAAGTTTTATCGCCCTCTACCGAAGCCTATGACCGGGGCGAAAAATTCCGCAAATATCGATCGATTCCCAGCTTTCGAGAATACTTACTGGTCGCACAAACAGAACCTTATATCGAGCATTACCATCACCTCGATCGCGACAACAACGATCGCGCGTCTTGGCAAGTTTACGATCGCTTGGAACGATCGATCGTTCTCCACAGTTTGAATATCGAAGTTCCCCTTACCGAAATCTATCGTCGCATTCAATTTTCTAGTAGTGCAGTATAAAAGATAAAAGAAGGATCGGGTGAGGAAGATTTTGGCGAATGACCAAAAAAACAACTACGGAGACACCGTTTGGTCTACCGTCATACCGATTTCTTGTCCGTAGGAAAGTTCGAGGGTATGACCGTCGGGATCGCGTAAAAATGCCCAATATCCAACCGGATAGGCAGATTCTTTCGGTTCTCCTAAGAGTATCCCTTCTTTTCTAGCCCGATCGCACAGTGCATCCATGTATTCGCGACTGGGACAACCCACCCCTAAATGGGCGAAGGGAGATAGAATCGGCTGCACTGAGTCAGTTTGAATCAGGACGATCGCAAACGGACGAGTGCGATCGCACAGCCACACCACGACAACGCCTCTCTCGGTGTCCGTGCGACGGTGGATGACCTCCATTCCCGCATAGGTGGAGTAGAACTCGATACTGCGATCGACATTTGCCACCGGAAGGGCGATGTGAGTGAGTCCAATATCGATCGTCACGGCAGCCTCAACGTTCCATACTCCCCCATTGTCTCAGAATTTGCGGCGATCGGCGCGGAAAGGCAGTCGATCGGACATCTTCAGACACTCAGTTTTTTTGCCTATAGTGCTACGGGTCTGTCAAAGCAATAATGACGGATAATAGGAAAGCTAAAAAAACACCACCACCACGGTTTAAACTCACCCTCGCATTCCCATTTTCTGGAAACTACCGACCGTAAAGCTGCGTCATTTTCAACAGCCGATCGCGCAATTGTGGGGTGAGCAAATCCGAACTTTCGTATCGCCAACGCCAATTTCCGGCATTGATACTGGGATCGTTCATTCTGCCGCGATTATCCAATCCTAAAAGGTCTTGTAAGGGAATTATCGCGCGATCGGCGATCGAACTCAACGCCAAACGAATCAGCGACCAGTTAATTTCAGCAATCTCATCCGGCGAATCGTATCCCAGATAATCGGCAACCCGTTGTTTGAGTTCCGGCGGTGCAGATTTCCACCATCCCAGCGTAGTATCGTTGTCGTGAGTTCCGGTATAAACGATGCAATTTTGGATGTAATTGTGGGGAAGATAAGGATTGTTGGCATCGTCGCCGAAGGCGAATAAGAGAATCTTCATACCGGGGAACTCGAAGCGATCGCGCAGTGCCTCCACTTCCGGCGTAATAATTCCCAAATCTTCCGCGAGAACGGGCAAACTTCCTAACTTCGCTTTTAGAGTTTCAAAAAACTCGTCATTGGGTCCGGGAATCCATTCCCCATTCATCGCCGTTTCTTCAGTGCCGGGAACTTCCCAGTAGGCTTCAAACCCCCGAAAATGGTCAATGCGTACGAGATCGACATACAGCAACGTCGCCCGAAATCGATCGACCCACCAAGAATATCCGGTTTCTTTGTGCTTGTCCCAATCATAAACGGGATTGCCCCACAATTGTCCGGTGGCGCTAAAATAATCCGGCGGAACTCCAGCGATATAGGCGGGTTCTAAGGTATCCGGGTCGAGTTTGAACATCGCCGGATTTGCCCAAACATCGGAACTGTTATGGCAAACGTAAATCGACACGTCGCCGATAATTTGGATACCTTTCCCGTTGGCATAGGCGCGTAATTTCGACCACTGCTCGAAGAACTCGAATTGTAAAAACTGTTGGTACAAAACGCTATCTTTGAGTTCTTCAGCTTTGGCTTTCAACGCTTCGGGTTGGCGGCGGGCAATTTCCGGTTCCCACTGATTCCAGGTCGTGCCGGGATGGGCGTCGAGCAATGCCGCAAAGAGGGTATAATCATCCAACCACCAAGCTTGTTCGCGGCAAAATTTTTCAAATTCGGGATTGGGATTGGCGGCTAAGGCTTTTTGGAAGTTCTCGAAGGCTTTTTTCAGGTACTGCGTTTTGTGGGGAATGACGCGATCAAAATTAACCCTATCTGCAACGATATCTTCACCGGCTAACGGCGTTAACTCCGCCCCATCGAGCCATCCTTCCTCAGCTAATTTTTCCAAACAAATCATCAGCGGATTTCCGGCAAACGTGCTGAAATTCATGATGTAGGGAGAATGCTCGAACCCCGTCGGTCCGAGGGGCAAAATTTGCCATAATTTTTGACCGCTTCCTTCTAAGAAGTCAATAAAATCGTAAGCCGATCGTCCTAAATCGCCAATTCCGTAACGACTGGGGAAGGATGTAGGATGTAAGAGGATTCCACTGGCACGTTGAGAAGACATAACTCCGATCTCTGGACGACACTTTTAGAATTGTCGCATTGATCGCCGCCAAAAAAAAACGCCAGGCAACTTCAGCGAGAGAGGAGAGCGAACGTACCATAAATGAACGTTCAAATTGAGATCGAACGGATTGGGAAACCGTTCGTCAACCCGATCGGCTTGAACGTGCAGTAACAGCGGTTCGACAGAGTCTGGCGAAGCGTGCAAATTCCATTCGGGATGACGCTCGAGATAGTTGGTGACTTCGGCATAGGGAAGGATGGCAGAGATGACCTCCCGCGTTTTTACCATCTCGATGGGCCGATTTACGTCCGGGACGATATGGATGTCGATGCGATCGAGTCGGGGTTGACCTTTCCCATACCGATCGAATGCCGCCAAACGGATGATTTTATAGGGGATAAATTCTTGGAGTCGAAACGGTCTGCAACCGATGGGACGATCGCCTATTTTTTAAAATCACTTTATAATTAGGTGAATATTTCATATCGATGCAGCGATCAAAAATCTGGGCGATCGGTAGGTTTTTGAGGTCGATCGTGAGTCGTTGGATTTGCTAATGGGCGCGATTGCCTAGATCGGCGGTTCGGATATAGGATAAACTATCCCCAGTTCGCAAAAACTCTGCCTCCGGGAAGATTTCGCTTGATCGCCAACTCAGATAACATCCCGATCCGAAATCTTTCTATAGAATAGAGACCCGATCGGCTCGATTCGGCTAACCTAAAGTCGGGTTGCGCGTTCCCATCGCCGAGTATCCCCCAGCACGACAACTGCCAGCTATTTCGATAACTATGCAACACTCGCTCCTCTCAGACGATCCCCTCTGGTTTAAAGATGCCGTTATTTACGAAGCTCCGGTTAAATCCTTTGCCGACAGTAACGAAGATGGTATCGGCGACTTTCGCGGGTTGACGGAAAAGCTGGATTACTTGCAAGATTTGGGAATTACTGCCCTCTGGATACTGCCTTTTTTCCCCTCCCCGTTGCGCGACGACGGTTACGATATTGCCGACTATACCAGTATCAATCCCATCTACGGGGACTTAGATGATTTCAAAGCTTTCTTAGAAGCGGCTCACGCTCGGGGAATTCGCGTCATTATCGAGTTGATCGTCAACCACACCTCCGATCGCCATCCCTGGTTCCAACGCGCCCGCAAAGCCCCGCCCGGTAGCCCAGAACGCGATTTCTACGTCTGGAGCGATACGCCGGATAAATACCCCGACGTGCGGATTATTTTCCAAGATTACGAAACCTCCAACTGGGCGTGGGACCCGGTGGCTAAGGCGTACTACTGGCATCGCTTCTACTCCCACCAACCGGATCTCAACTACGAGAACATCGCCGTCCAGGATGCGGTACTGGAAATCGTCGATTTTTGGGTTTCCATGGGGGTCGATGGGTTGCGGTTGGATGCCGTCCCCTATTTGTGCGTTGCTGAAGGCACGAACTGCGAGAACTTGCCGGGAACTCATGCGTTCCTCAAGCGGTTGCGATCGCACATCGATGCCAATTTCCCCAACCGGATGCTGCTAGCCGAAGCCAACCAGTGGCCCGAAGACGCTGCCGCTTACTACGGTGAGGGGGACGAGTGTCACATGAACTTCCACTTTCCGCTGATGCCGCGCTTGTTTATGGCGTTGCGGATGGAAGATAGCTTCCCCATTGCCGACATTCTCAAGCAAACGCCGCCGATTCCCGATAACTGTCAGTGGGCGCTGTTTCTGCGGAACCACGACGAGTTGACCTTGGAAATGGTCAGCGACGAAGATCGCGATTATATGTATCGGGTGTACGCCCAAGATGCGGACGCGCGGTTGAATTTGGGGATTCGCCGCCGTTTGGCACCGCTGTTGGGCAACGATCGCCGCCAGATCGAATTGATGAACGGTTTGTTGCTGTCGCTGCCGGGAACCCCGGTATTGTACTACGGCGACGAAATCGGGATGGGGGATAATATCTATCTGGGCGATCGCAACGGTGTCCGCACCCCGATGCAGTGGAGTGCCGATCGCAACGCCGGATTCAGCCGCACCAATCCCCACCGCTTGTACCTGCCGGCGATCGTCGATTCGGAGTACCATTACGAAGCGGTGAACGTGGAAGCACAACGCGCCAACACCAATTCTCTGTGGTGGTGGATGAAGCGACTGCTAGCCACGCGGGCGCGATACCGAGCTTTCGGACGGGGAACCTTCGAGTTACTCTACCCGGAAAACCGCAAAGTCATCGCCTTCATTCGCACCTACGATGGGGAACACATCCTGGTGGTGGCGAATTTATCCCGATTTTCCCAAACGGTGGAGTTAGATCTGTCGCCGTTTAAAGGGGCGGTTCCCGTGGAAATTTTCGGGCGGGTCAAGTTTCCGCCCATTGGAGACTCTGCCTATTTTCTCAGCATCAGCCCCCACTCTTTCTACTGGTTCGCCCTGCAATTCCGGGAAAGTCGGGCGGCAATCCCTCAATCTCCGGCAGATCTGCCGTTGCTGACCGTTCGCTCCAAGTGGCAGAACGTGCTGTCGCAAAAGGAAACCAAAGCGGCGTTGGAGTCGATTTTAGTCGATTACCTGCAAACGCGATCGTGGTTTACCGGGATTGATCGCCCCATCCGTTCGTCGCAAATTCTGGAAACGATTCCGATCTCTTACCCCAAGGGAGAAACGGTGGTGATTCTCTTCCAAGTGGAGTATACCGAAGGTTTCCCTGACACCTACGTGTTGCCCCTAACTTGGGGTGCAAAGGCAAGCGAAGGGAGTATCGCCCGAGTACAAGCGGGGAAAGACACGGGAATTTTATTCAACGCTCTTGCCGATCAGGAGTTTCTCGCTGTGCCCTTAGCGGCGATCGCCGGAAATCGCCACTACAAGGGAGGTTCGGGCGAACTGGTCGCCTTCCAAACTCCAGCCTTTGCCGAACTCACTCAAGATGTGGGGACGATCGAACCGCACCTGTATCGCGGCAAACAGGACAATACGTCCATCGTCTACGGCGATCGATTTATCCTCAAGCTGTACCGCCAACTCGAACCGGGGATCAATCCCGACTGGGAAATCGGACGCTTTTTGACCGCCAAACAAACCACGATCTCCGCACCCGTTCTCGGGGCGATCGAATACCGCCAGGGTCGCGAATCCATGACCGTTGGGGTTCTGCAACAATTCGTCCCCGAAACCTGTGATGCTTGGTCGTATACCTTGGACAGTTTGCGCGACTACTTCGAGCGGGCAATGGTCAAACAGTTCGATCTGGCGGAAATCCCCTTCCCTTCCCTTTCGGTTGCCACCGCCCAAACCCTGGAAATTCCCGAAGAAGCCTACGAAACCATCGGATCTTACCTGGGTTCGGCACAACTGCTGGGACAGCGGACTGCCGAACTGCACATCGCCTTAGCCTCCGATGCCGACAACCCCGATTTTGCACCGGAACCCTTTACCTCGTTCTACCAGCGATCGATCTATCAGTACAATCGCAATCTCGCCGGAAAAACCTTACTCACACTCAAACAGCATCTCGGACAACTGAACGAATCCGCGCAATCCCTGGCACACACCGTCCTCAACCGCCAAGAACTGATTTTAGAGCGGTTCCGATTGGTGATCGATCGTAAAATCTCTGCTACTCGCACCCGCACCCACGGCAAGTATCGTTTGGGTCAAGTGCTGTACACCGGGAAGGATTTCATTATCATCGATTTTAAAGGCGAAACCGATCGCCCCTTGAACGAACGGCGGATGAAGCGATCGCCCCTGCGCGACGTTGCCGGAATGCTACAATCTTTTAGCTACGCCTCGAAAGTTGCCCTGCGTAACGAAATCGAAAGCGGGACGATCACCCCGCGCGATCGCGGCATCATGGAGGATGTCATGCACTTCTGGGATCGCTGGGTCAGTGCTGCGTTTCTCAACAGATACCTGGAAACCGCCGCCAATGCCAACTTCCTCCCCAAAACCGAACTGGAGTTAAATATCCTCCTCGATGCTTATCTCTTAGAAAAAGCCGTATACGAGTTGAATCGGCAACTCGCACGGCGATCGCATTTGATGGAAATTTCTCTGGAGTGGATTCTTCAGTTATTGGAATAATTGGGGAATAGGTAATGGATGATAAACCATTTATTATTTACTACTTATTCCTTAAAATTCTCCATCGCAAACTCCAGCAATCCCTCGCAAGCATCCATCAGCAAATCGATAACCCGATCGAATCCAGCCGGACCGCCGTAGTAGGGATCGGGAACTTCTTTTAAATCGTGGCGGGTGCAGAAGTCGCACATCAAACGAACTTTATCGGCGTATTTTCCTTGCCGATCGAGAGACAAAATATCGCGATAATTATCGCGATCCATTGCCAGAATTAAATCGAACTCTTCAAAATCTTGCCGTTGAAATTGACGTGCCGCACCCACCAGTTCGATCCCTTGTTTTCGGGCAGCCGCCGCCATGCGTCGATCGGGCGGACTGCCGATATGATAGCTAGAAGTCCCCGCAGAATCGCAAACAATGCGATCGCTCAACCCCTCCCGTTCGATCAGGTGATTCATAATATTTTCGGCCGAGGGAGAGCGGCAAATATTGCCCAAACAGACGAATAATAACTTGTAAACCATGTTTGCTGTAACTTTTCAGTCGCCACCCGAGTGTCGTTTTCCGATCTCGATCATTCGATCTCCTAGGGAAAACCACCGCTAAATGGGTTAGCCAAGCGTAACCCAAGCGGTTTAATTCTGCGAGATTGGGCGATCGCGTTACGACAGTCCCGGCAGATTCAGTCCTCCGGTCAACTCCTCCATCTTCTCTCTCATGGTTGCCGTAGACTTGCTATAGGCATCTTGCATCGCTTCCGTCACCAGTTGCGAAACCGCTTCCGCCCCTTCGCCCATCACATCGGGAGAAATCGTCGCACGGCGAGGTTCTTGGTTGCCGCTGAGGATGACCTTCACCAGACCGCCTCCCGCTTCGCCTTCAATTTCCATCTGGTCGAGTTCTTCCTGAAGGCGTTTGGCTCCCTCTTGAACCTGCTGAGCTTTCTTGAACGCTTCGGTTAGCTCTTTCATTTTGCCCAAACCGAAGCCGAATCCTTGTCCTTTGGTCATAATCGGTTACTTTTGCGTATCGATACGCGAACGTCAAATAAGCTTGGCAACGCGAGAAAGGCTGACAGCCGCCAACCGTTCTCTCCGGGTTCTACGATAGCATGGAAACGCACCTCGGGATTTGGGGTTGTATCCGACTCTGGCAGTTGAGTATGGTCGGGAAACGGTGACCGTACAACCGCACTGTCAATTGGGGCATCAATACTCATCAGTCATAGCCCAAATGGCTCAAGTGTCTTTAATTTTAGCGTCAGTACGAGTTAAGCCAAATGTTGAGGAGTTCGGGTGTGGGGTTCGGTTGGGAGATGCAGCTTTGACCTCTTACCCATTACCCGTCTTCACCGGAAACTGTCCGATCCCAGACTGACATCAGATAGACTTTCTCAATGGGATGCGGTACATTTTGCAAGGCTTCTCTGGGGAAGACGCCGGGCGATCGCCCCATCGCTCCTACAATTGGGTGTAATCGACTCAATTGAAATCCCCTTCGCCCCCCTCTAAACATCAATTTTCCATGACACAATCGAAAACCTGGAGCCAACGTTTTGAATCTGCCCTGCATCCGGCGATCGCTCGTTTTAATGCCAGTATTGGCTTCGATATCGAGTTGATCGAATACGATTTAACGGGTTCGGTGGCTCATGCCAAAATGCTTGCCAAAACCGGAATTATTACCCCGGAAGAAGGCGATCGATTGGTCGAAGGATTGGAGCAAATTCGCCAGGAATATCGAGAGGGCAAGTTCGTACCGGGAATCGATGCCGAAGACGTGCATTTTGCGGTGGAACGCCGTCTGACGGAGTTGGTGGGCGATGTGGGGAAAAAGCTACATACGGCTCGATCGCGCAACGATCAAGTGGGAACGGATACGCGCCTCTATTTGCGCGATCGCATCTGCCGCATTCGAGAAAAACTTCGCGATTTCCAAGGCATCTTGCTAGATTTAGCCGAAAGCCATATCGAAACCCTCATTCCCGGATACACCCACCTGCAACGCGCCCAACCCGTCAGTTTGGCGCACCACCTCCTTGCCTATTTTGAAATGGCGCAGCGAGACTGGGAACGCTTAGGAGAAATCTACCAGCGCGTTAATATTTCGCCTCTGGGAAGCGGGGCATTGGCGGGGACGACTTTTCCCATTGATCGCCGCTATACTGCCGAACTGCTGGGATTTGGGGGCGTTTATGCTAATAGTTTGGATGGCGTGAGCGATCGCGATTTTGCCGTGGAATTTTTGGCGGCAGCGAGCTTAATTATGGTGCATCTCAGTCGCCTGTCCGAAGAAATGATTCTCTGGGCGTCGGAGGAATTCGGCTTCATTCGCCTCACCGATAGTTGCGCCACCGGATCGAGCATTATGCCCCAAAAGAAAAACCCCGACGTCCCGGAATTGGTGCGGGGAAAAACGGGGCGCGTCTTCGGGCATTTGCAGGGAATGCTCGTGCTGATGAAGGCGCTGCCGTTAGCGTATAACAAAGATTTGCAAGAAGATAAAGAAGCAATTTTCGATGCCGTTAAAACCGTCGAAGCTTGCTTGGAAGCGATGGCGATTCTGCTCGCTGAAGGGATCGAATTTAAGACCGATCGCCTGGCGGGTGCGGTGAATGAAGACTTTTCTAATGCCACCGATGTTGCCGACTATTTAGCGACCAAAGGCGTGCCGTTCCGCGAAGCTTACAATTTAGTCGGGAAAGTGGTAAAAACCTCCCTCGCTGCCGGAAAATTATTGAAAGATTTAACCCTGGAAGAATGGCAAGCATTGCATCCCCAATTTGCAGCCGATATCTACGACGCGATCGCCCCTCGGCAAGTGGTTGCCGCCCGCAATAGCCTCGGTGGCACAGGCTTCGAGCAAATTCGGTTGGCATTGGGCAACGCACGGGAACGGTGGGGACGCACTTGACCGGCAACTCCATTCCGTCCCCAGGATTGACGAGCAGGGGGAGCTTTCTTGAGCAGGGGGAGCAGAGGGAGCAGGGGAGGCAGGGAAGAGGGGGAAGCAGGGGAGGCAGGGTCGGCAGGGGAGGCCGGGGAAGAAAGCAAAAGCGCAAAAGCGCGACTAGCAATTACCAACCCCAAACCCAAACCCCTCTCTACGCTGTGGGACAGATAACAAAGACAAAAGGAGAGGCTTCGTTATCCAGCAAAATTTCCAGGGAATAGGTACGATCGGGACGAACGTCAAACAATTCGACGCTCAACGAACCGCGATCGGGACGTTGGGTTCGAGCCGCCGAGCTATCGCCCTGAAGTTGCAGTTGACCGCCTTGAGGCAAATGCGCTTGAATCCGGAGTTGGGAATTCCAAGTCCGAGGCTGATATTGGGCTTCGATCGTCAGCGGACCGACGGCGGTTGACCAGTGTTGGGTACATCTAGGATGGCTGGCAGAAACTCGCAGCGTTAAAGATCCGAGGATTTCTCGGGCTGCCAAGAGAGACAAAACCATTTTCTGGGTGGGGTTTGCCGATTCGTAGGCGGGGCAATTGACCAGGGGTTTGGGTTCGCTGCGTCCGGTTTCCCCAATCAACACTCGTTCGGTCCAATAATTCAAATCGGGGAGGCTATCGGGAAACAGATCGGCGACCACTTCCACCAATCTCGAGCCTTCTCGTAACGAGGAGTTCACCACCTGCTGGCATCGAGTCAGGAGGGACTTAAACACGGTTGGCGGTAAGGGGACGGGCAATTGCAAATTTTGCAGTTGCGGCAGCCACAACTCGCCGGGAACTCGATCGACAGAAACAACGTCTGAGATATCGGCGTCGTATGCCATCATTTCCGTTTCCCAAGGAAAGAGGGGGGGGGACTGCTGGATTTCGTCTTTCAGTCGGCGTTTGATCAAGTCGTAAAAACGTTGTTGCACGGTCGGTATATCTCCTAAGCGATCGGATTGACCTTCTAAAAATGTCGGCAAATTGTCGGATGTTTCGGTTTCGGCATAGATAGAGGAGAGTTCTTCATCGTCGAAGGAGTCTGGATCGAACAGCTCGGCTTCGGCGATCTCTTCGGGGTCGGAGAGGGGAGGTGGGGCGCTTAACCGATCGCTCGGATCGCCATTGTCCCCAGTCCTAGGCGATGCAGGTTGGCGCGACGCTCGATCGAGCCATGCAAAGAAACGACTCTCGAACGTTTCTTCGTTGCTATTCATGTCATTATTCATCAGTAGATACACCTTCTCCGGACAGTTATTCGGGCTGGTTGCGAATCTCCCACACTTGTTTGAGCAGTTTAAACCACTGCTTGTTCGCCTGAGACAGCGAGCAGCCCAATCTCCGAGCAATTTCGGAGTCAGTCATTTTTTGCCGTTTGAGATTCAGTAATTCCACGGATTCCGCACTCAAGCTCGCGAGAAAGTCGTCCCATTGCTGGGGGGTCAACCCTAAATTGCGATCGAGATCCACATCCAGCCATTGATGCACCAGTTCCCAATGGTGGGACAGGGCAAACCGCGTGAGGTGATAGCGGAAACGCTGCTGGAGATAGTCGCGCTGGCGGGGGGTCAACCCCAGAATTTCTTCAATTTCGTGGGTTTGCAAGTCTTGCAGGCGCAGCACGAAGTAGTCCACGCATTCGCGCTGGTTATTGTCCTCGAGATAGGCGATCAATTCGCGAATTACCGTTTCGCGGAGTAAATCCGACCCCAAATCGGGTTCTCGATCGACGATCTGTTCCCGAACTTGCCCGGTGGACGGGTCTTGGCGGTTGGTTTCCGGGTCGGGGGTCGTTCCTTCCACTGCCCGATCCATATCGATCGAGGTTTCTGGCGGCTGTTGTTTGGAAAAGGTTTGCGCGCGCAAGATGACCAGTTGTTGGCTGCGTCCTCCCGGCAGTCCGATGCGGCGTTTGGCGTAGCGTTCGGTAAATGCCATATATTCTGCCACTTCCAACAGCGTTCGGGGCGAAAATGTGGCGCTCAGCATCGCCTCCCGCCGCAAAGCGTTGAGGGCTTCTGCATAAAAGATTTGCAGAAAATCTTCAATATAATGCAATCGCGCTTGATAGCTCAATTGTCCCTGGGGAGGGGCGATATAGCGATAGACGATGGCGCTGAGGGTACTGTGCAGTTCCACGCGACCGCCAACCGAACCGAGTTTGTAGTAGTCCAGACATTGTTTCAAGCGGTGGCGAGCCAGTTTGGTTGCCCAAACGTCCATTTTGCCCGAGGCTTGAATGCGATCGCTTTGGGCGCAAGTGCGCTCGACTTCTGCCGTCAGCCGTTCGGCGACGTCTCGACAATTGGACTCCGAAGCTCGAGTCGATTGCCGCAGTTCGTTGAATAGCAGTTGAAAGATGGCTTCCACGCTTTAACCCATTGCCTTAATCCTGACTGAGTTCACCCTTGACCCTAACACACTCAAATCCTTTCGGCTGGAGGCGTGCGAGGATGGCGATCGATCGAGAACTCGATCGATTGAAATAGGTGGCTGTCAGAGTATTCAGTACGTTTCCCGTCAATTCTGGAAGATTTGACGCTCTTTTTTCGCACTGGAATGGCGGGGTTAGATCGCACGCGGGAGAGGGTAGAAGAAGGGGGAGAAGACAGCGGTCGGTTGGTCACTGGATTTCCCAACTGAACTTCTGAAACTCCCGTAGGCGTAGCCAGCGTGCAGCGCTTACTTCTGTATTCTTCTCGATTACAGTTGTCGGGCAACGACTGAGGTTTGCGTTAACAATTCGACGGCGGTTTGATAGGGGAGATCGTCTGGTGTCGCTAATCGATCTCGGGGAATCGGTGTTTGCGGGATGACGATATCGGGTTCGATGCCGAGTTTGTTGATATCCCGATGATTGGGAGTTTCGTATTTGGCTACCGTCACGGCTAATCCCGAATCGTCAGGCAGATCGAACAAGGATTGAATCAAGCCTTTGCCGAAGGTGCGATCGCCAATTAACGTCGCTCGACCGTTATCTTGCAGCGCCCCCGCCAGGATTTCGCTAGCACTTGCCGTCCCGCGATCAACCAAAACCGCTAGGGGATCGTTCGTCAGCGCCGTTCCATCAGCTTCAAAACTATCCAAAATCGCTTGGCGGTTGACCGTATAGACGATGGTACTATCGGTCAGCCACATCCGCGCGATCTCGATTCCCGCTTGCAGTAATCCGCCGGGATTGCTCCGCAAGTCGAGAATATAGGCTTGGGCGCCTTGGTTTTCCAAATCCTCGATCGCGCGTTTCATTTCTTCGGCAGCATTAGCACTGAACTGGGAAAGACGGATGTAACCGATATTTTCCGAGTCGCCGACCGTTTGCAATCGCGCGTAAACGGGATTGAGGGCAATGCGATCGCGCACGAGATCGATGTCATCGATCCTACCGTCAAGCTGGTGTTCCACCCGCAGGACGACGTGAGAACCCGCCGGTCCACGCATCCGATTCGCCGCTTCGTCTAAACTCAAACGAGTGGTGTCGATCCCATCGATATTGAGGATGCGATCGCCCGGTAACAAACCCGCTACATCCGCTGGGGTTCCGGCAATGGGCGCCACCACCGTCAGTACCTTCGTTTGGGCATCCAGCGCGATTTGCAACCCCACCCCCGTCAATTCTCCGGCGGTACTAATTTGTAACGTTTTATATTGTTCCGGTCGCAGCAGCCGGGTGAAGGGATCGTCCAAACGCGCCAGCATTTTCTCGATGGTATCGTAGGCTTGCCGGCGATCGTCCATCCGTTCCTTCAGCGCATCTAAGCGCACTTTCCACCAATTTTGATGGTTGAAGGTTTCATCGACATACGATCGATTGACAATGCGCCACACCTCTGATACCAATTTTTGCTCTTCGGTTAAAGCCAACGCCGGAGGAGTCCAACCCATCCAGCCTACAGCCAGTTGGAGGACAACCAAGAGTCCCACCCAAAACGATCCTCGACGCATCATATCAAAACCTGAGAATATTACGTATTTTTAAACAGCTTGACTCTAGTGTGCCAGAGTCTTCTAATTTTTGACTACTGGATTGAGGAAGAGGGGTTGGGGGTTTGGGGTTGGGGGTTCGGGGTTGGTCATGGGTCACTGTCTCCTGAACTCCTAAAGCTGAGAAGATGTCAAGTTGTGTTACATTTTCTATAGCAATAGATAGTTCCGACGTATGTTTTCCAAACAGGTCACTGATTCAAAAGTCTACCAGTGGTTTGACGAACGCCTCGAAGTTCAGGCGATTTCCGACGACATTACTAGCAAATACGTCCCTCCCCACGTCAATATTTTTTATTGCCTGGGCGGTATTACGCTGGTTTGCTTCCTAATCCAGTTTGCCACTGGATTTGCCATGACGTTTTATTACAAACCCACCGTCACCGAAGCGTTTAGCTCGGTACAATACTTAATGACCGAGGTGAATTTCGGCTGGCTGATTCGCTCCATCCACCGCTGGTCGGCAAGTATGATGGTGTTGATGATGATCCTGCACGTCTTCCGGGTGTATCTGACGGGCGGATTTAAAAAGCCCCGCGAGCTAACCTGGGTGACAGGCGTGATTATGGCAGTGATTACCGTTTCCTTTGGTGTAACGGGCTACTCTTTGCCTTGGGATCAAGTGGGATACTGGGCTGTGAAGATCGTGAGCGGCGTTCCCGATGCAATCCCCGTGGTTGGCGGTCTGATTGTCGAACTAATGCGCGGTGGAACCAGTGTCGGTCAAGCGACGCTGACCCGTTTCTACAGCTTACACACCTTCGTCTTGCCTTGGCTGATTGCCGTCTTCATGTTGCTGCACTTCTTGATGATCCGCAAGCAAGGTATTTCCGGTCCGCTTTAAGGCGACTCCCAAGAAGTATCGCCATTTCTCTTGAAACTTAAGGAGAACGCATTTAACCATGTCCATCTTAAAAAAACCCGATCTCAGCGATCCCCAGCTGAGAGCGAAGCTGGCAAAAGGCATGGGTCACAACTATTACGGCGAACCCGCCTGGCCCAATGACCTCCTGTATACCTTTCCCGTGGTGATTCTGGGAACACTGGCTTGCGTCGTCGGCTTAGCCGTTTTAGATCCGGCAATGGTCGGCGAACCTGCCGATCCGTTCGCGACGCCCCTGGAAATTCTGCCAGAATGGTATTTGTATCCTTCTTTCCAAATGTTGCGCGCCGTTCCCAACAAATTATTGGGAATCGTCCTGATGTCGTCCATTCCCTTGGGATTGATGCTGATCCCGTTCATTGAAAACGTCAATAAGTTCCAGAATCCGTTCCGCCGTCCGGTGGCAACGACCGTGTTCTTAGTCGGTACCTTTGCCACGTTGTGGCTGGGAATTGGAGCTACGTTCCCCTTGGATAAGTCTTTGACTTTGGGTCTGTTCTAAAACGACTCTAGTTTGAGTTCGAGCGACGCCTGTTTTTGTTTGAGCGACGGCTTTCCGAGGCTACGCTGGCAAATAAAAACGGGTGTCGCTGTGTGTGGTGCGGTCTATAGGCGATCGAGATCGATCGCAATATGCAGAAAGCTTGGCTCCTCGAGGCATTCGGCGTCCGAGCCGAATGGGTTGTATGTTAAAGCACGCCCATCTGACAGTGCAAAGCGATCTCAGTCTTCTCAATCAGGTTCAGGCATGGTTCGATCGCACTTGTCAGCAACATCAGTTCCCTTGGTCGGAAAACCAGATTTATTGTCTCAACTTAGCCTTGGCTGAAGGGTTCACCAATGCCGTTCGCCACGCTCACCACGGATTGCCCCCAGAGACAAAAATCGATATAGAACTCGATCTGCTGGAAAATCAGATCGAAATTAGAATTTGGGATCGAGGCAAACCGTTCGATCCCAATGGGTTAGAAGAACCGAAACCGGGAACGTTGCGTTTAGGGGGATACGGTTGGTTCTTGTTAAGGCGTTTGTCCGATCGGGTGGTCTACGAACGCGGTCGAGACGGTCGCAATTGTCTGCTGATTGAAAAAGCCGTACCGGGATTGCAGTCTGCGGCAACGCATTAGAATTTGCCCGATCGCGTTATGTTGGGTAAAGGGAGAACGAGCCACAGCCCCGCGCTCTGCTCTCGATGATGGCGGAGTCTCGATCGTGAATTTCCCCATTTCCCAAACCCGCGCTGCTGCTCAAAAGTTATGACTGAGGAGAAACCGTTTCCCGCCCCGCAGAGAGATTTATTTGTTTTTTTAGAGGTATTTGCCGGCGAAGGCGGCATTCAATCTTACGTGAAGGATCTGTTGGGGGCTTATCGTTCGCTGGCTCGAGGAACGGACGATCGCCTGCTACAAGCGGCGGATGTGTTGATTTTACGGGATTCTCCAGACTGCGAAAATCCCCTGGACGATCGCCTCGCACCTCCTGGCAAGCGTGTTTTCAACTTTACGTATCTGAAAACGCAGCCGTTGTGGTGGGGACGGATGCGGTTGGCAACCGTCTTACTGATCCAACTCCTGAGATCTCAACCCGCTCGGGTATTTTGCGGTCACATTAACCTCGCTCCTCTGGTTCGCTTCCTCTGTCAGCCCCTGGGAATTCCTTACATCGTCCTCACTTACGGCAAAGAAGTTTGGACGCCGCTATCGCCGCCTTATCGCCGCGCGCTGAACGATGCGGCGTGCGTGTGGACGATCGGTCGTTACAGTCGCGATCTCGCCTGCCGTTCCAATGAAATCGATCCGGCCAAGGTGCGGATTTTGCCTTGCGCGATCGATGGTTCGGTGTTCTTTCCGGGCGCTAAACCCCAACATTTGCTCGATCTCTACGGGTTGGGCGGCGCCAAGGTGTTGATGACGGTAGCGCGATTGTGGTCGGGGGACATTTACAAAGGGGTAGACGTGACCATTCGGGCGCTACCGACGATCGCGGCGGCGTTTCCGGACGTCAAATATTTGGTTGTCGGTCGGGGGGACGATCGCCCGCGATTGGAACGATTGGCGCGGGATTTGGGCGTTGCCGATCGGGTTGTCTTTGCCGGATTCGTCCCTACCGCAGAACTTCCCGATCACTACCGCGTTGCCGATGCTTATATCATGCCCTCTCAAGAAGGTTTTGGTATCGTCTATTTGGAAGCGATGGCAACGGGAATTCCGGTTCTGTCTGGAGACAGCGACGGTTCTGCCGACCCGTTGCAAGATGGCAAGCTCGGCTGGCAGGTTCCCCACCGCGATCC
>DVED01000186.1 GCA_015295945.1 Oscillatoriales cyanobacterium M59_W2019_021 | reverse complement strand
CAATCCTCTATAGCCTAAGTAGCCCGTCATTAAACCTAAAATAATTATCAATAGAATCTTCCACAAAGAATGCCTTTTTCCTCTACTTTTGCGAAAGTCTTTGACTTTATCTAGTTTTTCAATTAAGCTAGAAATCATCTTTTTATTACAAAAAAATTGGCGATCATCATCATTTTATCAGATAACGATCGCCATTTCTTTGGGCAATTGACCTTGAAAATGAAACAGCCCTGGGGGAGGCAGGGGGAGCGGGGGGAGCGGAGAAGAAAGCAACTAACAAATCCCAAACTCCCAACCCCAAACCCCAAATGACCAATGACCCAAATTTTACTGGAAGGCGTTTTCGGGTAAAGCTCCCGTCTTGACAGTTGCGGTTAGCGTTTGACCGTCGCGCCGAATTTCCACTTGCAACTCGGTACCGACAGGAACTCGGCTCACCGCTTGCTGGACAGCATCGGCATTATCCGTCACGCGACCGTTAATTTTTTGGAGGGTGTCGCCGGGACGCAACCGCGCGCGATCGGCGGGAGAGTTGGGCAGAACTTCCACAATGACGACGCCGCGTTCTTCGAGAATCCTCAACCCGGTTTCGCGATTGAGATTTTCTTTGATTTCCGGCGTCAGGTCGGTCATCTTAATTCCCAGATAGGAATGTTCGACCTTGCGTTGCGTCGCTAGTTGGTCGGTGATTTGCTTGACGGTTTCGATGGGGATGGAAAACCCCAAACCTTGCGCCCCTTGGACGATCGCCGTATTCATCCCGATGGCTTCGCCGCTTTGGTTCAACAGCGGACCGCCGGAATTGCCGGGATTGATTGCCGCGTCGGTTTGGATGAATTCCACCCGCTTGTCGGGAACGCCTGCTTGACGGCTCGATCGCCCGGTGGCGCTGATAATCCCCGTGGTGACGGTATTATCCAACCCCAAAGGATTGCCGATGGCGATCGCCCAATCCCCCGGTTGCAGTTGCTTGGAGTTGCCCAGGGTCACGGTTGGCAAACCCGTCGCGTCGATTTGGACGACGGCAACATCGGTCACCGGATCGCGACCCACGACATTTCCTTTAAAACTGCGACCGTCTTTGAGGGTGACGGTGACGGTTTCGACCCCCTCGACCACGTGAGCGTTGGTGGCAATGCGACCGTCGGAGGTGAGAATGAATCCGGAACCCATTGCCGTCTGGGTTTTTTCCTCGGGTTCGGCGGGTGCGGGGTCGTTGGGAAATGGCGCACCGGGGAACGGCGGCTGGAAATAGGGCGGCGGTTCGTTAAACCCTTCCGTGGGAGTCTGACTGACCGATCGTTGGGTATCGATGCGAACCACGGCGTCTCCCACGCGATTCACCACCGCCGTGACGAAGTTGGTGGGTGCGAGACTGTCGGCGTTCGCTGGGGTCGTGGCGTCTGATGCGGCTGCCACAACGGGGGGTTCGGGATTGCTCGGGGAGGCAGTAGGCAGTGCGGCAAGGCGACTGCATCCGGCGACTCCCATTAACAGTAGCGACAAAGATGCGACAATTCGCGATCCGCGTTGAGAGGAAGGGTGAGTCTCGGGGGACACCTCTTGACTGGAGTTTGGGTGTTGATGGATTGGGTTGGATACTCGGTTCGGCATGGTTGTTTCCTATGAAAAAATCTAAAACGATGAACCCCACGCACCTTGAAGTCCCCGATCGAAAGACCTCCTCCTTATTTTCTTTTTCAAGACGATCGAACCCGATTCCGGACGATCGCGTAAGGGTTGTCAGTCTCGCACTGCACGTTTGCAGGCATTGCGATCGGCGAATGAGAAAACCGAAAATCCGCCTGTTCGTACATTGTTTGCCACGTGACGATCAATCGCGGAGCGCCTCTCTCTTTTCTGGATATATGGCGATTTGTAACGCTCGACATCAAGAGTCTATTTCGGTTTTTTAAAGCTCATATAAATGTTTCTTAAAGTCGAGCGGATCGCTACTCTAACAGTAAAACTTAATACTAAAGTGGGAATAGGAGCGGATTATCAGTTGGGTTGACTCCCGCTCGGTTGCCCCTGTATTGCCAATTTTTGGCAGAATGCAGGGGACTTTTTTTATTGAGGATTGATCGAAGTTCAGTAATTTTACGGATAGACAAAATTGATTAAATTAGTTGCTTATTCGCAAATAATGTCGCCCATTTTTCCTGAGATTGATCGCTATTTCTACAGGTTAGATTATTTCTCTTTTTCAGTCTTTCCCTTTTTTGATTGTCCGACAGCCAAGTTATTGCCAGTTCTCAACTTGGCGTCGATGGCATGTTTCAAATTCAACAAATCCGAAGTCGATCCGAGTGCGGGATTGGTGGAGTTGCCGAAAAATTTCGTCTTGCAATCCCCGAAGGGTACGAGATCGCGATGAGAGGATCTCGCATTAAGGGGGAGGATACCATTACAGAGCTAACGATCGCTCTCGAGACCGGGCGAGAGATGACTCATCGTGACAGAAATTCGTTCTTCTCAATTCAAGAAATAATTTGGTTTAAAAGAAGAGTCATCTAACTCAAAAATTGTCAAAAATAATAAGATTTTGTAAAGTAAATTTTTAAGGATCGATTTCGTTAAATCCATGAAGCCAATGATTTTACGGCGAGCGCTCGCGAGTGCAGCTTTGCTTGTCTCCTTAGAACTGGGAGGGTTTCCCGGATCTTTGCCACTCGTTCGCGGGGAAGTTGTCTCGAACAACTCAACCCCCATACTCCTTCAGGCGCCCGCGATCGAATTCGTGCCGCCTCCAGAAGATGAAGACCCCCCGGATACGGCTTCGGGTGGAACTCGCGGCAGTTGCGACTCGACGAATTCAGGCAGTGCCGAAGCGATGGCGGCGTTAATTCCCGAGACGAATGGCGGATTAACCCTCAAAAGCCATCCCACGTTCTTTATCGTGCCACCCGCCTCCGCCCGAGGGATCTTATTTACCCTGCGAGATGAGGGCGATCGAATTCGCTACCAAAAAATCGTCCCGCTTTCAGAAGCACAAGGCGCCATCGGTATCGATCTGCCCGAAAGCGAAGCCGCGTTAGAAATTGGCAAGACCTACCAGTGGTTCGCCATCGCCCTGTGCCACTACGATCCCGAAGGACAACAGGCTGAATCCGAAGTCATCTATACGCTGAACGATCCGTGGGTGCAGGGATGGGTGAGGCGCGTCGAACCCAATGCCGCCCTCAGCCATCAGATGGAGCGGGAACCCTCGTTAGAATTGGCAGCATTGTATGCCAAAAATGGGATTTGGTTCGATACTCTGGCACTCCTCGCCGAACTCCGGCGACAGCAACCCCAGAACTCTGCTTGGGCAAGAGAATGGACGGCGCTGTTAAACTCCGTCGGACTCGAGGCGATCGCCACTCAACCTCTTGTAGAATGAGCTAAATCGAAAATGTTACGGTTGGGGGTGGGAGTAGAAACGAGTAACAGAGGGAATCGATCTCCAGCCCATGTGGCAAAAACTCAGCCAGATCCTACGACGAGAACGAGTGGTGTGGAAAACAGCTGCGATCGTCGCCGCAGCGATGGTGTTACTGAATTTGACTGGGTGCTTCCAACTGTTAGAATGGGCGGCTCTCGATAGTTTTTTTCGCTGGCGTCCCGTGGAATCGGCGGACGATCGCATCGTTATCGTCGGTATTCACGAGTCGGATATCGATCGCCTGGGACAGTGGCCCATGTCCGATCGCCAGTTAGCTCGATTGCTCGAGAAGATTAAAGCCCAACAGCCATCCGCGATCGGTTTGGATATTTTTCGGGATTTACCCGTCGAACCCGGTCACGCGCAACTCCTGGAGATTTATCGATCGACCTCCAATCTCGTCGGTATCGAGAAAGTTTCGGGGCAAACCGTGGCACCGCCTCATCTGTTGAGTCAGCAAGGGCAGGTCGCGATGGCAGACTTGGTGGTCGATGCCGATGGCAAGGTGCGTCGAGGTCTCGTCTCCCTGGTCGATGGCGAAGGTCGCTTGCGCTTGAGTTTGGGGGCAATGCTGGCACTACAATCTCTGGAAAAACGGGGCATTGTCCTGCAAGAGATCGATCGTCGCTCTCCAGCACAACCCGTAAGATTGGGTCGAGCCGTATTCCGACGCTTCCAGAGCAGTGACGGCAGCTACATCCGCACCCAGGCAACCGGATACCAAATCTTGCTGAATTTTCGCGGTTTTCCCTGCCGGGATACCGGATCGCCCTGTCCGTTTCGGATGGTGTCGATGGCGGAGGTGTTAGACGATCGCCTTCCCCCCGATTTGATGCGCGATCGCCTCGTCTTCGTCGGCACCACAGCACCCAGCGTCGGCGACGTCTTTCCTACCCCCTACACCCGCAATCCGTCCACCCGCATGACGGGAGTGGAAATTCACGCTCACCTCGCCAGTCAAATCCTCAGCGGGGCACTCGACGGACGATCCTCAATTCGGACGCTACCCGATCCCTTAGAGTGGTTGTGGATTTTCGGGTGGTCTGGGTGCGGTGCCGCCTGCGGGTCGCGGTTTCTCCAGAGGAGGAGGGGGACGATCGTCGGACTGTCGATCGCCATGGTAGGGGCGATTTCCGGTTCCTACCTGGCGTTTCTGGGGGGATGGTGGCTTCCCGGATTCTTGCCGTTTCTGGCGATCGGGGGATCGGGGGTTGGTAGTATCGCTTACGTTCTCTTCGTCAATCTCCAACTGTCGTATCGGAAACTCGAGGAGTACGCTCAAACCCTGGAACTCAAAGTCCGAGAACGCACGCGAGAACTGCAACGATCGGAAGCTGCCCTTCAAGCTGCCAATCGAGAACTTCAGCGCCTGGTCAGTATCGACAGTTTGACCCAAATTGCCAATCGCCGCCGATTTGACGAATATCTCGATCGAGAATGGCAGCGCGGAGTTCGCGAACGATTGCGGCTCTCTATAATGCTGTGCGATGTCGATTATTTCAAAATCTATAACGATACCTACGGTCACCCGGCGGGCGATCGATGTTTGCAAGCCGTTGCGAGCGCCATTGCCAGGGCGGTGAAGCGTCCGGCAGATTTGGCAGCGCGTTACGGGGGGGAAGAGTTTGCGATCGTTCTGCCTAATACCGACTTCAAAGGCGCCGTGCAAGTTGCCCAACTCATCCAACAGGAAGTAGAACGACTTCAGATCCCCCACGAATCTTCCCCCGTCAGTCCCTATGTTACCCTCAGTTTGGGCATTGCCTGTCAAATCCCCAGTGCGCAGAATTCTCCCAAAGCATTGGTCGTTGCTGCCGATCGTGCCCTCTATCGCGCGAAAGAACGCGGTCGCAATACCTACTATCTCGATGAAATGTCGGTTTTATAGGGAGTTGGTCATTTGTCATTTGTCACTGGTTACTTTGCCAAATATCGCCGAATGGGTTCTTCTACCGTGGAACCATCGGGTAAAATCACTGTCAGTGTCGGATTGGGTGTGGCTCCGGTGGGAATTTGCAGCAAATACGTATAGTCTCCATTTTTAAACTCGAAGTATCGCATTTGTCGGGGATTGTAGTCGGTGGCTTCTAAGGTGAGTCCCGGCGTTCCGTCTCGATTGAAGCTGCGGTAATAGCGAGGTTGCGTGGAATCGTTGGGATCGGAGCAAATATAGATGGAGTATCGATCCGTTTCTGCGTAGGCGAGAATGCCTCCCGTTTGACGGCAGGTGATATCTCCCTCAATTTCCGATACCGAACCGATTTCGATGCCTTCTCGATCGGGGGGTTTTGGTGTTGGGGTAGGGGTAGGAGTAGGAGCGGGTTCGGTTGTGGGAGAAGAAGTAGGCGTGGGCTTTGGGGTTTCGAGATCCGATGGCGGCAGAGAGGGCGGCTTTGGGGTTTCGATTTCGGTCGGGGGTGGGGGAGGCGTTGGCGTCGGGGCGGGATTATCGACAATTTCGTCACCTCCACATCCGCTGAGGATAAGGGTTAATGCCCAAAACACCGAAATCGATCGTAAAGAGGTTTCTTTCATAAGATGCCAGAAAGTTCGCTAATTCAGTTTGCCTCAAAACTGGAGTGCGATCGGTTCTTCGATGAAGATTGCTATAGCAACGGTCTGAGGATGCGCGATCGGTTCACGTCAATCCCCCAACGCGGATACCTGCCCCCAATACGACAAATAAAACTGCCAGGGTGGTCACGCCGATAATGTGGTACGCCAGGGAGTTTAAGGTTTCTGGGGTCAGATTCGGCACGATGAAAAAGCGGGCGTGAATCGCCAATGCTAGGGTAGCCAGCAACAGCAGCAATTTGATGCCGATATAGGTAGAGAGAAATGAGTCAAATGCCCAGAAATGCTCGAAGCCGGGAAAGTAAGTCCATGTGAGTCCTAGCCCCGTGACAACTTGCAGCAGCAATGCGATGAGCCCGAATCCCTCGAAGTTTTCTTCAAACTGATGGACGAGTTCGGGATTGCGGGTCTTTAGCGCTTTGGGCAGCACGGTAACGGCTAAGAGCAAATGTCCCCCCGTCCAGATGGTGGCGCCCAGGGTATGCAGAATAATGAGAATTTTGAACATCAGCCAACTTGAGAATTGTCATTATTTATTAACTTATCTAAAGAGATGGCGCGATCGAAATTCATTTCTGTAAAAATGAATACAGAAAATTTTGATAGCCTCTCATGCATTGACTGAAGAATATTCAGCCTTGTCAGTTGTGATGGATTGAAAACGGAGAAAGCGGATGTCCCTACAAACAATCGATCGGGTCGCTCAGTCGGCGACGGCATTGAAAAGTGCGATCGCTTCCAGCCCAAATCCAGTGTGCCACATCACCTATACTCGCGATACCTGGGTTAAGTTGTTGCCGACTCTGGGCGAATACGCTTTTGATGAAGCCAAGCTGTTGTGCCAAGAATCTCCTAACACTTGGGTGGCTTGGGTACCCGATTTGGGCGAAGTGATTCTCGATCGCAGTCATTTTTACTGCTAGTTTGGGGCGATCGAAGAATCTAAAAACGAGCGCAGGTTATGAAGGCTGAGTCAGCGATCGATTGGGACGAAATGTTTGAGTATTTACCCGGAACGGTTGTAGAACTCAACAACGAGCCGGGTGTTTTGTACCCAATCGATTGGTATGAAGCTACGATGGTTCCTCCCATTTGGTTGGTCAACCATCCGCGTCCTCACTATCCCCACCAATTAAGAATCGTGTCGCGTCGAGAAGCACGAGTTTGCGAACTCAAATCTCAAAAAACATTCGTTGACAAGCCAATCTTTTAGGTTAAACAGTTGAAAACTGGAGAGCAAGCTCTAGAGTTCATTTTATAGAATTCTAGAGCTTTTTTGAAGGAGTTTAAATCTTGAGATCGTCCCCCGTGGTTGCCCCGCCCTAACTGGGAGAGGCACGAGAACGCTACCCCGACAGGTCTTTACGAATGAATTAGGATGGGATTGCTACGGAGATCCCTGTAATAGCAAATTACTGGTTTAAGACATCTTTTTTGTGTTAGGGGGCAGCCGCGATCGCGGCAACTTCTGCCAGTTGTTCCTTACTCACTCCCATCTCTTTGAGAGTTAACATCAAATTTTCAGTAACGGCATCAAAATGTTCGCTGTTTAAACCTTGCTTTTCCACTAACTCTTGATGAGCTTCCCGCATATAACGACCGTTATATCGATCGGTTCCGCCGAAGGCATAGGTCAGAAAAGCTTTTTGGTGTGCCCGTTGTTTTTCCATATCTATATTGGCAAAGAAGTGCTTGATGCGGTCATCTTGCAAGACCCGATCGTAGAATTTGTCAACAGCTTGGTCAACGGCAGCAGCACCACCGAGTTTTTCAAATACAGTCGCCATTATACTTTATTCCCTGGATTTGGATTAATGAAGATTTCAAATCAAAATTTATAAACTGGAAAAGAAATTAAAATAAAACTTTTGCCAATTTATCCAGATATCCTGATATTCTAAAATAATCGCGTTCCAAACATTTATATGACCACTCACAAAACAGCACAAATTTTAAAGGCTAGTTTAAATATTGTCTCAACGCTCATTCAACATTTAGAGCGAGATGAAGTTGTTTTGCTACCGATGGATACGGTTTATAGCTTGGTTGTACGTGGAGATCGAACCGCTGCAATTGCTGCCTTACGGAGATTAAAGCAGTTCGATACAGACCAACCTTTAGCCATTTTGACAAGGGGAGATCGGGCTAGCGAAGTCGCCGTTTTAAAGAAATCGGCAAAACAGATGATGTCTTATTTTCCTTGTCCGATTACTGCGATCGTCAAAGCACATCCTCAGTTAAATCCAGAAATTACACAAGGTTTTTCTAATATATTCGTGTCTTGCCCCGATCGATTTATCTACGATCTTATCGGTGCAATTCCCTTCCCCCTCGTTTGTACGTCTGCGAAAGTGGGAACCGAACCGATCGTCAGCTTCGAGGCGGCAAAGCGTTATTTTTCCGATCGCGTCTCCTTAATCGTTGATGGCGGACGCAGTCGTTATGGACGGCGGGGAACGTTGATTGATTTCACGTTAGAGCCTCCGACAATTATGAATTTTGGTCCGATCTCTGTAGACGATCTTCGACCGATATTACCCGACATTATTTTGGCTTCCCATTTAATGAAGTAGCCAATTAATAGAATTAGAATTTAAAAAAAGCTTTTTTAGAACGCGATTGGCGATTTTTTACTAAATGGTAGATGGATTTCAGTTAAACCAATGGTTGCCAACAACAGCCCTATTTCAAGGGTTATCTCTCGATTGTATCATGCCATTGACGCAAATTGCCCAACTTCAAACATGGAAAAAAGGAGAATTTATTTTTTCAGAAGGCGATGAAGCCGTGGGTTTCTTTATCGTTAAAAATGGGCGAGTCAAGGTATTTAAAATTGCACCCAATGGCAAAGAGCAAATTTTACATATTTTTAGTGAAGGAGACTATTTCGCCGAAGTTCCCGCACTCGATGGCAAGTATTTTCCCGCTTTTGCCGCTACCCTAGAACCGACAGAATTGGTCTTCTTTCCTCGTGTGGCATTTCTAGAAATCCTTCACCAGCATCCCTCGATCGCGGTGAATATGCTGATGAGTCTTTCCAGGCACTTACGACAACTGACAAACTTGGTAGAAGAACTGTCTTTGAAAGAGGTTCCACAACGATTAGCTGCCTACTTACTCAGATTGAGCGATCGCCTTGAGGGTTCTACTAGTGTCAAGTTAGAGGTCACTAAAAGCCAATTAGCAGCGTCTTTAGGGACGATCTCCGCAACATTATCGCGGGCGTTGTATCGTCTGAGTGAGGAAGGATTAATTGCCGTCAATGGGTCGGAAATTGAGTTGCTCGATCGCGATCGCTTGCAAAGTTTGAGCCAAGTTTCATCAGTGACTCGCTCCGATTTTTAAGAACTTGCTTACGGCTCTATCTCAAAGCAATCGTGTTTTCAATTCAAGATTTCTCTTAGATATCCATTACCCACAACCCACTTTTTTTGAAAACTCTCCAATCCTATACTGATTTTCTTTATTTTTCTGCCACGATACAGGTCGCAACCGGATAATCTGGATGAAACATATCGAGCTCGGCGGGGGTCAATTCTTCGGCGGCAATGCCATACAAACTGGCGATCGTTGCTAGGGGATTACCGTAGACAAACATTTGAGTTTGGGCAAACGATCGAAAGATCCACTCCACGGCATCGGGTAAGGGTCGCCAATAATCCATGGGGATTTTATGGATGCGTTGGGCATTGGGAACCATGCAAAAACATCGACCGTCGGGTTTGAGCCAAGCGTGAATATTTTCGACGGCAATCCAAGGAGCGTGACAGTGTTCTAGTACGTTAAAAATGACGATCGCATCGAAAGATTCGGGTTCGATACAGGTGCGATCGTGAACGTCTCCGACGATATCGACACCCGGTGCGGCTTCGAGATTGAGGGTTTGATAAGTTTGCGCGAGATCGAATTGATAGAATTGCCGATCGCTTTCGGAACCACCGCCGAGTTCCAGGACTTTTCCGGTAACAGACGATCGAATTCGATCGACGAATTGTTTCAAGTAGTAGCGATCGATGGGCGTTCCTCGGGTTAACCCAAATGCCGAGCAAAAAGCAGCCGTTTTTCGCAAATCTCCCCAGTCAATCGAGCGGATTTCTGGAGAGAGTAGACCCAAGTTATTCAGGGATCGAACGGCTGCTTCAAATTCGGAAAATGTGGTAATTCGATCGAGGTTATTTTCGAGTTGTTGTCCTTGAAGTAAAACACTGAGAACTCGAGGGTGGCTTTGGCTCATTTCGCCGAGTTCTATTTTATCGTCGGCAGAAAAAAAGCTGTTAAACCCATTTTTTAATAGGGCAATTTGTTTATCCCCAACAAAAATTAAGCCCTCAAAGTCGCGATCGAGCCAAGATCGATAGGGTTCGATTTCGGCAATTTCCGATTCTGAAAGAGGTTTGGAGGCGATCGTTTGAAAAATTTTGTAGGCGCGATCGACGGACGGACAAAAGGCGAAGATTTCTAAAATGGCAATATCTGATAAAGTTTCGATGGGAATGGGCGATCGTTGACTCGAACTAAAAACGGCTTCAACGCGACCGGATTTAACCGATAGAAAGGCATTTGCGATATAGTTATGCGTCATAAAATTTCTTAATCTCCCGTCACTAAATACCGCCGAATAAACGCTTCTAAAGATTCTAGCTTAATCTCGTAAACCGATTGGAGGCGATCGATTTCATCGGTAGTACAAAAAAATTCGTTCGCCAGCAAGACGCGCAACGTTCCCAAGGACTTTTGTAAATTGGAACTGAAGAAACCGACCCCGCGACGCACGCCATCCAAGAGGAATAACGGCGGGTTAATTAGCTTGGGTTCCCGATTAAAAATATGGCTGAAAATTTGCGGAATTTCCTCGCGTTTGAGAACATCCGGACCGCCAACGGCAAAGGTTTGATTTTTAGCGCTTTCGATCGCCACTGAGTCTACTGCCATTCTGGCTAAATCGTCGGTACTGACGATCGAACTGCGAATTTTCGGATCGCCGATGAGGATATAAATTCCCGTATCGCGAAACCGTTCGGCGAGGGGTAACAAATTCGAGGCAAACCCAGAAGGACGGAGAATGGTATAGTTCAAACCGCTAGATTTGAGATAGCGTTCGACTTCGCGTTTGGCTTTGAAAACGGGAGAATCTTCGTATCCGCGATCGGCACCTAAGACGGAAATAAATACGAAATGTTCGACTCCCATTTCAATCGCGCTATCGATTAGTTCGACATTCGCGCGATAATCCAATTCTTGCGCCCCTCCGCTGGCTTCGGTAGACCCGTGAGCGCTAATAATATATCGTACCCCTTGACAGGCTTTGCGAATGTCTTTATCGCGCAATAAATCGCCGATAAAGATTTTCGCGCCCCGCTGTTCCAATTCGCTGTAACGAGAAGTCAAGCGCACGAATGCGCGGACGGGTTTATCGCGATCGCGCAAAATCCGGACGATTCTGCGACCCAATCCTCCCGTCGCACCCGTTACTAAAAATAGATTGTCATCGGTCATTTGTTATTCGTCATCGGTCATTGGTCATTGGTCATTGGGGGTTTGTCATGGGTCACTGATGGCTGATAGCTGTCAATTACCCATTACCTATTACCGATTTATTTCAGTTGACTGCGGAACATCATTCAATCCCCAATAATGAATCAATTTAACCACACCGATCGCGCAAATTCCACCTAAAATCAATCCGACGATCAAACAAATAACAAATAGGCGCTGAAGAATAGGCGTCGAGGCATTTTTACCTTTGGGTACTGTGGCAAACTCTATAGAATCATCGGGTTTGAGACCGTCGGGCATATTGTTAGAAAATAAACTGTTATTGTTGCCCGCATTGTCGGCAAATGGGCGATCGTTGGGGAAGGGATTAGGAGGTTCAAACATGGCGATCGGGATGGAGAATGAGATGAATTCGCGTTGCTAGTTACCCAGATTAACGGTTCGATCCCCCCTAGCTACCCTTACTAAAGGGGATTTACAGGCATTGAAACAGTCTAAACTCATAACGAGAAACTTAGGCGATTACAATACTGCGAGTTGGGACGCCTGATGGCGAATCGTCTGTTGGAGTACCATCGCCGTCCAGTCGATGTCCGCTTCGGTGGTGTCGCGTCCCAGGGTGAGGCGGATGCCGCCCTTAGCAAGGCGATCGCTGTATCCCATCGCCTGTAAGATTGGAGACGGAGAAACCTTGCCGCTATGGCACGCCGATCCGGCACTGATGCCGATTCCCGCTAAGTTTAGCTGGCGGACGATCGTCTTCCCGGTAACACCTTCTCCCAAATCGGCGATGCAGAAGCTGACGTGGTGGGGAAGGCGCTGCCAGGGACACGCTTGCAGTGACGCGCCGGAAACTCCGGTGGGGATGAGATGAGGCGTGTCGGCGAGTAAGGCGAAGAGGCGATCGCGCAGTGCCATCAAGCGGGGGGTTTCCGCGTCCATTTCCTGCCGCGCCAAATCCGCCGCCACCCCAAATCCGGCGATCGCTGGCACTGCTTGGGTTCCAGACCGCCACCCCATTTCCTGTCCGCCGCCGCCGAGGAGGGGAACTAACTCCACGCCGGGACGGACGTACAACGCGCCCACCCCTTGAGGTCCGTAAATTTTGTGACTGGACACGCTCAACAAATCCACGGGTAATTGGCGCACGTCCACCCGCAAGCGTCCCGCCACTTGGACGGCATCGGTATGGAACAAAATCCCGTGCGATCGAGCGATATCGCCCAAAACCTGGATCGGCTGAATCGTCCCGACTTCGCTTTGTCCGTAAATAATCGAAACCAGGACGGTATTCGGTTGAATGGCTGTTTGCAAATCGCTGGGATCGACCCTGCCTTGGCAGTTGACCCCCAGGCGCGTCACCTGCCATCCCCGACTTTCCAACCCTCGCGCCGTTTCGGAAATTGCCGAATGTTCCACGCTGGAAATAATTAAATGTTGGGGTCGGGAATATCCCAGCGCCACCCCCAGCAGCGCCAAATTATCGGATTCCGTCCCGCCGCTGGTAAAGACGATCGACTCTGGCGGCGCGTTGAGGAGGTCGCCGACTTGAATTCGGGCGCGTTCGATCCGAGTTGCCGCGCGTTGACCCCACTCGTGCAAACTCGAAGGATTGCCCCACTGCTGCGCCATTGCGTCTTGCATGGCGGCGATCGCTTCTGGGCGCGGGGGGGTGGTCGCGCTATAGTCCAAATATATCTGCATGGTCTTCCCGACTTGGCATTCCCGGCATTTTGCCTATCTTTCAGGGTAGCACTTTACCCCAGGTTTCCACTCTATCGTTAGGTCAGTACGGGATCGGAGCGTTTCCGGTGAGGACTGTCAACTTACCAGCGTCTCGAACTTTGCCAAGCGGCGATCGCTCCCGAGACGATCGAGAGTAGAATTAACATCCACAACACGAGTCCCGGCAAAAACGTCAGAATTCCGAAACCTCGAAATAGCCAAATGAAAAACGTCAAACCGAGAATAATCCCAAAGGTTTGATAGTAAATTTTATTTCGATTGGTTCGATTCACAAGTTTAAACAGGATTTTTTGAAAGGATCGTCAAGACAAAACTGGGTAGGGGCGATCGAAATCGGCTTTCTTCGATTTCACCCGACAACCATTTTCCTAAATCCTATTCTAGAAGTCAACTGCAAGTTCAGCGATCTGGTAAAAACGACTCCCATTCATCCGCTTTTCGATCGATCGTCCCCAGATGGTTAATCTTCCTGTGGCAACTGTTGGGCGATCGCCGATAAAATTTCATCTTTCGATCTCGAGTTTAGGAGTGATAGAATTTCAGTTAAGGCTTCTGGGGACAGAGATAAAATCGATCGAATCGTACTCTCCCGATCTTCTCCTTCCTCCGCTTCCCCCCAACGAAATTTTAAGATTTCTTCCACAAACAAACGAGGCAAAGTTTGCCGACTCGTTTCATCATTTTCTACCCGAGATAATTGTAGCAAAAATAGCGTAAACTGTTCCGAAGAAACTACCGACATCCTTTCAATAAGAACGGGCATTATCGGGTCTAAATTTCCAAATTTGACTTGCAACAAATTCTCTAAAATCAGGCGTTGTCCTTGGAAAACTCCTTGCTTTAAACCTTCTTCAACACCTTCCAGTTTCCCTTGAGACCGACCCCGTTCGATTCCCTGCTCAATTCCTCGTTGCTCAGCTGCATTCAATTGTTCCTGAAACAAAGATCCAACAGCCATAAAAAACTCCTCATCCTCGTCATTCACTTCAATTTGCGGATTCCTATCCTTCTTATTCGCTTCTAAAGTCGCTTGCAAATCGAATAAGAACTCCAAACATCTCGTTCTAACAGAATTATTCTCCGGTAAAGTCTTTAACTCCTCAACCGCTCGTTTCTGTACGTTCCCTTTGCCTAACATCCTCAACCATAACGTTTCTGCTCTCGTCGGCAATTGATGCACGACTACAATTGCCGTCCGCCAAGACGGAGCCAAAAAATACACTCCCGACAGCCAACCTTCTTCCATCTTAACACTTGCTCCCCAAGCTTGTAATTGCGTCTCCGAAAGCGTTGGAGTTAAAATCCATAACATCGGATAGTCGTTCTCCTGCATGGGAGTTCCTTGCCGTTTGGCACGTCGTTCCAAGCCAGCACATACGTTAAACAGTTTCGTCATGCAACCGCGAATCTCACTGACGGTCGCTGGATTCCGAAAAGGTTCAAACAGTGCTGGTTGACTGACCATCCGACCTAACAAACCCAATTGTTGAATCCAGTCAGATGTCGCAGAAGTTGAAGTGGGAGTAAAGCGAACGTCAATTTGACGAACTTCATCGCGGACTTCATCGCTGATTTTCACTTCACCCAGAGGTGAAAGCAGTTCTTTGAGATAATCTTTGGCAAATCGATCGAACAGAAAGCGCGTCATCGAGAAGAGTTAGAAAAGAACAGTTGGGGCAACCTCAGACGAATTGCCCCAACAACAAGTTTTACGCCAAACAAGCCGCTAAATCTTCGTCGGGCGTGGTAATCGGTTTGAGCTTGTAAGTTTCTGACAATAACTTCAACACATTGGGCGAAAGAAAGGCGGGAATCGTCGGTCCGAGGCGAATATCTTGGATGCCTAAATATAGCAGCGTCAGCAACACGGCAACGGCTTTTTGTTCGTACCAAGATAAAATCATCGACAGGGGCAATTCGTTGACGCCAACCTCGAACGCATTCGCCAATCCCAAGGCAATTTGAATGGCAGAATAGGCGTCGTTGCACTGTCCCACATCCAGCAAGCGGGGAATTTCGCCGATGGTTCCCAAATTTTTGTCGAAGAAGCGGAATTTACCGCAAGCAAGGGTGAGAACGACGCAATCTTCCGGCACTTTTTCCACGAATTCGGTATAGTAATTGCGATCGGGTTTGGCACCATCGCAACCGCCGACGAGGAAGAAATGCCGAATTTTCCCTTGTTTGACCGCTTCGATAACGGTATCGGCAACGCTGAGAACGGCATTGCGGGCAAACCCGGTCATCACGCTGCGCGGTTCTCCATCTTCGGCAAATCCAGGGAGTTCGAGAGCTTTTTGGATAACTTGAGAAAAGTCGGGCGTACCGTTTTCGGTGTGGGGCAAATAGCGAAGTCCGGGATACCCCATCGGTCCGATGGTAAATAGTTTGTCTTCGTAGTGTTCGTGGGGGGGCATCAAGCAATTGGTCGTCAAAATAATCGCCCCTGGGAACTTGGCAAATTCTTTGGTTTGATTCTGCCAAGCGGTGCCGTAGTGACCGTACAAATGGGGGTATTTCTGTTTCAAAAGGGGATAGCCGTGAGCGGGGAGTAATTCGCCGTGGGTGTAGACGGTAATGCCCGTATTTTGCGTTTGTTCCAGGAGGGCAGCGAGTTGTTTGATGTCGTGACCGGACACGAGGATGGCTTTACCCGCTTTGGCATTGAGGGGGACGACGGTGGGGACGGGATGCCCGTAGGTTTGGGTGTGTCCGGCATCGAGGAGTTCCATCGATCGCAAGTTGATTTCCCCGACTTTTAAGGCTAAATTAACCCAATCTTCCAGGGTGAGATCCGGGCGATTGATCGCTGCTAAGGCTTCTTGAATAAAGGCATAAACGCGATCGTCTTCTTGCCCCATTTCGTAGGCGTGGAATGTATAAGAAGCTGCCCCTTTAATACCGTATAAGACGGTCAATTTTAGGGAAAAAATATCGACATCTCCGCCCGATTTGGCAATAAATTCGAGGGAAACGGCTTGACCTTGTTCGACCAAGCTATCGTTGAAATCGGGTGTAAAAGTGGCGAGATCCGACCATTGCGTGGGCGATTTTTCCTCAACTTGGGTTTTGAGGGTTTCGCGTAAGGCGATCGCGCGGCGAATGTAATCTTGCGTAAACCGCTTTTTATCGAAGTTGACATTCGTCATGGTGGCGAACAGCGATTCGCAGGCAAACACATCGGCTTCGTGGGTGGAAATGCCCAACTCGCGGGCGCGTAACGCCACCTCAGCCAATCCTCGCAAGCAGTAAACTAATAAATCTTGGACGGCGTTCACTTCCGGACCTTTTCCACAAGCCCCCCATTGATGGCAACCATTGCCGCTAGCCGTTTGTTCGCATTGTTCGCAAAACATTGAGATTTCCTCCTGTTT
>DVED01000091.1 GCA_015295945.1 Oscillatoriales cyanobacterium M59_W2019_021 | reverse complement strand
TCAATTAAGCTAGAAATCATCTTTTTATTACAAAAAAATTGGCGATCGTCATCATTTTATCAGATAACGATCGCCATTTCTTTGGGCAATTGACCTTGACAATGAAACAGCCCTGCCCTATAATCCCAGGAAAGGTCAATGGCATTGACCCCTACATCAACGAACGGTGGGATTGTCTCAACCGAGGTGGCGGCTGCTATAGAAACCGCCAAATTTTGAGAAATGGAAAGCCAGAAATCAGCCTTTTTTTTCAAAAAATTGAAAGGGAAAATGCCGATCGATTCTGCTCCAAGTGTGTAACCAAAAATAGGGAGTTTCCATGTTTTTTGAAACTTGGTCTGGATTGGGGCGCGTCTTAATTGTGGGAGTGTTGGCGTATGCCGGATTGATTGTCTTATTGCGGTTTTCCGGAAAACGGACTCTTTCCAAAATGAATGCCTTTGACCTCATCGTGACTGTAGCGCTCGGTTCGACTTTAGCAACCATTCTGCTATCCAAAGATGTACCGTTAGCAGAAGGATTGCTAGGGTTAGGATTGCTGATTTCGCTGCAATATCTCATTGCGTGGCTGTCCGTACGATCGCGCTTCGTTCGCCGTCTAGTCAAGTCCGAACCCACTCTATTGTTCCATCAGGGGGAAATGTTAGATGGGGCGCTGGCTTCTCAGCGAGTGACGCCGGAAGAAATTCGTGCGGCTATTCGCACCGAAGGATTCGGTCAGATGAGCGATGTGGAAGCGGTGATTTTAGAAACGGATGGCAGTTTCAGCGTGATTTCTCGAGGCGATCGATTGGTGACAACAGCAATTCATGATGTCAAAAACTATCCGTCTACATCTTCCATCTAATTCATCAACGTAGACTCATCCAATGACCTTGGACTATTCGGAGAAACAAAAATCCCGATCGCCTGAATAAACTCGCGATCGGGATTTGATAAACTTCGAGCGTTAGCTTAACGACTACTTCGCTCCAACTAACACTTTTTCGCCCGCTTCATCTTGCGTCAACAACTGACCCAAAATGGCGTCGATATTCTTCCGAGCATCGCCGAAGAGCATTTGGGTGTTTTCCTTGTAGAACAAGGGATTTTCTACCCCGGCATAGCCGCTTGCCATACTGCGTTTCATGACGACCACATCCTTCGCTTTCCAGACTTCCAGAACGGGCATTCCGGCGATCGGACTGCTGGGGTCTTCCATCGCGCTAGGATTGACGGTATCGTTGGCACCAATCACCAACACCACATCGGTTTCGGGGAAATCTTCGTTGATTTCGTCCATTTCCAACACGATATCGTAGGGGACGTTGGCTTCTGCCAGGAGGACGTTCATGTGTCCCGGCAGGCGTCCGGCGACGGGGTGGATGCCGAACCGAACGTTAACGCCGCGATCGCGTAAAATCTTGGTAATTTCGGAAACGCCGTGCTGTGCCTGGGCAACTGCCATGCCGTATCCCGGCGTGATAATCACACTCTTAGCATTGAGCAACAATTCGACCGTACCCTCAACGGTGGTGGGTTTCGCTTCTCCTTCAATTTGCACGCCACCGCCAGAGGGTGCGCCCGCTCCTTCGCCAAAGCCACCTAAAATGACGCTAATGAACGATCGGTTCATTGCCTTGCACATGATGTAGCTGAGGATGGCGCCACTGCTACCCACCAACGCTCCGGTGATAATCAGCAAATCGTTCGACAGCATGAATCCGGCTGCGGCTGCCGCCCATCCCGAGTAGCTGTTGAGCATGGAAATGACCACGGGCATATCCGCACCGCCGATCGCCATGACCAGGTGAACCCCCAGCACGCAAGCGATTCCGGTCATAATCAGCAGGGGTTGCAGCCCGTTTTCCGTCCCCATGAACTGAACGCCCAGCCACACCGTCGCCACCAACATGGCGATGTTGAGGAAATGCCGTGCCGGAAGCATCAGGGGTTTGCTGCTGAGGATCGCCCGCAGTTTCCCGAAAGCAATAATCGATCCGGTAAAGGTGACTGCCCCGATAAACACGCCGATGAAAATCTCGATTTCGTGAATCGTGGCTTCCGCCCCCACTAAGCCGGATTCCGGTTGCAGATAGTTGCCAATCCCTACCAAAACCGCCGCCAAACCGACGAAACTGTGGAGAATGGCAACCAGTTCCGGCATGGAGGTCATGGCGACTCGAGAGGCGAGAATTGCCCCGATAATCGCACCGGGAATGATCGTCGCGGCTAGGGTGGTATATCCCGTTACCAGGGGACTGAGGGCTGTTGCCACAAAGGCGATCGTCATTCCGGCAATGCCGAATATATTCCCTTTACGGGCGCTTTCCTGGTTCGACAGCCCGCCTAAGCTGAGAATAAATAACGCACTCGCCGCAATATACGCGACCGTTAACAAGTTCGTTGACATCCGCAAAATTCCTTTTATGTCTGTTGTTTGGAGTTTGGGGTTGGGAATTTTAAGTAATAAGTAATAAGTGAGTAGGGAGTGCCCCCGGAACGAAACGCACCATTACCCATTACCTACTTCCTAAACATCTTCAGCATCCGTTGGGTGACGAGGAAGCCGCCGGAGATGTTGATCGTGCCGACGAGAATGGCGATCGCCCCTAGAATAGTCGTGGGCGAGTCGATCGATCCGGAAATTTGCAGCATTCCCCCGACGATGATGATGCCGCTAATGGCATTGGTGACGCTCATCAACGGGGTGTGCAGGGCGGGAGAGACGTTCCAAATCACCTGCCAACCCACGAAACACGCCAGCACGAACACCGTAAAGTGGGACAAGAACGACGGCGGTGCGGCAACGCCCATGCCGATTAAGGCAGATGCAGCTAACACCATCCAAATCCAGCCACCTAAACCGCTAGAAGATTTCTCGGCAGCGGGTGTAGCGGCTCCGGGTGCGGGTTTGGGTGCAGGTGCGGGTGCTGGGGGAGGCGTGGCGGGTTTGGGCGGGGGCCATGTGACTTTGCCTTCGTGGAGGATGAGGGCACCGCGAACCACTTCGTCGTCGTAATCGATTTTGTAGTCCTCGGAACCGCCCATATCCTTGAGCAGGTGGCATAAATTCGTGCCGTAGAGTTGGCTGGATTGGGCTGCCATCCGGCTGGGGAAATCGGTCAAACCGACGATCGTTACGCCTTTGTATTTGTAAACTTCGTTAGGTTTGGTGACTTCGCAGTTGCCCCCTTGTTCCGCTGCCATGTCGATAATCACCGAGCCATCTTTCATGCTGGCGACCATTTCCTCGGTAATCAGTTTGGGGGCGGGTTTGCCGGGGATCAGTGCCGTGGTAATGATGATATCCACTTCTTTGGCTTGGGCGGCAAACAGTGCCATTTCCGCTTCGATGAACTCTTTGCTCATCACCTTGGCATAGCCGCCTTCGCCGGTGCCGTCTTCTTTGAAGTGCAACTCGAGAAACTCAGCCCCGAGGCTTTCCACTTGTTCTTTGACCACCGGGCGGGTATCGAAGGCACGGACGATCGCCCCTAAGCCCCGTGCCGTACCGATTGCAGCCAATCCGGCAACCCCGGCACCGATTACCAAGATTTTAGCCGGGGGGACTTTTCCGGCTGCGGTAATTTGTCCGGTGAAGAAGCGACCAAAATTGTTTGCCGCCTCGATCACTGCCCGATATCCGGCGATATTCGCCATGGAACTGAGGGCGTCCATTTTTTGCGCCCGAGAGATGCGAGGAATGGCATCCATCGCCAATGCCGTGGCTTTCCGTGCCGCCAGGCGATCGATCAGTTCCGGATTTTGCGCGGGCCACAGGAAGCTAATTAACGTGCCACCTTCTTTGAGCAATTCCGTTTCCGGTTTCCCCAGTTGGGGATGGTATTGAGGGGGACGCACTTTGAGGACGATATCGGCAGCTTCCCACAAACTGGCGGCATCGGGCAGAATCTGACAGCCCACGCTTTCGTAAGCGGCATCGGGGAAGGTGGCATTCGCCCCCGCACCGGATTCGATTAGCACTTCAAAGCCATATTTTTGCAGGACTTTGGCGGTTTCCGGCGTGGCGGCAACCCGACACTCACCCGGATAAATTTCTTTGGGAATCCCCACTTTCAAGCAGGTTTTCGGTTCTACTCCAGAGAGTTCTTGCGTGTCCGCCTCTTTGGAAACGGCTATAGTCATAAGTTCTCCTTAGCAAATTAGGTTTGGACTGAAAGTTAAAGGCGTGGGGGAAACTTAAGGGAGAGAGTTGGCGCTTTCTATACCCCTGTTATAGCGACGATCGAGCAGGAGGAACGGTTGCGTCGAATCGCCCAGCCACTTTGGAGCGAGCGATCGCGATTTTAGCTCGCAGGTTTTGAGTGGTGCAAGGGTCGGGTCAATTCGCTGCGCGATCTCTCTACTTGGGGTTGAGTTCAACTTTCTGTCGGAATTGTCGATCTCAGTGGATGGGAAGGAAATTTCAGCATTGGGGATAGCAGGGGACTAGTCCGATCGATCTGCATCCTATGCCGATCCCCAAAGGGCGATCGATATCTTCAACTTGTCTTAATCTCTTTTCGGGTTTTGCTGACTTTAATACAACGAACGATGAACTTTGGTTGATTTTTATTGCGCGATCGAGGGCAACTTGGGAAATTTGCGAATGCGGACGGCGATGGCGATCGATAATTCTTTAGGTAGATGTGCGGATGGGGCGATCAGCTTAATATAACGTCAGTACGGGATAAGAGATTTTTGGGTGGAGATGAGCGAGGGAAGCCGGGGAAGCCGGGGGAGAAAATAACTAACCATCATGGTGCGTTTCGTCCCTCAACACACCCTACCTACTCACAAACCCCAAACCCCAACAAAGGCAAGGGATTTGGCTTTTGGCTTAACCTGGACTCACGTTAATAAATATGTAGCAGAATTCAAAAGGAAAAGATAGATAAGGGTTTTAGCTTTCGCCTTTCTCTTAACTATTTTGGCGACAGCTATAGCAGTTTCTAAAACTTGGGGAGGTCAGTGACGAAATGGCAGCGGACAAAATGGGCTTCTGGTCGGTGGTTTCCGTCGGCGTGGGAGGAATGGTCGGCGGCGGGATTTTTGCCGTGTTGGGTTTATCGGTAAAACTCGCCCAAGGAGGCGCACCCATCGCCTTCGCCATCGCCGGGATCGTTGCCTTGCTCACCGCCTACGCCTACGTCCGCCTCTCCGTTACCTTCCCCAGTCGTGGGGGAACGGTTGCCTTTCTCAATGAAGCTTTTGGAACGGGAATTTTTACCGGAGGGACGAACCTGCTGTTGTGGCTCAGTTATATCGTCATGCTATCGCTTTACGCTTCGGCATTTGGCAGTTACGGAGCTACTTTTTTTCCAGAATCCGCCCAATTTTGGGTCAAGCATTTACTCATAAGTGGGGCAATAATTGGCATTACGGGATTGAATTTACTCAGTGCCGACTTAATCGGTCGTGCGGAAACCTGGATTGTTGCCCTCAAACTCATCATTTTGGGCGTGTTTATTGCCGTCGGTTTTCGAGGGGTAGATTGGCAAAATCTCCAACCTTCTACTTGGGCATCTCCTGTCTCGATCGTCGCTGGCGGGATGATTATTTTCTTAGCTTATGAAGGCTTCGAGCTAATGGCAAACTCGGCAGAAGATGTCAAAAATCCAGAGAAAACTTTACCTCGAGCTTACTACACTGCCGTTATTTTTACGATCGCCCTCTACGTTCTCATTGCCGGAATTGCGGTGGGTTCTCTATCGACAGAAAAAGTGGTCGCTGCCAAAGAATACGCACTGGCGGCGGCGGCTAAACCGTTTATGGGATCGTTCGGTTTTAAGTTAATTGCGATCGCCGCTTTGCTGTCTACGGCTTCGGCAATCAACGCCACGCTCTACGGAACCTCCCGTTTGAGCTATATCATCGCTAAATCCGGAGAGTTACCTGCCGCACTTGAAAAGAAAGTGTGGAACCAACCCATTGAAGGATTGCTATTGACCAGTGCTTTAACGCTATTTGTTGCCAATACGTTCGATCTTTCGGGAATTTCTACGATGGGAAGTTCTGGCTTTTTGCTCATTTTTGCCGTAGTTAACTTTGCCAATGTAAAATTGCACCGCCAAACCCACAGCCATCGGTGGATTTCATTTTTAGGAACGATCGCTTGTCTGGCTGCATTGGTGGTATTGTTAGCGCAAACTGCGCGAACGCATCCCCAAAATCTCTGGGTTGTGGTGGCTATGGTTGGTATTGCCTTTGCGATCGAAATCGTTTATCGTCAATTGACCGATCGTCACATTCATCTCCATCCGGCAAAATCGGAGTCATCGAAACGCTAAAAACCCTGAATTTCTAGGAACTCTAAGCTTTCTCGCACCGTCCGATCGATCGGGGACTTCTCCAAAACGTTCCTTCGTTTGTTAAGATTTCCTTCATAAACTCCTATCCCTGACTTACCAGACATTCAAAAAGACTCAGCCTATGTTATCTGCTAATGTTAAAGCTACAACCAGACGAATTCTCTCTACACTGGCGGTTACAGGCTGTCTCGCCGCGGTTTTACCCGCCGTCAGCATCGCACAAGGGTTGCCGGGACTGACCATTTTCGGGGGACCGGGACGCCAAAATAGCTTAAACTACCGCCTCGACTACGGTACCACCCGCCATCCCAGCGATCGCTACCGCCTCCGGATTCCTGCCGAGAAAATGGAGTTCGCCGCCTCTCAAATCTCGATCGACTATCCCGACTACTACGAAGGCGAATTCGATGTCGAGTTGAAACCCGAAAAAGATCCCGACGATCAACCCGTGGAAGTCCGCGTTCGCCAAAATGGCAAATACGTTTCCGTTGCCTTAGACGAAGTGATTTGGGATCGGGAAAATCGCGTCATCGAAATCTATCCTACCGAACCCGTTCCCGCCGGAAATAAAGTCGAGGTGGTGTTCTCCAACGTTCACAATCCCCGAAGTGGTGGAATGTTCTACTTCAACTGTCGGATTCTTTCGCCGGGAGATGTTCCGCTATTGCGTTACGTCGGGACTTGGGTTCTCAGCATCAGTTAGACAATCGAAAATTCTTGCGAGGTTGAGGAAAGGTAGGTGGCAAGATATTACGTCATACGGTTGACAATTCGGCGTCCGCAAATCCCAGAGGCGATCGAATGGTAACCGACACCGTCTACTTTCCTCAACATTCCCACTGTAAAACCTGATTATGAGCATTCAGGACGATCGTCGGGAAAACGAACTTATTACTCTTTTTAAACTTGAAAAGCCTCTCAATCTAACTCGAATTGGCATTGATGTGTTTTTGGCTTTTAACGGACAGAAAGTTCCGTTTGAGTTAAAGTCAACAACCCAATCTTCTGTAACAACCGTTCGAGATTTTGGAGTCGAACATATTCGTAAATGGCAAGGAAAGCATTGGATTTTCGGTTTTAAGGATTTTCGATCGTCTCTCGAACGTATTGACTAATTTTTGTCCTACTAAAGCTGTTACATTTTCTGCCACAAATGCAAGCGGTTCTATTTTTAAAACAGCACGAATGAATTCAGGAAACATATCGCGAGAATCATCGCGACCAATTAAGTTAAAAGTTAAAGCAATGAATTTATAATAATATATA
>DVED01000079.1 GCA_015295945.1 Oscillatoriales cyanobacterium M59_W2019_021 | reverse complement strand
AGAAGCGGTTATCGAACTCAACGAACCACCGCTGATTTTAGTTGTCGAAGTTGTCAGCGAATCGACGCGAACCACGGATTACCGCAGCAAGCGTTCTGAATACGCCGTTCTCGAAATTCCCGAATATTGGATCGTCGATCCTTTAGAAGCCATTGTCACCGTTTGTACCCTAGTCGAAGGATTTTACGATGCAGTTGTCTTTCAAGGGGAAGAACGGATCGTTTCGCCAACTTTTCCGGAGTTAGCGTTAACTGCAAATCGAGTTTTGTCGATCGAATAAGTATCGCTCCAAAAGGTCATCGATCGTTAGTCGTAGAAGGCGAACCCAGACGCAGGGTAGAAAGTTTGCCATTCCGCACGATCGATTGCTTCTCATCCAGTAATCGGCGGCGGATCTCGTTGAGATGTCGTTGCGTGTTGACCGGTAATCGCGGTAAGGGCAATTCGCGATTGGGCCAACCGGGTAAATCGCTACAGGGACAACTGGTAGAGGGCAAACCGATATCTCGTAACGGGATTGGCATTTCGCACCGGGGACAATCTGCAATTTCCCATTCAGAGGAGAGTAATTGGGCGATCGTCTGGGAAGTGCCTTCGAGGTAGCAATCGCCGGATTCCGGGGATTGCAAAAATTGCCAACACGCTTCAAATTCGCGGCTGTAGGCATTTCCACGAATCACTGGATTAGGCAACAGGGTTTTCTGACCGTTGCGCACGATCGCCCTTTTGCCCAACTGAAACCAATAGGCTAGGTATTGCTTGACTTGAGAAGGAGAAGCCATAGACCTCAGTAATACTACTTCGATCGTAGCGGTTTCTCTCAATTCTACCCTCTTTCCAAAGTTGTAGAAAATATTAAGAAAGGAGTTCGGGCGTTACAGCAGGGGGAGCAGGGGGAGAAAACCGCGACCCGCAATTAGAACGGGTGCGTTTCGTCCCTCAACACACCCTACCGATTACCGATTACCGCTTCGCCAACTTCTTACTCGCCATCTTCCGCAACCGAATGGACTGTGGCGTCACTTCCACCAGTTCGTCCGGACCGATGTATTCCAGTGCCCGTTCCAAACTCATATCCACCGGGGATTGCAACTGCACCAATTCGTCGCCCGTTGCCGATCGATGGTTGGTCAACTGCTTGGTTTTGCAGACGTTGAGATCGAGATCTTGGGGGCGGTTGTGTTCGCCGACGATCATACCTTTATACACCTTAGTTCCCGGCGTGATGAAGAATACCCCCCGATCTTCGGCATTTTTCATGGCGTAGAACGTGGCCACTCCTTCCTCAAAGGCGATTATCACCCCATTGCGGCGGGTTTCCAAGTTGCCGCAGAGGGGGCGATAGTCCAGGAAACTGTGGTTCATAATTCCTTCCCCGCGAGTCAGGCGCATGAACTCGCCCCGGAACCCGATCAAACCTCGGGCAGGGATGATAAAGTCAACTTGAGTGCGACCGTTGCTGATTTGCATATCCTGCATTTCGCCTTTACGCTGACCCAAGCGCTCGATGCAACCGCCAACGCCTGCTTCGGGAACATCCAATACGAGGTACTCGTAAGGTTCGCAGGGTTGCCCGTTGATTTCCCGGTAAATCACTTGAGGTTGGGAAACCTGAAACTCGTAACCCTCGCGACGCATGGTTTCGATGAGGATGCCCAGGTGAAGTTCGCCGCGACCGGAGACGGAGAATTTGTCGGGAGAATCGGTTTCTTCCACGCGCAAGGCAACGTTGGTTTCCAGTTCCCGCATCAAGCGATCGCGCAATTGCCGCGACGTGACGAAGTTGCCTTCCTGTCCGGCGAAGGGAGAATCGTTCACCGAGAAGGTCATTTGCAAGGTGGGTTCGTCTACCTTGATCAGCGGTAAGGCTTGGGGTTCGTTGGGACAGGTGATGGTTTCGCCGATGTTGGCATTGGCAAATCCGGCAACGGCAACGATCATCCCGGCAGAGGCTTCTGCTAGTTCGATGCGCTTCAAGCCTTCAAACCCCATCAGTTTGCTGATTTTGGCTTTGACGATTTCCCCGGATTCCGTCACCAATGCCGCTTGCTGTCCGGCTTTAATCGTCCCGTTGTGAATCCGACCGATGACGATGCGTCCCAGGTATTCGGAGTAATCGAGGGTGGTGACTTGCAATTGCAGGGGTTTTGTCGGATCGCCGACGGGGGGCGGAACGTGGCGCAGAATGGCGTCGAAGAGGGGCTGCATATCTTTGCCTTCCTCGTCGAGGTCTTCTTTGGCGTATCCGGATAAACCCGAGGCGAACAGGTAGGGGAAGTCGCACTGATCGTCGTCGGCACCGAGTGCCAGGAACAGATCTAGAACTTTATCGATCGCGCCGTGAGGGTCGGCTTGGGGGCGATCGATCTTATTCACCACAACGATGGGACGCAGCCCTTTTTCTAAGGCTTTTTTGAGGACGAACCGGGTTTGGGGCATCGGTCCTTCGTTAGCATCGACGATTAGCAAGCAACCATCGACCATACCGAGGACTCGTTCCACTTCCCCGCCGAAGTCGGCGTGTCCGGGGGTATCGACAATATTAATTAAGGTTTCTTGGTAGCGAACGGCGGTGTTTTTGGAGAGGATAGTGATTCCCCGTTCTCGTTCCAAGTCGTTGGAGTCCATGACGCAATCGGGAATGTCTTCTCCCGCGCGGAAAATGCCGGACTGGCGGAGAAGGGCATCGACCAGGGTGGTTTTACCGTGATCGACGTGGGCGATGATGGCGACGTTGCGAATGGGGAGAGACATATCGATTGAGTTTAGACGAGTAGCAATAATTTGGATACGACTACAGATTTCTTAATAATCTTAGCGGATTTATCCCCGTTCTGGGCGATCGATCTGTCGATTGGGGGCTGAGGATGGGTAGAGATAAGGAATGGAAGAGATTGTCGATCGCAATCCCTGACATGACCGGGTTGTCTTCGCTCGAATGCTGGATAACAGGGAAAGCCTGACTAACCTTGTCTAAAACTTTCATGCAGTTTGAGTGGGGCGAAACTAAAAATCTAAAAAATATTCGCAAACATTAGGATCGACTTGGCTGATTTTTATTTTCCGAGTAGATCGTCAACCTCGATCGCCCGATCGGCAAACGCTAAAATAGAAAGGGATTCTCCTCGCCGAAAAATCCGGACATCGCGATATTCACTATCTTGAGGTTGGCGGTAAACTTCGACGCATTGTTCGTTGAGATTGACGATCCAAACTTCGGGAATTTGAGCCTCGGCATAGAGGGGAATTTTTATTTCTCGATCGGCTGCCAACGTAGTATCGGAAACTTCGACAAGCAGGAAAACATCGCTGGGTTGGGGATGTCTGGATTCGTAGAAATCGGCACGGGGTTTGAGCAGAGCGATATCGGGTTCGGGTTCGGAGCGATCGCTAAGTTCGATCGGATTTTGCACGTCTACGATCGCCTCTCCTCTGAATCGATTGGAAAAAAATGTGTTTAACCGCCTGACTTGAGAAGCGTGTCGTCTACCAACAGCTGCCATTTCTACGATCTCTCCACGAATTAATTCCACTCGATCGGACTCGGTTAAAATTCCAGTTTCAATCATTTTATGATACTGAAATGTTGAGAATTTGCGAGTTAAAAGTTGTACGGTCATCGCAACAATCTCCGCTGAAATGTATCCATTCTTATTTTATCATATCTTATCTTATAAGAAAAATTTAAAGCTCTCGATCAATATCTCGCTCGAATCGCTTCTTAAAATCGATTTCTTTCTCGATTTCTTGGTTCAAAAAATAGTTGAGTACAGTCCGGATGGTGGCAATTGCACCGAGTTTTCCCAGTGCTTCAAATGTAGGAGTTACCGTCGTCGATAAAATATCCGCGCCTAACTGAAATTCCAGAGCCAGTGCCAGCCACATCCCGAAACACAAACGAAGCTGTACGAAACCAACGGGAAATCGATCGCCGCGACCGAGTTTGAGAGGGAGTGCCAATTGTCCGGTTTTGAGAAAACCCAACAACACGCACAACACTGCCGTAGCTTCGAGAAGAGCTTTAACCAACCGAATCGCTACCTCTAATCCGCTTTCGAGATGTTCGATAAATTCCATTTTTAACGATCGATCGTAACTTCTAGGAGATCTGCCTAACTCATCCTACAATTGGGATGTCTTCCTGCCGAACCCCAACTCCAAACCCAAAAATCGTGAACCATTGGTGGAATTTTATCGATCGAGCGATCGCCGCAGTTGCTCTGAAAGATCCCGGACTGCGCGCGCCGCTTGCCGTATGTTTGGGAGCGATTCCCGGCGCGTTGAGCCGCTATTATTTAGCCGTGTGGTGTCAGCGATGGTGGGGGACGGACTTCCCTTTTGGCACGTTTTTTGCTAATTTGTCGGGTGCGTTCTTAATGGGTTTGTTCGTCACGTTCGCGTTGGAGAGGGCGATCGCCTCGCCAGATCTGCGCCTGCTCGTTGCCGTTGGGTTCTTGGGATCGTATACCACCTTTTCCAGTTACGCGCTCGAGACGTCGGCTTTATGGCACGCAGGAGCGCGAGTTACGGCGATCGGATATGGATTGAGCAGCGCTATTTTAGGACTCGTTGGTTTGGAGATTGGAAGCTGGTTGGCAAAGCGGCTGTTTTAATTTTTTACTATCAAAATGGCTATGGAATACACAGTTTTTTCAGTTTTAGGGATTACGGCATTGGGGTTGTTAGTAACGGTGACGGGTGGCGTAATTTATCTCACTTTAGCCGATTGGCGCGATCGACGCCGACAAGATAATGCCAAACGCGAAGAGAGACGGAAATAACATCTTTTAAGAAGTAACAATGGGGAAGTGGAAGAAACTATAGCAATCCTCGTTTGAATGTGGAACGTTGGGAGACGGGTTTTGATTCATAGTTTCTAGAGAGGTCTAACGACCCATAACCCACCCCAAACCCCAAACAATTCACAAGGGATGACTTATCATAAATAAGGTTCAGCAAAACGCGACACAGGAGGCTCCCCGTTTATACCCGTCCCTTAGCACGCCTGATCGAGCAACTGCAACGCTTGCCTGGAGTCGGTCCCAAAACCGCCCAGCGCCTTGCCTTGCACATCCTCAAACGACCGGAACAAGATGTTCTCGCCCTTGCCAACGCCCTCATCGAAGCCAAAAAGCAGGTGGGTTTGTGTCAAGTGTGCTTTCATCTGTCTGCCGAACCCGTTTGCGAAATTTGCCGCAACCCGAATCGCGATAGCAGTCTTCTCTGCGTTGTCGAAGATTCTCGAGACGTGATTGCTTTAGAAAAAACCCGAGAGTATCGAGGCAAGTATCACGTCTTAGGCGGCGTCATTTCCCCCATGGACGGTATCGGTCCAGAACAAATCAACATCCAACCTTTGGTGCGCCGAGTCAATCAAGGCGGCGTCAACGAGGTCATTCTAGCAGTCAGTCCCAGCGTTGAAGGCGAAACGACAACGCTGTATATCGCCCAGTTACTCAAACCCTTTACGCGAGTGACGCAAATTGCCTTCGGTTTGCCCATGGGTGGCGATTTGGAATACGCCGACGAGGTTACCCTCGCTAGAGCGTTAGAAGGTCGCCGGGAGTTACTCTGAGCGAGGAGCCGGGGGAGCGGGGGAAGAAGATTGCTGCCAATGACCAATGACCCAGCAACAATGACGGTTTTTGCCTTGACAAAATCAAAAGCCTTATGTAGCATCTACAGGAGTAAGGCTCGGCAAGAGTTCCATCTTCTTTTTGAGGAAGAGTTTCACCCTCTGAATGCGTTTGCTGGTCAGTTAACCTAGAGAAAACCATCGAGTTTTAAGATTGGGTTGACTGTAAACTCGCTTAAAGATCGAAATAACTTTTGAGAAAGTTTACTGTATCGGTAAAAGTTTGTAGAGTCGAGTCTGGGTTTTTGGATGGGTTGAAATTCGGTGTAGGCAAAGCAGTTACCCTTGCTATCGATGTTTTTCTCAATCGAGGAAAACATCGATAGCTCAAGTTATTTTTATATCAGATCGATTGGGGAAAATCTATGTCTTCTTCCCAAAGTGAAATCAGCAACTTCTCAGAAAAGTTCGATCGAGCGCGTCAATTGCAAGATCGAGGAGATCTGTCGGGCGCGATTGCTGAATATCGATCGATTTTGGACGTTGATTCGGAAAATTTGGCAGCCCTACATCAGTTAGCACAATTATCTGAAGCTCGGGGAGACTTTGAGGCGGCGATCGGACATTACCGAAAGGCGATCGAACTCGATTCGGAACCCCCATTTTGGGTGTACCGACATTTTGGGTTTGCGTTGAGTCAACAGGAACAGTTGGCTGAGGCGGTGGCGGCGTATCAGAAGGCGATCGCTGCTAATCCAGAGGATGTCTCAACTTACGGTTTGTTGGGGCAAGTTCAGGGCAGGAAAGGGGATATCGAGGGGGCGATTTCCTGTTATCAAAAGCAGATTGAATTGAGTTCAAATATACCCATTTGGGTGTATTTGAATTTGGGAGATGGGTTGAGTCAGATCGATCGGCTGGAAGAGGCGATCGAGGCTTATACTAAGGCGTTGGAACTGGAGCCGGAAAATGCCGGGATTCAGCGGTTGTTGGACGCTGTAACGGCTCGAAAAGAGGCGGATGAGGTCGACCCGTTGCGGTTGCCAAACGGCTGCAAGGGGAAGGGAAGTTGGAGGAGGCGCTGGCAGAATATCGATCGGTTTTGGAGAAGGATGGGAGTAACCTGGTGGCGTTGCATCAGGTGGCGCAGATTTGTGAGGGTTTGGGACGGTGGGATGAGGCGGTGGAGGGGTATCGGAGGGCAGTTGAGGTGGATGCCGAGTCGCCGTTTTGGGTGTATCGGCATTTGGGGTTTGCCCTGAGTCAGTTGGGGGATTTGGAGGGGGCGGTGGCGGCGTATGAGAAGGCGGTGGAGTTGAATCCGGAGGATGGGGCGGCGCAGGGGTTGTTGGGGAAAATTACAATAACAAAATGTGATATAGAAGAAGAAAGTTTTAGCGAGCAAAAAGCTCTAGATCTGATTCAACCACAGGAAATATCGGTCGAGGTTAACGGGAGTATAAAAAATATACAGCCAGTCGTAAACATCTCAAAAAATTTGACCCTGGAGGAAATTGCTTTAGAAATTGCCGAGACTTTGTTTGATGATGAATTCTACCGACAACAGTTCAGTACGACAGAGGATATTAAATTACCCTCAAAAGAATTCGCTTTTCGGCATTTTCTTGAACAAGCCTCTAATTCTGAGAACCAACTAGCTGCCCCGACAAAATGGTTCTT
>DVED01000035.1 GCA_015295945.1 Oscillatoriales cyanobacterium M59_W2019_021 | reverse complement strand
TTTCCAGGTTTTGCAAGCACCTCCCAGGCATTTCCAAACCCGGAAACCCAGAGCCAGTCAGGGTTAGAGTCACTTTTTGAGGGTCGATCGACCTTCACATCCACAGGTGCTTGCAAAATCATCCGTTTACGAACGCCGTAAAAAGTTCAACAACTCCCGATTGACAGTTTGCGGCACTTCTTGCTGAATCCAGTGACCGCATTGAGGGATCAAGCGCAGTTTAAACGGCGCGCGGATCAGTTTTTCCAAACCTTCGGTGAATTGCTGACCCAAGAGAGAATCCTCCTGTCCCCACAACACCAAGGTGGGAACCTCGATGGGAACGGGGGATTTTCCCCAGTCGAACAACCAATTTTGCGGCGAGAGAAATTGGCGGTAATAGTTGGAGAGAGCTGCTAAAACGCCGGGTTTTTCCAGTGCGGCTTGGTAGAGAGACGTATCTTCCTGACTGAAAGCGCCTTTGCGAACGGCGCGTTCTCGGAACAAATCTTTGACAAACTCTTTGAGGTTCTGTTGCCGCAGCCATTCCGGAATTCCCGGTATTTGCAACGCCAGGACGTACCAATTGCGGCGCAGTCGATCGAGATTGCCTGTCAGTTCTTGCACGAATTGATGGGGATGGGGAGCATTGAGAATTGCCAGTCGATCGAGCATGAGGGGAAATTTTTGCGCCAGATGCCACGCGATCGCGCCACCCCAATCGTGACCGACAATATGAGCGCTTTGATAGCCCAAGGCTTCGATCAATCCTCGGATATCGGCGCTCAGGGTGTCTAAGTCGTAGCCGCTATCGGGTTTATCGGAGTCGTTGTAGCCGCGCAAATCGGGAACGACCACTTTAAAATAGCGAGCGAGGGCGGGAATTTGATAGCGCCAGGAATACCAAAATTCGGGAAACCCGTGCAACAATAGCACCAATTCTCCTTCTCCTTGGGAAACGCAGTGGAGTCGGATGCGGTTCGTTTCGACGAAGTTATGTTGCCACGAGCTTTCGGATACAGCGAGCGAATACACGTCAGTTTAAGCCAGTGGTGGATAAAGGACATCGAGGTCATCCACTATTTTAACTCGACTAGCTGGTTGTGGCTCGCTGCGCGGCGGGATCGATTTGATATTTGACTAAATTGGCGAGTTCCTGAAGTTGGGCGATCGCTTCGGCCCCTTCGAGTTTCATCAGTTCGCGATCGTCGCGCATTTCCGTCCAGGTGATTCCGTAATCCGACACCAGAAATCGGATCAGGTGATCGTCTCCCAGACTCACCATAAACGAAGCGCTGTTTTTCTGCCCGCCGCAGGTATAACAGGACGCCAAATACCCTCTACGCTCTAGCACGATTGCTAAAGCCTGAAGGTTCGTGACTAAATCTTGAACGAATAGGCGGTGTTGTTCCGCGAGTCTGACAAACATAGTTCTCTTCTCCTAGCACACCTTTCTTAGACTTTAGAATAATTTTACCTTTATTTAATAATTATGGAATTGCACGCTGGCGTTCCCCCTCACCCTTAATTTACAATCCCCACTCGAGAAACGATCGCCGGTAACACCTCGTTCGTACGCCCCAAACATCCCGTATTCTTTCTGTTTCACCCTAACAAACTCGAAAACCGGACAAAGTATCCGTCGTGACACTCAAATTGAAGCGATTGAGGATTGAGACCCAACTTAAAAGGCTGAAGTTCCGATACTTGGGAAGTTTAGACGGATCGAGTTGGCGACTTGCTGTCCTAGGGCAGTGATTTATGATTTGTATCTTTTTAAAACGAAGTGATTTCTAATTCCTATCTTTTGTTCAACTCCTGCCCGGAAGGCTTCTATGGTTCTTGGTACGAACATTTGAGACTTTGAAGCTAGGAAAAAAGTCAGCAGTCCGGTGGCGGCTGTCATTCACGCTTCTTAACATAGCATGAGTTAGGACTCAGAGGCGAGCATCCCAAAGTCAAGTTTCCAAGAATCCTCAGATAGAATTCAGCCACTTCTCGAAAATAGACTGTTATTTATACTTATTACGGCTATTTCACCGCGTTTTACCCAATTTTACTGCGTCGATCGTGGGGAGGTCGTATTTCTAGCGAAAAGGCAACCGCACTTTCCATCGCCCACGCTCCACCTTCACCCGAAACAGATCGATCCCCTACGGACTCGATCTGGGTATCTGTATCAGTATGTGTCAGGACAACGGCAAAACTGAAAACCCAGACCGGTCAACCTTTTTCCTTCTGCCTTTTGCTATAAGTGTATCCCTCACTACAAAGTGCGAGCGATCGAGAGATTGCCAAGTTCGTTGGACTCGTTTTGCTGAAATTGGAAAGAAGTCCGATGTCGGAAGTTTCGCTCCTAGAGCGGGGTCTGACGGTTAAAATTCTCGATCGGTTGGTCTTCGCTGGGATTGTAAAGCTGATATCAAGCGAAGCGATCGCGAACTTAAAGATTTTATAAAAGTACTATTCGCCCCAAATATTTCTGTTAAATTTCTACCAACATTGTTTCGGGAAAAAAAGTCTTATCCGCATTATTACGCAATCAAAAAAAAGGCGAGTCAGCAACTTACGTAATAATACGGAATCCCTGAGTTTAAGTTTATCGTTTTGCCATTTTAGGCAAGGGAACTTTCAGATTTTCGATTCACAACCCGTCGAGAGAAGCAGAGAATTTTATTATGACTGCCTATCCCTATTCTCAAAAGATTCATCTTCCAAATTGGTTGTCTGAAGTTATCCATAGTGACCTAAAAGGTTGTTTGCGAATTTCCAGCGCATCCACCTCTTGGTCGCTCCACATGGAAGCTGGAAAACTCGTCCATGCCTTCAGTTCGATCGAACCCTTCGATCGGCTCGACCGCCATTTGAGTCGCTATCTTTCCACCCTGTATCATTCCCTGCGAGAACCGTTGCGATCGCGGTTATTCGACCCCAATGTTTCCATTCCCAATCCCGACTATCAAGCGATTTGCTGGCTAGTGCGACAAAACTACCTTTCCAGCGAGCGAGCGGCTCTGCTCGTTCGGGATTTAGCCAGAGAAACGATCGGGTCTTTGTTGTTAGTCGATCGAATCGATCGCGCGTCGGTTGAATCCGACGAAATGGAACGCTTACCGAAGTTTTGTTACCTGGATTTGCTCTCTTTAACCCGCTCCTATCAAAGCACCCAAAGTTTGCCATCCGAGACTCAACTTCCACCCGATCGAGCGATTTGGAGTTCGCCTCCCGCTCCCACCGTTCCGTCAGTTTCCCTGCAATCTCCTGCAATCTCCGCTTATCACCCCTCGATCGACGAGCCAAATAGCTCAGTGAGTTCTCGGGCTTATACCATTGCCTGCATCGACGACAATCCCAGTATCGTCCGGGTGATTCGCAGCTACTTAGATGACGATCGCTTTTCCGTCCTCGCCATCGACGATCCGGTAAAAGCTTTGATGCAAATCGTCCGCCATAAACCCGATATCGTCTTGCTCGATGTAGAGATGCCCAAATTAGATGGATACGAACTGTGTTCCCTCTTAAGACGGCATCCGTTGTTCAAAAAAATCCCGATTGTCATGGTGACGGGCAACACCGGATTTATCGATCGCGCCAAAGCCAAACTCGTGCGAGCGTCAGACTATTTAACCAAACCGTTTACCAAAGAACAATTAACCGATGTCGTTCTCAAACACTTACCCTAACCCCGAGAAACGATGGCAGTTGCCAACGCAACGTCAGCCCACTTAAGAGGCGATCGTTTCTCGCGCTAAACCCCGTTAAAGCCCAACGCGAGGGAATTGCCCGACCCACAGGACATTCTCCGCAGACAGAACACCTAAATTGTCAAGCGAACTTGTTATGAGCGTAACTTTAATGACTACGATTTTAATTGTTGAAGACACCCCTTCCGAACGCGAACTCATGAGTCACTATCTCCGAGAAAGTGGCTATAGCGTCATCAGCGCCATCGGCGCCCAAGAAGCCTTAAATTTAGCCACTGAAAAACAACCGGACGCGATCGTCACCGATGTGGTCATGCCGGGAATGAGTGGATTTGAATTGTGCCGAAAACTGAAACAAACCCCCGAAACCCAAAAAATTCCCATCGTCATTTGCTCGTCTAAAAATCAAGAAATCGATCGCTTGTGGGGGATGAAGCAAGGTGCCGATGCGTACATCACCAAACCCTTTACTCGAGAACAATTAATTCGAGCGGTCAAATCGGTTGCCGCCTAAGCTCATGAACTCTTCCTCTGCTCTCCTCGCCTCTCGCCGTTCCTTCTCCAAAAAAGCCGCCGGACACCCTTACCTCAAAGTGCGGCTCGATGACCGCACTCCGGCAATTCTTTCCCTGCGATACTTGCAAGAAGCGGTCGTCATCCCCGTGCCGCACTTAACGCCCATGCCCAACTTACCGCCATACCTGTTGGGTTTGATCGAGCGGCGCAGTCGAGTGTTATGGGCGATCGACCTGCCCCAACTTTTACAGTTTCCAGCTTGGGCGTTCAAAGCCCAAAACTACAACACCGTCCTGGTGCGCGTCGGTGGGGTGGCTGCCGGATTGGTCGTGCCAGAAATCGAAGGCATGGTACGACTGAGCAACGAACAACTCAGTCCCCTGCCCGCTTCTGCCAGCCCGGAGATCGCCCCCTACGCGCGCGGCTGCGTCGGACATCCAGAACGATTGTGGGTGCTAGATGTGTCGGCGATCTTGCACTCGCCTTTATTGCACGGCACCTAAATTTCCCAGACTTTCACCCATCGACAGTTGACCTACCCCTTGTAGGCACAAATGCGATCGACCTCAACTCGATGTCGGGTTGTGGGATCGTTCTTCATTTCCTTTAACCGTTACCCCGGCTTATGTACTATGACCATTGACTTGCATCCACGGCTCAAGGCACAAGATCCCGCCTTGGAGACTCGCCCCATTTCCGATCGCACTTCCCATCCCGCCTCCCCATCTCCCCTGTGGCAGTGGTTTGAAAACCTGCCCGTCAAGCGCAAGCAACTCGTCGGTTTGTTGGCCTCCGAAGCCATTTCCATCGTCGGTCTGGTGGGAGTGGGATCGTGGCTGATCGTCGCCGGAGGACGCACCCAACTCCTGAACCAAGCCCGATCGGAACTGGCGATCGCCCAGGTTCACTACGATATTAAAATCGATCAAATGGGGTTTGGGTTTCGGGGACAGTCCGATAACGCCGCCATCATCGAAGCGGCGAAAGCGGCTGCCGAAGATCGAGCGTTAACCCCCGAGATCCGAGAGCGAGTGAAGCAAATTCTCCGCAACGAAATCCAAGCGCGGAATATCGAATACGCCACCTTAGTCGGTGCGGACTCGCGCATTATTGCCAATGCCAACGCCGATCGCACTGGAGAAGAATTCAACCCCAACAACTGGGTGGCGCAAGTCCTCAACAATCCCCGCCAGCTCAAAACCAGCGCCATCGTCACTCGAGCCGAATTGCAACGGGAGTCGCCTCCCCTGCCCGACGGACTGCCCGACGCCGACTTGCCGATCCGCTATACCTTTACTCCCGTTCGCGATCCCCAAACCCAAGCCGTCCTCGGGGTGTTGGTTTCCGGAGATCTGGTCAAATCCCCCATCGTGGAAAAAACCGTCGAACGGTTTCAAGGCGGATATAGCGCCATTTACAGCTACCAACCCTCCGGGGAATACCGCCTGGTCACTGCCCTCGACGACGATCCCCGAGGGGCTGCCGAGCCAGTTGCCGACGCCCCGATCGCCGATACCAGCTTACTCGCAGACGCCACGACCGCCTCGGGCGAAATCGTCACCCGGCGCGTCGGCGTCGGCAACCAAACCTACACCATGGCAGCCCAAGCCCTGAGCGACATCAACAACAATCCCGTGGCGGTATTGGTGCGAGGGACGCCGGAAGTCGCCTTGAATCGACTGTTGGGCAATAGCTTAAAACTGCAACTGCTCGTTGCCCTCCTCGCCATCTGCGCCGATCTCCTTTTGGCGACCTTGTTGGGACGATCGATCGTCAACCCCATTCAAAAACTACAACAAATTGCCGAAGGTTTTGCGCGGGGCGATTGGCAATTGCGGGCGCGGGGTTTTGCCCGAGATGAAGTCGGACAACTGGCGGGAACCTTCAACCAAATGGCCGATCTCCTGGTTGCCCAAACCCAGCGCCAACGTGCCGAAACCGAACGCGCCCGCCAACTCAACCAAATTACCGCCAGCTTGCGCCGAGCGACCGACACCGATGGGATGAAGGAAGCGGCACTGGTCGGTCTGCGAGAAGCCTTAGCCGCCGATCGCACCTTGGTGTACCGATTCGACGAAAACTGGCAGGGGACGATCGTCGCCGAATCCGTCGCCCCCGGTTGGCCCGTCGCCTTAAACGCTCGCATTGCCGATCCCTGTTTTGCTAAAGACTACGTCCAACGGTACCAGCAAGGTCGCGTCAAAGCCACCGAAGACATCGATCGCGCCGGACTCACCGAGTGCCACCAAAACCAACTCAAACCCTTCGGCGTCAAAGCCAACTTAGTCGCCCCCATTTTAGTCGAGAGCAAACTCTTAGGCTTGTTGGTGGTGCATCAATGCTCCGCACCCCGCACTTGGTCGGAAGCCGACATCGACCTAGCGCGTCAAGTCGCCATCCAACTCGGGTTCGCCCTGGAACAAGCCAACCTGTTTGCCGGACGGGAACAAGCCCGCCTGCAAGCCGAAGCCCTGTCCGCCGAACGACAGCAACAACAGGAAAGCCTGCGCCGCCAACTCCTCGACCTGCTCGAAGATATTGAAGGGGCAGCCCTGGGAGATCTGACCGTGCGTGCCGACGTCACCGAAGGGGAAATCGGCACGGTTGCCGACTTTTTCAACTCGATCGTCGAAAGTTTGCGGCAGATCGTCACCCAAGTCAAACAATCCACCCTGGAAGTGAATTCGTCCCTAGGCGAAAACGAAGTCGCCATCCGCCAACTGGCGAGCGAAGCCCTCCAGCAAGCCGAGGAAACCACCCGCACCCTCGATGCCGTCGAACGGATGACTCGATCGATGCAAGAGGTCGCCCAACGCGCCAGCCAAGCGGCAGACGTCGCCCGCACCGCCTCCAACACGGCGCAATCCGGCGGCATTGCCATCGAAGCCATGGCGCATAAAATCTCCAACCTGCGGATGACCATCGGCGAAACCGCCAAGAAAGTGAAACAATTGGGCGATTCCTCGCGGCAAATTGCCAAAGTGGTGTCGTCGATTAACGAACTGTCGCTGCAAACCAACGTCCTGGCAATCAACGCCGGATTGGAAGCCGCTCGCGCCGGGGAAGAAGCCCGAGGCTTTGCCGTGGTTGCCGAAGAAGTCGGTCAACTGGCAACGAAATCGGCCAATGCTACCCAGGAAATCGAGCAGATTTTGGAAAACATCCAGCGGGAAACCAAGCAGGTGGTGACCGCCATGGAGCAAAGCACCGAGCAGGTCGCCGAAGGCGCACGCCTGGTAGACGATGCCAAACAGAGCTTCGGGCAACTTGTGGGAGTTTCCCAGCAGATCGACGAGTTGGTGCAGTCGATTTCCGGCACCACCGTTTCTCAAGCCGAGACCTCGCAAGTGGTTTCTGCCCTGATGCAAGAAATCGCAAAGGTTTCCGAGCGCACCTCCGATTCCTCCCGCCAAGTTTCCGAAACTCTACGGCAGACGGTGGAGATTGCCCGAGAACTGCAAACCTCCGTCGGCACGTTCAAAGTCAGCGCTTAACGCCGAACGGCAACCGCCTTAAAGTTCATCTGCCTACAATCCATCCATTTCACACGAACCGCAATCGAGACACTCCCATGACACCCAAAATCGACTTCCATCTCACCGACGATCCCGCCAATGGCAACGGTCATCGCTCTTCTGAAAACTTGCTGGCGATCCCTTCAGACGCTGTAGATCGCGAAATTGCCCAATCTGCCCGCCTTGACGATCCCGCCGAGGACGCCTCCCCAAAGCGCGGACAGATGATGTGGCGATCGATCCCCCACACCGAGGTCAAATGGCAGGGTCAAACGCTGCGCCGTCAGTTGCTGGTGCGCATTCTCCCCGGCGTTCTGATTCCCCTCGGTCTTGCCGGGATCTTGGGCTACAGCTTAACCGCCCAAAAAGCCATCGAGCGGGCGCGCCAACAATTGAGCGGTCAAGTCCTCATCGGCAGCGAAGCCGCCAGCGAGTGGCTCGAACAAGTTGACGAACTGCCCGAGCTGGTGGCGACCAATCCCCTGGTCATCGAAGAGGCGCGAGCAGCGATCGAACGAGTGAAAACCGAAGCGCTCGACACTGCGGCTACCGAAGACTTGGAAAAGCAGTTTGCCAACACCTTACTGCTCAAACCCAACCAAGCCCTCAACGATTATCTCAAGCGAGTTGCCGCAGTTGGAGAGATCGCCGAGCTATTCTTCACCGACAAACACGGTTTCAACCTGGCTTACAGCAGCCGTCCGTCCGATTTCGTGCAAAGCGACGAATCCTGGTGGCAAAATACCCAAACCGGACGGCAGCAGGAATTAATTCCCGAATTTGACGTATCGGCAAATACCTTCTCTCTAAACATCACCAGTGCGATCGTCGATCCCCCATCTCAGACCTTTCTGGGGGTGGTGAAAGCCGTGATTCCCGCCACCGATTTTCACCACGTTCTGCACTTAGTTGATGATTCCGTCCAGTTTGCTTCAGAGGAAGCTCAGGTGCTAGGGATTTCCGCCGGAGAACAGGCGATTCCTTTTGCCACCTTGAAAGGCAATCAAGTCATGCAACTCAACGAAGTTCTCGGTGGAGAAACCGTTGCCCAACGGGCGAGCGATCTAGTAAAACTGGTGCGTTTTGGCGGAGACAATCTGAAAAAAGCGATCCGCGAAGCGGGATTTCCCGTCAACGTCCGTCGCGTGCAGCACGAAGACCAAAAATTCGAGATTCTCGAAACCCAATTCACCCACCAAGGTCGGCTGTACCTTCTGGGGACGATTCCCGATAGCAACTGGGCGATCGCCGTTTCCGTCAGCGAAGCCGAAATTGCCGCCGCCGGACGCAACGCTGGATTGCTGTTCGCCGGGATGTTCCTGGCGGTGGGCGCGGTCGTCACCGCGATTGTCGCCGCCATCGCCCGCCAAGTGGTCAAACCCATCGATCGCCTGGTCGATGCCAGCGATCGCGTGGCGAGCGGAGATCTCGACACCCGCGCCGAAGTCGCCGGAACCGCCGAAACCCGCACCCTCGCCCACAGCTTCAACAACTTGGTGGAACGGGTGAAAGACTTGCTCGATCGGCAAACCGCCGCCACCGCGCGATCTCAACTGGTTAACGAAATCGTCTCGCAAATGCGGCGATCGCTACAAAAAGACGAAATCCTGCAAACTGCCGTCGATCGACTGCGCGCTGCCCTGAACACCGATCGGGTTATCGTCTACCAATTCCACGACAACTGGCACGGGACGATTATCGCCGAATCCGTTGTCGGGCGCTGGCGCAAAATCTTGGGAGAAACCGTCGAAGATCCCTTCCGCGAAGGACTGATCGATCGCTACCGCAACGGTCGCGTGCGGGCGATGAACGACATCGACGCCGAAGGGCTGACCGACTGCCACCGCGACATCCTCGAAGGCTTTCAAATCCGCGCCAGCATCGTCGCTCCGATCATCTACGATGACAAGTTGGTCGGGTTGCTGTGCGCCCACCACTGCGCCGGAACCCGCAACTGGGAAGACACCGAAATCGAACTATTCCGGCAAATTTCCACCCAAGTCGGCTTTGCCCTCGAGCAAGCGGAATTATTCGCCGGACGGGAACAAGCTCGCCTGGAAGCTGAAGCCCTCTCGGAAGAACAGCGGAAACAAAAAGAATCCCTGCAAATGCAGCTACTCACCTTGCTCGACGAAGTCGAAGGCGCCTCGCGGGGAGATTTAACCGTCCGCGCCGACGTCACTGCCGGAGACATCGGCACCGTCGCCGACTTTTTCAACTCGATTATCGAAAGTTTGCGGCAAATCGTCACCCAGGTGAAAACCTCCGCCAGCCAGGTGAACTCGGCACTGGGGGAAAACGAAACCGCCATGCGCCAACTCACCGAAGAAGCGCTGCAACAAGCCGCCGAAACCACCCGCACCCTGGATTCCGTGGAGGAGATGACCCGATCGATCCAAGCAGTGGCGCAAAACGCCCGCCGAGCCGCCGAGGTGGCGAAGATGGCATCGAATACCGCCGAATCGGGAGGGGTAGCAATGGATCGGACGGTGGCGAATATCTTGAACCTGCGGGAAACCGTTGCCAGCACGGCGAAAAAAGTGAAACAGCTCGGGGAATCCTCCCAACAAATTTCTAAGGTGGTCTCCCTGATCGACCAAATCGCCTTGCAAACTAACCTGCTGGCGATCAACGCCGGGATCGAAGCCGCTCGTGCCGGAGAAGAGGGTCAGGGGTTCGCGGTGGTTGCCGAAGAGGTGGGCGAACTCGCCGCTCGTTCCGCCAACGCCACCAAAGAAATCGAACGGATCGTGGAAAACATCCAATTGGAAACGGCGCAGGTGGTGGAAGCCATGGAGCAGAGTACCGCTCAGGTGGTGGAAGGGACGCACCTGGTGGAAAATGCCAAACAGAGCTTGTCGCAAATCGTGCAGGTGTCCCGGCAAATCGACGAGTTGGTGCGATCGATCTCCGACTCGACGGTTTCCCAGGTGCAGACCTCCGAAACCGTCTCCAATTTGATGAAAGCCATCGCCCAGGTTTCGACGCGCACCGCCGATGCCTCGAGCCACGTTTCCGAAAACCTGCGGCAGACGGTGGAAATCGCCCAACAATTGCAGACCTCGGTGGGGACGTTCAAAGTTGATTCGTAACTGGAGTAGAAACAAATGTCACAAGACAAAGAACTCGAAATCAAACTCCAGTTTCTCGACGAAGCTCAGGAGTATTTGCAAACCTTAGAATCGGCGCTGCTGGGGTTAGCCAGTCGCCGCGTCGATGCCGAAGAAATTAACGCCGCCTTGCGCGCCGCTCACTCGATCAAAGGGGGCGCGGGGATGATGGGGTTTCAAGTGTTGAGTCAGTTCGCTCACCGCTTGGAAGATTCCTTTAAGGTGCTGAAGATTCAGAAAAATTCAGTGGAAATCGACGGCGAACTCGAGCGGCTGCTGCTGGCGGCAGTAGACTGTCTGGGGGAAACCATCGAGATCGATCGCGAATCTCTGTTCCCCGGCAACCCATCTAGCTTCGACTGTCCCGAACTGCTCGAACGCGCCGCACCGATTTTCGATCGCCTCTCCGAGCAATTGGGCGCTCCCCAGGAAGAAGACGCCAGTTCCGTCCTCATGCCCGAAGACGGACAGGATGTGATTTTCTTGCTGTTTGAAACCGAGGTGGAAGGCTGCTTGGAACGGCTGGAGTCGGTTCTCGCCAACCCAGAAAAACCTTGCTTGCCAGAAGAAGTAGCAATTTTGGCGCAAGAATTGGGCGGGTTGGGCGAAATGCTGCAAATCGAGGCGTTCTACCAACTGTGCGAGTCGGTGACGGCGCGGTTGCATGCCGAACCCACTCGGGTGGAAGATATCGCTCGGGAGGCGTTGTCGGCGTGGCGGCGATCGCAAGCGCTGATCCTCACCGGACAATTCGACTTACTGCCGACGGCAATTGCTGGAGGCACACCCGCTCCGGCGATCGAAACTTGGGAAGATCCCTTCGAGTTACTCGAAAAAGACCTCCCTCCGGCAGCGATGGGAACCGGGGAAGAGTCGGTCGAACCTTTGCCAGAAGAAACCCCCGCGCCCTCAATGGCAACCTGGGAAGATCCTTTCGAGTTACTCGAAAAAGACCTTCCTCCGGCAACAATGGTAACGGGGGCAGATGCCGTCGAACCTTTACCGGAAGAGATCCCCACTCCGGAGATGGTAACCTGGGAAGATCCGTTCGCGCAATGGGAGAAAGATCTCTCTGGGGACGCGATCGAGAATTGGGACGATCTCGAGGTTGCCCCAACCCAGGAAATCGTTCCCGCCTCAGAAACCATCGCCGACTCTGAAGAACCGATCGCAGCTACCGTCGAGAGCGAGTGGGATGAAGATCCCTCAAACGAAGACGACGAAACCGTTCTCGAGAATTTCCTCGCCGCTTCCGGCGAGAACGGCTTCTCCCCGGACGAACCGTTCGCCCTTGCCGTTGGGCAACCGCCCGCTGCCGCACCGGAGATCCCCCCCGAAGAACTCGAAGGGGTGGATCTGGCGAGTTTAGAGCGAGAACCCGAAATCGCGCCCGCTGCCCCCGAGTCGGACAATGCGGATGCCACGGTGCGGGTGTCGGTCAAGCGTTTGGAACAACTCAACGACTTGCTCGCCGAACTGATTATCGAGCGCAACGGTCTCGACGTGCAGTTTTCCCGGCTGCGCGGTTTGATCGCTTCCCTGAGTCGGCGGGTACAGCTGCTCGAACACAGCACAGCCCAACTGCAATTGGAGAGCAATAAAACTCTGGCGCAGTCTCAGCACCGCGTCTCCCCTCGGGAAGGGTCGCCGATGGCATCGTTCGACCGGGACGATGCCCTGCCCGAATTCGACTTGCTGGAACTCGATCGCTATAACGACGCTCACCTGCGGTTGGTGGAAGTGATGGAAACCGTCGTCCAAATCCAGGAAGTGACCGGGGACTTGGAACTGAGCGCCAACGAGACGGAGCAAACCACCCACAACCTGAATAAAACCATCAAACAACTGCAAGCCAACCTCGATCGGGTGCGGATGCGTCCCCTGTCCGATATCGTCGATCGCTTTCCCCGAGCGTTGCGCGAGTTGAGCTTGCAATACGGCAAACCCGTAGACTTAAAAATTTCGGGGGGGACGACCCTCGTTGATCGCAACATTTTGGAACAGTTGCACGATCCGCTGATGCACTTGCTGCGCAATGCCTTCGACCACGGCATCGAAGATCCCCAAACCCGGCGGGAACGGGGCAAACCGGAACGGGGGACGATCGAAATTCGCGCCAGCCATCACAGCAACCGCACGCAAATTATCCTCCGCGACGATGGCGGCGGCATTCCCGTGGAGAAAATCCGCGATCGCGCCGTGGAAATGGGACTGGATGCCGACTTGCTCGATGCCGCCAGCGATCGCGACTTGCTGTCGCTGATCTTCGAGCCCGGTTTCAGTACCAAAGAAAAAGTGAGCGATTTATCCGGTCGGGGGGTCGGCATGGATGTCGTCCGCAACAACCTCAAACAGGTGCGCGGCGAAATACAAGTGGAGACCCAACCGGGCGAGGGAACCACCTTTACCCTGTGGCTACCCTTTACCCTCTCGGTGACACGGGTGCTAATCGCAGAAAGCAGCGGGATGCTGATGGCATTTCCCGCCGACACCGTGCGCGAGATCGTTTCGCCGCTCTCGACAGTTGCCCGTGGAGCCGACGGCAGCGAGGTGTTGCGCTGGGATGGCGCAGAACTGCCCTTGGTGCGTCCCGAACGCTGGCTGGAGTTTCGCTGCCCCAATCCGCCAGCGGAACTGGAAACCCCGCCCACCATCGGCATTCCCACCGCCTTGATCGTCGATCGCGGCGATCGACCCGTGGCAATTGCCGTCAATCGCTGCTGGGGCGATCGAGAAGTTGCTATTCGCCAGGTAGAAGGCGCCTTCCCCCTCCCCCCCGGTTTTTCCGGTTGCACCATCTTGGGCAACGGTCGCGTCGTTCCCCTGGTCAACGTTCCCGAATTCCTGGAGCGGGTTGCCAACCCGAAACGATCGCCGATGCCCCCCGCCCCGGATGTCCCGCCCAAAATTCTACTGCCCGTCCCGGAGACCGCTCCCAACCTTTCGCTCTCTCAACGACAAACAATTTTGATCGTGGACGACTCTATCAACGTCCGTCGTTTCCTGGCACTCACCCTGGAAAAAGCCGGATATCTCGTCGAACAAGCTCGAGATGGTCAAGATGCGTTGGACAAACTCGGCAACGGCTTGAACGTGCGAGCGGCAATTTGCGATATCGAAATGCCGCGCCTCGACGGATACGGCTTTTTAGCCCAAATCAAGGCTCAGGACACGTTCAAGGATCTGCCCGTGGTGATGCTCACCTCCCGGACGGGGAACAAACACCGCCAACTGGCATTGAGTTTGGGCGCTACCGCCTATTTTTCCAAACCGTATAACGAGCAAACGCTGCTCCAAACCCTGGAAACCGTCACCCGCGAACCCGCCACCGCTTAGGCGATCGGGCGATCGGTTAACAACAATACCACGAGTACCCCAAAAGATGAATCATGATTCGGATCTTACTAGTCGATGACCAAGCGATTCTCTGCCAAGTCTTGCAAAATTGGTTAGAGAAAGAACCCGATCTCGAAGTGGTGGGAACGGCTCACGACAGCCAAACCGCGATCGAGCAAGTGGAAAGCCTCAGCCCGGATATCGTCCTCCTCGATATCCAGATGCCGGGGATGGACGGGATTGCCGCTACCGGAATTATCTGCCAGCGTTTTCCCGACACCAAAGTCATCGTGTTGAGCGGGTACGACAGCGAAACCTACCTCTCCAACGCCATTCGCGCCGGAGCCAAAGGCTATCTGCTCAAAAATACCGCCGCCGAAGATGTCGCCAACACCATTCGCTCGGTTTACAAAGGTTACAGCCAAATGGGACCGGGACTGTTCGACAAAATGATGGCGCGAGTGTCCTCAAATGACGGAAGCTCCGGTCAGGAGGAACCGTCGGCGGCGATCGATCCAGCACAACTCGATCCGGAGTTGCCCCTGCTGCTCGATCGGTTTGACGGTCAGGCACTGGTTGAGTTCGTCAGTCGCACGCGATCGTCAGAAGCCGAAAGCCAGTTGTGCGCTGGCTTGACTGGGTACCTGCGACAACACCCCACCAATCTCAGTGCCTTGTACTTAGCCGGAGTGCTGTCCCACCGCAACCAAGGGCATACCCTTTCGGCATTCCAATATTTGCGCTTCGGATTCAAAGAGGCAACCAAACAAGGCTTGTCGATGGAGGATCTGCTCTTCTTTTACCGAGAAGGGGCGCAATTGAAACCCGAAGACGCTTTTACTTGGCTGACCCCCGTCGAGAGTCCGTTCGATAGCGATGAGGGATTGCCGTTGCTCATCGCCGAAGCCGAACGCCTGTTCGGTGCGGAGTCTACTACCGCGCAAACCTTGAAGGCGCTGTGGCGAATCCGTCGCTTGCGGCACTTTAGCCAGACGTGTCTGGCTCTGGGAACTCAGATCGATGCGGTACAACGCGGTTTCGATCGGGCATTAACGCGGTAATTTTCCCTCTCCGGGAACTTCCGACCTGGCAAGTTCGGCAAACGTTAAAGACTTTTACAGAAAATAAGGATGCAAATACAATGGGCAAACATCTTAACGAGCTAGAAAATATCGAGCAAGAATTAGCAACCCTGCAAACCCACTTGGAAAAATCCTTCGGGGTTCTCGAAGGTTTGGCTCGCATTCCTTCCCAGTTTGAAGATTTCGGGCGCACCTACCAGCAAATGCAGGAGTACGCCGCCAAAGCTCAAACTCATCTCGAAGAGACCGATCGCATTGAGAAACGGTTCGAGCAACGCTGTCTGGAACTCGAAGCCCTCATGGAGTCGAGGTTATCGGAAATTCGCAGCGAACTGGCTGGCGTTCGCGACCAATTGCAACGCGATCGTAACAACGAAGAGCAGTTTGATCGCCTCAAAACCGAGTTGGAGGAAAAAGTGAGCGCGATTTTGCAAGAATGGACGGGTTCCAACGACGAGAACCTCGCCCCGATTAAAGAGTTAGATGCCCGACTGAATCACCTGGATACGCGGACGCACATGGCGCGGAAGTACATGCAGCAAATGGAAAACCAGGTGCGAGCTTTACGGGGGGGGATGGTATTTGCCGTGGTTGCCGCGATCGCCAGTGCGGCATTCGCGATTTTCAATTGGAGCAGTCCTCAAGGACAAACGGCTACCGATCTCGATAGCAGTTTCTTATTTAACGCCAACGGACAGCTTCAAGATCGCTAGTTTAATGTCAGTCCGTCATCGGACAGGGGTCGGTAATGGGTAATGGGTAATGGGTCAAAAACATTTATTACTTATTACTTATTACTTAATATTTGTCCGTTAAGGTGCGGAAGTCAAATTGAGGGGCTTGGGGATGGCAGGCGGTGCAGCTTTGGACGGTCACCGGGCGATCGATTTCCACGTCGGGATGCAGGGCGTTGAAGTAACGAGATTGCTCTAACCGATAGGGGGTTTCTTCTCCGTCGTCAGTGGGACGGGAAAAGATTTGCAAGTAATCCCAAACGATGTGAATTTGGGGGCTCATCATCACTTCGATTTGCGTGCCGTAGTGTTGTTCGTCCAACAGCAGATCTCGCCAAGTGGTGGTCGGCATCACAGCAGGCGGTAGGGCAACGTGACAGCTTCCGCAGTGTTCGACGTACAATTGCTCGCCAACTCGATAGTTGGGAGGGGTGGGATCGACGGTGCCGATGGCGGGTGGCGTGGGGGGAAGTTGCCCCTGTGCGGCTTGAGACAGCGCCCAACCGATACAGAAACTCCACAGGATTAGGAGGGTTAGCAGGATAAAGGGAGAACGGCGGCGGAAGCGGAAAAGCGGTGTTTGGCGGGGCATCAGTCTGTGGGGATATACGGATCGATCGCAGTCCATGCAATTGTATAGCAAAAGGCTTCAGGGCTGGGGGAGTAGAGGGAGCAGAGGGAGCAGGGGAGGCAGGGGGAGAAGAAAGCGAAAGCGCAACTAGCAATGACCAACCCCAAACCCCAAACCCCAAACTCCAAACCCCAAACTCCAAATAAATGAGAAGATGAAAAATCGGGCAGATCGATTCTCGATCGCCTCTAGTCCTCTGTTTCCGATGTGCCGATGTCCCCATCCTGGGAAAGATTACTCGAAGCAATCCCTGCCGATGCTCGATCTATTGTCGAGTTCGGTTGTGGAAAGGGGGAGTTGGCACGACGTCATCAGTCGATTAACCCGCACTGTACCTACCTGGGAGTAGAAGCGGACTGGGAAGCGGCACGAGAAGCTGCTCGATTTTGTGATCGGGTGTGGGTGGGAAAGGCGGACTCCATCGACGATCGCCTGTTTGGGGAGGTTTGGGGCAATATTGACTGCATTATCTACAATGGCGTGTTGGCGTTTCTCGACGATCCGGCATCTCTCCTGAAACGCCACGCCGCCGGGTTAAAATCCGAGGGAGTGGCGATCGCCGATTTGCCGAATTTTCAGTATTGGCAAGTTTTACAGGGGTTATTTCGGGGAAACTGGGAGGACGAGGCAACCGATAATCCGCTCTGGGGAAAATGTCGGCAGGTTTTGACGTTTGATCGCCTGCCCCAACTGTTTGAGAATTCGGGTTTGCAGGTGTTTGAGATTCACCCGGAGGGCGAGGCCACACCGGCGTGGCAGGAATTTTGGCAGGCGATCGCACTTCTAGTGAAAGAATGGCAACTCGACGCCGAAAAATTCGCCCGACAAACACAAGTTTCTCGCTATATCGTACGGGCGATTAAATCCTCACAGCTTCCTCGCAAATTGTTGGTGCAAACGCTGTTAATTTCGACCATCGCTTCGGATACCGTGCGCGTTTACCAACCCGATCGATTATTAAAGACCATTCCTGGCGTGAGAACTCTATCTCAAGTCCAAAGCGCCGATTTGAGATCGGCACGTCCTGACGAAGCTAAAGTCTTCATTTGGCAGCGCGATCGATGGGACTTGCAAAATGCCATTGAAAAGCAAAGAACTTTACTGCGTTTCGGATATTTAACCATCGCCGAAATTGACGACGATCCTCGCTTTTGGAAAGAGCATCTCGAGCATGACTTTATTGTGTTTCGCAGTTGTCATTGCATTCAAACGTCAACAGAACCGCTGGCGGATTTCCTGCGCCAGTTTAACCCTCACGTTAAGATTTTTCCCAATCAAGTTCTGGCTCTACCCGATCAACGAGTGTATGACGATGAGGCTCCGGCAACGCTCTTTTTCGGGGCGATCAACCGGGAAGCTGATTGGAAACCTTTGATGGAAGTAATTAATCGAGTTTTAGAGGAATTTGGCGATCGGGTGCGAGCAACTATCATCTACGATCGTCGATTTTACGACGCGCTGACAACCCCCCATAAAACCTTCGAGCCGCTGTGCGATTACGATCGCTATCACGAAATTTTGCACGAGTGCGATTTATCGATTTTACCGCTAAACGATACGGAATTCAACCGCATGAAATCTGATTTAAAGTTTATTGAATGTGCGAAGCACGGGGTAGCCGTTCTTGCCAGTCCAACGGTGTACGAGCGGTCGATTATCGATGGAGAAACTGGACTTTTATATCGCTCGCTCGAAGACTTTGAAGTGAAGTTCAAACAACTGATCGATCGAGCATCTTGGCGGCGAAAACTCGCTCAAAATGCCTATGAATGGGTGAAGCGAAATCGCCTCCTTTGCCAGCACTATCGCCAGCGTTACCATTGGTACTTAGAAATGTATGATCGCCTGCCTGAGCTAACTCGAGATTTGCGCGATCGCGTTCCCCAAATCTTTCAATTGAACTGAGCGATCCTCGTATGCCTCTTGTGAATTTTTCCCCAATCTGTCTTAATAAATGAATAGCCTGAATTCCATGCAATTAAACGGGAGTTTAACCATGTCTGCGGAAACTAACACAGCACCAGAATCCAAAACCGGTGCGGATGCTGTTGATCGCGCTATCGCCGAAGGTATCGATCTCGACGGCTCCCCCATTCCCCCAGCCAAATTAAAATTATACCATCAAGTGATGGCATTGGAAGGCAATCGCCAGCGCAGTGGCGTTAGCAATACCATGCGATCTCGCATCGTCCGCATCGGCGCGAAACACCTTCCTCAAGAAGAACTCGATCGCCAGCTAGTCGAAGCCGATTTTGCACCGTTAAAGGAAAAAGAAATCGCGTTTTATTACGGGGGTAAATAGTGATTGATATCTCATTTTTTATCCCGATAATATTTAAATCGCGGTAACTTATTCGATCTCAAATTTGCGATAGGGGTAGGCAAGAAAGCTGTACCCCTTAACATATTTATCTCCCGTAAAATGTTAGTTCTCAAACTTCACGTTGAGTTTTGCAAAGTGTTTCTCGAGATTCTTGCTTGACGCGACCTTCGGCAACAGCAAACTGCAACGCTATAAAAGCATTGAAATCTTTTCGATCATATTTATCGGCAAGTAATTGGCGCAGTTGTGCCTCCGCATCCGCACTCAAATAACCACTTGTTAAAGTTTGTTTGACAATATCTCGAATTAAAATCATTGCGCTCTCCCCTGATAGCAAGTGCTAACGAATGCCAGGGCGATCGCTCTCGATACAGAGTCATTTCACTCCCGAATAATGGTGCGATCGCCATTGGACTCCTTATTTATAATTCTGTTGAAAGTACCGCAAAATTTCGGAAATCGCCATTTTTGATACAATTATTTGCACGATAGCTAGCTCGAACTTCAAGGTAACTTACTCAACATAGGTAAAACCCTCGGGTAAGTCGATGGTTTTTCCCTCCACCTCGACGGTGACATTTACGCTGCCTAATGCCTCACCTTTAGGCGTGGTGCAAATGAGTCGATCGTCGCCGACAACGCGCAAATCGCGACAGGGGCGATCGCCAATTTTTACGGAAATCTTTTTCGGTTTCAACGCATTTTTATCTTGGGCGGTTGCCAAACGTCCGCATCCTTGCCACCAGCATTCCGTGCGATCGTTAAAGTCAACTAATGCATCGTATTTAGGACTGCTGCCTTGTGTCAGATATTCCAGTGCACCCCAACTGCCAAATTTGCTAGGCGTTGCAATATCCACAAAGTGCATCATCAACGCACCCCCGCTATTTTTCCAGTTATTTAACATTTCTTGATAGCGATCGTACATTCGCGCATCGCGATTGAGTCCAATGTGGAATTTAATAAAATCTTCGTCATTTTGAGTGGGATGACTGTTTCCCGTAATATGTTGACCGCCTTCGTAAGCGAGCAGTTGCAGTTCGTACTCATCGGCAACTTGTTTGTGATAAGAAAAATCGTCGCCAGAAGATGTATTTTTACAGGGAAAATGAGCGGCATTTTCGATTTGCTCCATCCCTTTTGTCAACCCACCATCGGGTTCGGAAAACCAGGAACGCACGATCGCCGTCGCTTCTTCATCATTCTTTTTCCCGTTCAAACATCCGGAAAAGTAGGTAGTGATGGCGATCGAATCGATACCGTGCTTGTAACACGCTTCGTTCCCTTCTTCAACCCACTTCGGACAATTTAAAGCTCCTTGTTCGAGTCCTTCCCAGCCTTTTTGGATGCCTAACGTACAATGCACTCGATGGGTTTGTCCGGCAAAGACCCCTTTCCAAATATCGCACATTTGTGCCGTTCTCATGCCGTGCCACTGCATATAAGAATTCCCCGGTGCTTTTTCCGGATCGCCATTAACTGCCCACCGTTGGCGACCGGTTTTATTGGCATATTGAGCTTGCTCGAAACCCCAATTCCAAACTTCATTGGAGTGTTCGACGTATACCGTTAAATCGGGATCGAGATTGTCGCGCACGTATTTTGCAAATTCTTGCATATATTCTTCCGTAGCTAAATGCGGCATATTAAACCATGGATCGGCATGAATTTTATTAGCTAAGGCGACCATAATTTCTATAGGAACTCCGGCGTAGCGATAATCTAAATCCTCCACTTTCGGTCGATCGCGCCATTCGGATTGTTCGGAATGATTGGTTCGCATCCAATCCATAAATCGAATCGCGCGAAATTTATCGATAACCTGGAGAAACAGCGGGTTGAAAATTTCACCGCGATCGTATTCGTCAAGGTACTCTTCGGGAACGACGGTAATATTACGAATGTAGTCGTTCGGATCGGTTTCGGTAATGGTTAATACGGTCATACTGCCACGTTCGGGATTGACTTCAATAACATCCCGATTCGGACTGGAAGCACTTTCATCTTGGATCGCATTGCGACCGTAGGTCATTTTTCCCGAACCTTCATAGCGGACTACATACCGCTTGAAGGGCCAGTGTTTGTCTTTAACGTTAATTAAAATTCGATCGGCACTTTGACCGGGTTTTAAAGATTTTACCCATCCGCGATCGTCTAAATCTAAGGGATCTCCATCTCCCCAGTCTTTTCCCTCTTGCTGGGAAATCCATTTTCGCGAAACTTTAAACTGATCTAAAAAGGGGAATTGGGGGGAGTAATCGTTGATGCCGGCTAAACCAATCCCGAGGGATCTTTTATCGACTCCTGCCTCACTTTGCAGAAAACTCGATCCAGAGATGGCGATAGTTTCTCCCCCAACTAATTTTCCGGATTTAGAAGAAATGGAAATTTCGCTTCGGGAAGTTTGAGGAGGTGACGGAGTTTTTGGAGTGTTAGTATTAGAGTTTGCCGATCGACACGATGAGGTTAATAAAATGAGAACGATAAAACTACCCAACTTCAAAACATTAACAGTATTGAATGGAGGTTTGAAGGTGAAATATGGAAAAAACATTTTGAGTTTTGTAATTGAATGACTGAGTTTTCGCTTCCAGCATTGATCGCCGTCTGGGTGGCAATATCTCTTAGTCTAACCGATCTGCTCGTTGATTGCCATTTCTGGATAGGCTATCGAAAAACCGCTAAACTGATGAGTGCGAATCAACGAAAATGATGTTTTTAGACTGAACTCGAATTTTCTTTAAATTTTATGAATTTAAGAGAAAGGTAAAGTGCTTTCGGTTATACTGGAATTATCCAGGTGCTGGTGCGGTTAAGGATAAAATGTTAAAGTTTGATATTTTTGATGGATACCGCACGAAAGGTTTGAAGCCTATCGATCGCAGTGAAAATCTATTCGATGAAATCTTTAGTCTCAGCGAAGATCCGCTATGTCAGTTCGGGCAGATCGTCAACGGTGCGATTTTTAACTACCCGCACACCAACACGTATCTGATTGTTTTTGCCTGGATGACCAGCGTGGGTTCTTTGGGTCAAGCGATTTCTGTCAACAATCCCCATCCCTCTTGGTTGCTCTCTTTGCTGGGAAACTCCAACAGTGCGGGTTTGGTCTTTGGCAGCGAACTTGTCAAGCGGGAGAAAGATCGAGGCGAAAAGGCAGTGGAGAACGCACTGGCAAAGCTGACCCCCAAACCCTTTTATTTGTGGCGATCGGAAATTGCCGACTACCAGAAATCTCGGGAGTTACAGAGCGATCGATTTCGAGGTATTGTTGCCTACGGCGTCAAGTTACAAGTCAGTCTCGATCGCTTTGCTTGGTGTGTTTTCTGGCTGACTCCACCTTATTTACTCGAAGTATTTAACTCGGAACAAGACTGTTTGCGGATTCACGGTCATCGCGACGAGTATAAGGGAACGATGAGAAACCAAATCATTTACGGATTCCCCAATCCCAACCAAGCGTTGATTCCCGATTAATTGGAATTCGATTTGAACGCTCGAATTGACTGTTTAAATTGAGATTAGCAAGATCGTGAAACGACGACAGTTTTTCCGCTCTATTTTGCTCGGTTCTGCGGGTTGAGTTGGAGTGATAAATTGTCATTCAATCAACGCTGCAAAACCTAAATTTTCTCCCGATCAAGAGCGTCATTCTTGGGTAATTTTATATTGGATGCCCTACGATAACGATCTGTCTCATTTTGGCGAACCGATCGTCGAAATGTTATTACCCGCCCCAAAGAATTTGATTGCGCTCGATCGCCCCGAACCGCTCGAGGTCGGTGGTCGTCGGGGTGGTTGCCAGGGGGGGAAACCGTCGGGGCTTGCCGCCCCAGTGTTTTTGCAGGGCGTGGAGTAACGAATCTTGACGGGCGCGGAAGCTTTCCACGTAATCGCCGCCGCCGTTGACGATGGCGAACCACACCAATCCGCGATCGCGCGTGGGCAAAACCCCTACCAACGCACTGACATCCCACAGCGTCCCCGTCTTCACCGCCGACGCCGCAGGCATCGTCCGATCTTCCAGCGTGCCGATATCGCGACCCATCACCGGGAACACATCGCCGACGTTCATTCCCAGGGGCAGTAAATGGCGCTGGATGGCAACGAACATGGCACACGCCGCCCGAGGGGAAATCTGGTTCTCTTGCCCCAATCCCGACCCGTTAATCAGTTGGATTTCGGCACGGGGGAAACCCGCTTCGCGGGCGGCGGTTTCGGCAACCACAGCCGCACCGCCGAGGGCATCGGCGAACATTTGCGCCATGTCATTGTTGCTGTGGACGTTCATTTCCTTGAGCAAACCGACCAGAGGTAAAGATTGATGGCGCAATAACGGCACGGTTTCCGGCTGGCGGCGGAATGGGTTGGGACGGTCGGATTCGGGGTGGGTACGTCGTACCGTGCCTTCGATTTTAAGATTTGGTTTGGGGGTTCCCGGCGGTAACTTGTCGTACTCGGCTTGGACTTCCGGCGACCATTCCTCCGAATTGAGGGCTTCTTTCAGGCGTTGACCCGCCGCTTGTGCGTCGGTCTCGAAATGGAGGGCAAACGTTCCGGTGACGATTAAATCTCCGGTGACACGGCGAATTCCCATCTTTTCCAGGGTATTTCCCACCGCGATCGCCTCTTTCCACACGAACAGCGGGTCGCTCCCCCCCGTTACCACCAAATCGCCCCGAACGACCCCATTTTCCACCGTTCCGCGAGCGCTAAACAGGGTTTCAAATTGGCGATCGATCTCCCAATGTTTCAAGGCGGTTAAGGTGGTGGCGATCTTGGTAATCGACGCTGCCGGACGGGGAATCGTCCCCCGGCGATCGATCGGAGTTTGCACCCCCGACTGAATCCAAATCCCTTGATCGGCGACCAGTTTGCCTTGGATTTCCAGTTGTTCCAAGTAGTCGTCCACGATGGTTTCGAGTTCCGACTCCGGCACGGTGGGGATCGTCCATCCTTTCCCCGCCGCCAGTAGCGCAAACGTCTCCACCGATTGAGCCTCGACGCCCATCATCGGTAGACCCAGCGAAATTAACCCCGAACTTAGTAAATCTAGCACGATCGTTCTTGAAGGCAGAAGGCGAAAAAAGCAGTCTTGAGCAGTCTTGAGCAGGGGAAGAAGATGTTTGCCAGCGGGAAATGCGGTCTTGGGATTTCCGTGGAGCAATTTCCCAAGACAATTACCTATTACCCATGACCAACCCCAAACTCCAAACCACTAGCCAAAATATCATAAATCCGATCAGGGTATCGTTGCTGGCGTAAGCCTTCTGGTAGAATTTTGAAGGTTTATACATAATTCGATCGATGGGAGCCAAAAGGGCAAGAATTGCAATAGACGCAATGGGGGGCGACTACGCACCCGATGAAATCGTCGCGGGAGCCTTGAAAGCCAAGGAATCATTCGATGTCGATATCCTGCTAGTGGGCGACGCCGATGCGGTGGAAACCTCCCTGAAAAAATACACGCATCGGACGGATATCGAGATCGTTCCTGCCGAAGGCTTCGTAGACATGCACGAGGAACCGCTGAGCGCCCTTAAGCGCAAGCCGAAAGCCTCGATCAATGTGGCAATGGACTTGGTGAAGCAGCAACGAGCGGATGCCGTGGTTTCTGCGGGTCACTCCGGGGCTTCTATGGCGGCAGCGTTATTGCGCCTGGGAAGATTGCGCGGCATCGATCGCCCGGCAATTGGTGCGGTTCTGCCTAGTATGACACCCAATCGCCCGGTTTTGATCTTGGATGTCGGCGCGAATGTCGATTGCCGTCCCAAGTTTCTCGAGCAGTTTGCTTGGATGGGAACCATCTACAGCCAGTACGCACTGGGAATTGAGAAACCGCGCGTTGGGTTGTTGAATATTGGCGAAGAACCCTCCAAAGGCAACGAATTAGCCGTTCGCACCTACCAATTGTTACAGGAAAATTCTCGCATTCACTTCATCGGCAATGCCGAAGGGCGAGACGTACTATCCGGTCAGTTCGACGTCATCGTCTGCGATGGCTTTGTGGGCAACGTCTTGATTAAATTTGCCGAAGCCGTGGGCGAATCGATGTTGCAAGTGTGCCAGACGGAACTGGAAGCCGATGCCGCCAGCAGGATCGATCGCAACCTCCTCGCCCCCAGTATCAAGCGGATTCGCCAAAAAATCGATTATGTCGAACACGGTGGCGGTTTGCTGTTGGGCGTTGCCGGAGTTTGCATCATCGGTCACGGCAGTTCCCACGCCCCCATTATCGCCAATGCCGTACGCTTAGCCAAAGATGCCATCGAAAACCGCGTCATCGAACACCTGCAAGAAAGCCACTCGCAAACCCTGGAGGAATCTGCTGCTAGCGGTCAGTAGGGATGTGTGGCGATGCTGTCCGTCCGTCAGTCGCGATGGGGAACGCATAATAGCTAGCACGGGTAAACGCGACGACTGACAAAGGATACAGCATATCAAGGACGAAAACGAGAATGACTATTGGCATTGCGATCGCCGGATGTGGGGCAGCGGTTCCCTCCACCTCTCTGAATAACCACCAACTCAGCCAGTTAGTAGAGACATCAGACGAGTGGATTTCGTCGCGGACAGGAATTCGCGAACGTCGGATCGCCGCGCCCGATCGATCTCTGGCTTCCTTAGCCACGGAGGCGGGGGAAAAAGCGATCGCCATGGCGGGTCTGACGGCAGCGGATATCGATTTGATCGTGCTGGCTACCTCTACCGCCGACGATTTGTTTGGCAGTGCCAGCCAAGTGCAAGCGCAATTGGGGGCAACCCGTGCCGTCGCTTTCGACCTCACCGCCGCCTGTTCCGGGTTCGTCTTCGGGTTGGTCACGGCTTCTCAATTCATTCGCACGGGAGTCTACCGCAACGTGTTATTGGTGGGAGCGGATATCCTGTCGCGATGGGTGGATTGGGACGATCGCCGGACCTGCGTGCTATTCGGCGACGGTGCCGGCGCGGTGGTGCTGCAAGCGAGCGATCGCGATCGCCTCTTGGGGTTTGAAATGTGCAGCGACGGCACACAAAATGGCTGTCTCAACGTGGCATACCAGTCCCAACCCCGTCCGCTGATCGACAATATTACCGTCGCACGCGGTCAGTATTTGCCGATTATCATGAGCGGTCAGGAAGTCTACAAATTTGCCGTTAAAAAAGTGCCGGAAGTGGTGGAAAAAGCCCTGTTCCGCGCTAACTTGACGAGCGATCGCCTCAATTGGTTATTATTGCACCAAGCCAACCAGCGCATCCTCGACGCCGTTGCCAAACGCCTGAATATTCCCGACGAAAAAGTTCTCAGCAACCTCGGCAACTACGGCAACACCTCCGCCGCCTCCATTCCCCTCGTCCTCGACGAAGCCGTCCGCCAAGGCAAAATCCAACCCGGCGACCTCCTCGCCATCTCCGGTTTCGGTGCGGGTCTCACCTGGGGCGCTGCCATTCTGGAATGGGGACAGTAAATAGAAGGCAGGGGGAGCAGGGGAAGAAAACAGTGACCCGTAACTAGTTGTTAGTTAGGGGTCATAGATACCAACCCTCAATCTAAAATCTAAAATTCCAAACCCCAAACCCCAAATGACCAATGACAAAAGACAAATGACCAATCAAAAAACAGCATGGGTTTTTCCCGGACAAGGTTCTCAAGCGCTCGGCATGGGTGTCGATCTCGTTGAATTTCCCGAGGCGAAAGCGAAGTTCGATCGCGCCGAAGAAATTCTCGGTTGGTCGGTGTTAGAAGTCTGCCAAAGTGAGGAGGAAAAACTGGCGCGGACGCTCTACACTCAACCGTGTTTGTACGTCGTGGAAAGCATTCTCGTCGATTTGTTACGAAAAAAAGGAGAAAAAACAGATCTCGTGGCGGGTCATAGCTTAGGCGAGTATGTCGCGCTGTACGCGGCAGGTGCGTTCGACTTCGAGACGGGACTGCGATTGGTCAAGCGGCGATCGGAATTGATGGACGGCGCGGCAGGCGGACAAATGGCAGCGCTGATGAAGTTCGATCGCCCGCAATTGGAAGCTCGAATTCAACAAACTGAAGGCGTGGTTTTAGCCAACGATAACAGTGCCGAACAAGTGGTCATTTCCGGCACTCCCGCCGCCGTAGACGAGATTCTCAACTCGGTGAAAGCCAAACGTGCGGTGAAATTGAACGTTTCCGGCGCCTTCCACTCCCCGTTAATGGCGCCTGCCGCTTTGGAGTTCCAGCAGGTTTTAGAGGCGGTTTCCTTTGCCGATACCGCCGTTCCCGTACTGTCAAACGTGGAACCGGAACCCGCTACTGAAGGGAAGGCACTGAAAGACCGCCTGATGCGGCAAATGACGGGTTCAGTGCGGTGGCGGGAAATCTGTCTGCGCTTGCCGCAAGAGGGCATCGAACGGGCGATCGAAGTGGGTCCCGGCAAAGTTTTGGCGGGATTGCTCAAGCGCACCTGCTCTGAGTTAACGGTCGAAAATGTTAACAGTGCTGCTGACTTCGAGAAGTAGAATACCAGCGACTCATTTTTCGTATCGATCTTCGTGTCGCCAACTCCCTCTTCGATCGATTTTCCCCCATTTTTGCCCGATTTAATTGAGAATAGGGTCATTTAGGGAACGAATTGACGGGCTTTTTGGGTTGTGGTAATTTAAGTTTAGGGCGTAGCTGTGACTACTTATCGTACGTTAATCCAATTTTTTCCATCCCTGCCTGTCATTGGATTTCATCCCATACAGTCAATTTACGATCGAAAACATCAAATCCGACTTTGGCATCACCCTCGTAGAAACCATCGGCTTTTTTTCACAAATTCCCGATCGCAGCTACACTCATTTTCGAGCGGAAACGCTCGAGAAGAACAATCTCTTGGTTTTGGCAATTTACCTCGACTCAGCGCTAAGAGTTAGGCTTCGTTAAATATACACGCTGCATATCCTGCAGATTGAGATATATCCACATTTGATTGAGATGAAATTTCTGGGCGATCGAATTCAGAGATTTTTGAATTTTTGAACTCTTGCTAACCACTCCCAAATTATAAAATAGCCTATCCACGGTCATTGACCGTCCAACATCATCAATTTTCAGCACTTCAAAGTGTGTTTTTTGAGCCATTTGAGTTAGAGTTTTGTGCGTAAAAAAGTAAATATGACCATCGCAGCGCAAACTTCTTTCCCTTTCTTGCATAATTTTAAACATTAACGTATCATAGCGCGGAGTTTCTAGAACAAATATTCCTCCAGGTTTTAAAATTCGATATACTTCCTGGAAAGTGCCACAAGGATCGGGAACGTGTTCGATCGTATGGATCGTGAGAACGACATCCACGGAATTAGCTGCAATTCCCGATTTTTCGATTGTCGTTGAAATCACCTTTAAACCAAACTCTCGTTCTGCATATTTACACATCCCTGTATTGGGTTCAACTCCAACAACATCCCAGCCATCTTGCTGGAAAAAATTCGCTAAATAACCCAGCCCACTTCCGATTTCAACCAGTTTAGCTTTTTGTGAGTTGAAGTTTTGATTTAAAAACAACTTTGTTGTTTCGTAATCTCTAACCTTGAGCGCTTCCTTGTCTGCCCTTTGGGTTTTCCGATTATCGATCTGGGATAAAACAAATTCGGGAGTGTATTTTTCAATTGAAACTACATCGGCATCTTTTTCTCTAGGATTCGCATACATTAAATTGCAGACATTGCATCGAACAATTTGATTGACTTGAGCGACCTCTTTTTCAAACAAAATTGTATAGTTGTCGCTCCCGCAAAGGTTGCATTTAACATATTTCATGATGATAAATCTTCCTTAAAAACGTTGGTACGATCGCTCGAAATGGGTTTTCAGCTTTTGAATTAGAGTTGCCGCCGCTACACTGGCTAAAGCCACCAGAACGATCGCGACTTCTGCCCTCGGATCGTCGAGAACGATCGCCACGGCTGCTAAGATAATAGATACGGCAATCGCCCCTCGTTTTAGCATTTCCAAATTGTGGTACGTTTGAGAACAAGAAGAACAATTTTGAGTATGTCGGGAGAAGCGATCGAGAGAAACGGTTTCCGAAGCACAACTCAAGTCCCGAGACGTTTCGTATCCTTCGTAAAACGGCAGAGTTTCCCCGAATTCGTCCAACCATTTGCGATATTCAACTACCAAGGCATCGGACGTTTTTAAGGGTAAATACAGCGACTTCAACGATTCTCCGGAACGTGAGACTTCTTCCTGCTGTCCCACAATTTGGGGTAAATCTTCCTCCAACACCTGACTTTGCCGCAGGTGTTCCATCCAACGAGGTTTGTATTTGAGTTGCCAATTTTGAGCGTTACTGTAGCGGCGAACGAATAACCGACAGCGCCCTTTTCCCAAAGGCAACGAATATAATCCCAACCCGAAGATAAAATGGGGAATACCTTCGCTCAAGCGGTAGTGAACTAAATTTTGCGCCACAAAATCGAGATATTTCCAGCGATCGTTAGGATTTCGCATTCCCCGATAGCGCGTGAAAATACCCCGTCCCGAACGTTCCAGAATTTCCATTTCCAGCGGTTGCGCGTCTTCTTTTTTCACCCCAGGTTCGCTGTGATCGTGGCTGATATTGACGTGTGCCGGATCGATGACATTCTCGATGAGATAGGTGCGATCGTAGGGAAGATCGACTAGATAATCGGAACTCACCACTCCCGGTGTTTCCAACACTTCTAACGTTGAAATCTCCTCCGCATTTGCCGCTTGCGGATTTCCCAACCAAATCCAAACCAAACCCTGACGAACCGCTACGGGAAACGATCGCGCACAAGCAGCCTTGGGAATCGTTCCCCCTTCGCTTAACTGGGGAATGTGCAGGCATTCTCCCCCTTTGCCAAACTGCCAGCCGTGGTAGAGACATTCAATTTTGCCGTCGATGAGTTTGCCGTCGGATAGTTTCGCCGATCGATGGGGACAGCGATCACGCAAACATTCCAATTCCCCCGCCGAATTGACAAACAAAACGTAACTTTCATCGTAAATGGAAAATCCATAGGGACGATCGGGGAGAAAGTCTTGGAGGAAAACCACCGGATACCAGAAATCGCGGACGTTATAAGGGCGTTCGCGTAGTGACTCCAAAGGAGTATCATCCTCGGTTTCTCGATGGGACTCGACGGGGTTTTGCGGATTGGTAATTGTTTCGGAAATTGTCATGTCAGGCAATAGAGAGCAGGGGGAGCAGGGGAGGCAGGGGGAGCAGGGGCAGCAGGGGGAGATAAACAACTAACAACTAGCAACTAACAACTAACCAACCCCAAACCCCTAATCCTGAAAATAACATTGCTTTACCGACCCGATCGACAGATCTGACACAATTCGATAACTTTGGTTTGCAAGATCGATCGCTCGTCCGCACCGCGTTTGAGATTGAATTCCAAATCCAGCAAAATCGGTAGGGTTTGTTGCAGTTGTGCCAGGGTTAAAGATTGCACTTCTTGGCGAAAGAAAAAGAGGCGTTTGGGATTGCTAATTTCCGCCGCTTCGGCAATTTTACGATCGTCCCGTTCTCCTCGTTCGACCATCAGTTTCACCCACAGCCAGGTTCTAAATTTACTCGTCAGCGTCACCGCAATCTTAATCGCCGCTTCGTTGCCATCGAGCAAATCCGCCACCAAAGAAAGCGCCGTTCCCGTATTTCCCGTGCGGATGGCATCGGCGAGTTTCAAGCTATTTTGGGTGGTAACGCTAACCAATCGCTCCACCGTTTCCATCTCGATCGGTTGCTGGGAATCTCCCGCGTACAGGCGCAACTTTTCCAACTCCCCGTACAGTTGCCGCGAGTTGTTCCCCACCGACTCCGCCAAACACGCCACCGCCGCAGCCGTTAACTTCACCCCCACCTCCGCCGCCACCTGCCGCACCCGTTTCTCCAACTCGTCGGTTTTCCAGGGGGGAATGGGGGCAAATTCCCGATACTCCTTCGCCACCTCCTTCAGCAGCTTGCTAGATTTGAGGCGACCGTCTGGCTTGTTGCGAAGGGTCAGCAGCAACACCGTGGAGTCGGGGATCGATCGCACCGTCCGTTCCAACTCCGCCAGCAGTTCCGCCGCACAGTGTTGGCATACCGTCGCATCCACCAACCAGACCAACCGTCCCCCCGAGCCAAATGGCGGAGTCATCGCCTGATTTAACGCCGCGATGGCAGCATCCGATCGATCGGGCGTAATTTTGTCAAAATTGAACGATCCCCAAGCGGGATCGAGGGTACGATCGCGCAAAGACCGCACCGCTAAATCGAGGGCAAAATCGTCTTCTCCCCAGTAAACGTAAATTGGCATAATCGGTTCGCGGATTTTGGGATCGCGGTTGCAGTCGAGTTTTACAATCAATAAGGAAGACGTTGCTACCCCTTTTGGATTATCGATGTATTCGATTGATCGCGCGTCGGGGATGGCAGCCGTCTCTCTCGCAAAGCAGAAACTATCAGGAAGAGGCGATCGAAATTGGACGATACGTATCAAAGTTATCTCAAACGGGTCGTGCAGATGACGCTACCCGATGCCTACGCGGCGAAATTCCAACACATTCAGGAATCTCCAAAGTTCGTGCCGAACCCCAACGGAGTCCGACAAGCCGCCCCCTTTCCCGGCTACAGCGTCATTACTCCCCCCTGGCAAGACGATCGTGCCAACGACGAATTTTACGCCGATCTCAAGACCTGCGGGCGCCAACTCCTGGAGATTTGCGGTTCCCATCTCTTCGTGGCGTTGCCTCCCGACAGCTTGCACCTCACCATCGCCGATTTAATTTGGGATAGCGCCTACCGAGATGCCGCCCAAAATCCCGAATTCGAGGGATTATTGCGCGATCGCATTGCCGACACCTTCCGTCAGTGCGAAACTGCCGTCACCAGTCGCACCCCCATCCGCTGGCAAATTATCGGCTTTATGGTGATGACTCGTGCCATCGGCGTGTGTTTGGTTCCCAAAGACGAACAATCCTACGATCGCATCGTCCAATTGCGGCGGGCAATTTATCAAAACGCTAAGTTGATCGAGTTGGGAATCGAACAGCAATATCACTTTACCGCCCACGTGACGTTGGGATATTGGGGCGAAATCCCACCAGATCTCGATCGCGATCGGTTGAGTCAATCCCTCGCCGATCTAAATCATAGATGGCTGGACACCTCCCAAGAAATTTGGATACAACGCGCCGAACTTCGCAAATTTGACGATATGACCCATTACGATCGCCAACCGGATTGGCCCGTGTTGGAGTTTTAAAGTTCGTTCCCATGGCGGTGGTGTCGGCAGAAGGCAGAGGGCAGAAGGGAAAACGGTTTGGGTTGCCTGTTTTGCCTTTGTCCTCACCCAGAATGCGAATACTGTTTGATTGCAGAAACCGATCGAGTATCGGGATGTCACGTTGACCACATTATCAGCGCCAAACACGGCGGAGCGACTACAGCCGATAATTTGGCTTGTGCCTGTACGTTTTGCAATCTTCAGAAAGGAAGCGATCTAGGGTCGATTGTATGGAGAACGGGAGAACTCGTGCGATTTTTTCATCCTCGCAGAGATGCTTGGCACACACACTTTCGCTTGGAAGGTTCTATGATTCAACCCGTAGAACTGGCAACTATTTCCCAAACCTTGGGAGACGGTACGGCATTTCTCAACGAAGACTTCACCCGCGACAACCTCTTCGCCCAACACCAAACCCTGGTGTATCCCATTTTGCACTTGGCAACCCACACCGACTTCCAAGCCGGAACCCCCCGCAACTCCTACATCCAACTGTTTGCAAAGATCGGCTGCTACACTGCATGGCAGCAGCGATTTGGGGAATGGTGAGATCGGCTTTTAAGTGAGTTTTGATGTAGTCTGCCGTCTCGCGAACGCGGGCGATCGAAACTTCGGAAGCTTTTGCCGTCGATAGATCTTTTTTCTCGTAAAACGGACCTTGAACCAGGGATGAAAAAATGGCAATTTCTAAGTTTTGAATAGCGACGGGATGTCCGTTCGTTTCGATGAGATTCCAAAGGGTGATTACCAGTTGATCGATCGACCGTAGACACTATTTTGATCGAAGATTTGCACGAATTGAGGACGTTCGATCGGCTCGTCTAAATATTTACTGAGTTCGCTTAAAAATCGGGCTTCATCGATATAATTGGAAAGGGCACTGTACGGGGTGTGTTTCAGTCGAACGATATCGGGTCTGGGCTGAGTAATACACAAATGTCGATGGGTAATATGATGTTCTTCCGAACCCGATATAGGTACTTCCCGACTCCCAAACGACATGGAGGAGATGGAAATTTTCTAACCGAGCTAGCCGCCATTGAATCTTATAATCTTTGGCATGGGGAACGTGTTTGATGATCGTCGGCAGTTGCCGGACGTAAACCTCTGGATCGGTGATTTCGAGATGGATATCCCAAGCCATAGCAACTGCTATCCTACTGGAGAAAGAGAGAGCGGCGACGATCGCCGCAAAACTCCATTTTGACAGCGATCGACGTGCCGTCAAAGAGGAGGTTGGCACGTCAAACCCCACGAGGTTGAAGCCGTGAAAATCGCCAGCTCGATCGGGGTTTGAAGCTGACGGCTGGCGGCTGAAAGCTGAAGGCGAGGGAGGCGATCGCGCTTTTCTCGATCGAGGTGGCGCACACACCCCGCCAATGTGCTATGTTAGAGAGCAAAGTACCCAAAAGTACCAGATTTAATTCCAACCCTTGTCTAAACAGACAGTGCGAAGTAGTCCCTTAAGGGTTGCGGTCGAACTCAAGCGCGCTTCTTGAAAGCCCTATCCTGGCGAAAAAGACGATGTTCGCCTCACTGTTAGCAAGGGAAGTGTTTCCCCGTGTTTTCTATCTGCGATCGCCGTCAGGCTCTCCGCAGTTCCGATTTAATTAGAGGTTCGGTATCCAGCTTATTGTGAATGGCAAGTTCAAGTCGTGGGACGGATCGATCGATTCCAGACGCCAAGTATCTTAACCCATCGAAGACGGGAGGGTGCGAGTCATCCAAGGGGTCAAGCCAATGATGCTAGACTGCCGAATTGAGATGACCTTCGCGTAGCGGCTCCACGTGGAGTATCGCTCAACCTGTCCGGACTTCGTTGGATTCGAGGGATATCGACCCCATGCCCGCCCCACTCGGCGATCGCGCGCGATCTCCACAGCCAGAGGTGCGTTTCACCGCAGTACCTCTCGCCCAATTCCAGTTTTGAGGAAATTGAATGAATGTCTAAACAAATTATCATCGCAGAGCAGCATCGCATTTCTGCCGTCTTTTCCGAAGATCAGATTCAAGAACTCGTCGTCGCCACCGGCAGCCATCAAGTGGGCGACATCTATCTGGGCGTCGTCGAAAACGTCCTCCCCGGTATCGATGCCGCCTTCGTCAACATCGGCGACAGCGAGCGCAACGGCTTCATGCACGTCACAGATCTCGGTCCGCTGCGCCTGAAACGCTCTGCCGGAGCCATTACCGAACTGGTCGCCCCCCAACAAAAAGTCCTGGTGCAGGTGATGAAAGAACCCACCGGGAACAAAGGACCTCGCCTCACCGGCAACATCACTCTCCCCGGACGCTATCTCGTCCTCATGCCCTTCGGCAAAGGCGTGCACCTGTCGCGGCGCATCCTCAAAGAAGCCGAACGCAACCGCCTGCGGGCGCTGGCAATCCTGGTCAAACCCGCCGGAATGGGGCTGCTGGTGCGCACCGAAGCCGAAGGCATGAGCGAAGATGCCATCATCGAAGATTTAGAATACTTGCAACGGCGCTGGGAAAGCATTCAAGAAGAAGTCAGCAATACTCGCGCCCCCGCTTTGCTCAATCGCGACGATGACTTCATCCAGCGCGTGTTGCGGGATATGTACAGCACCGATGTCAACCGCATCGTTGTCGATTCCCATCGCGGACTCAAACGGGTGAAACAGCACCTGCTGACTTGGAATAACGGCAAGCTGCCGCCGGGGGTCTCCATCGACCACCACAACGAACCCCAAGCCATTTTGGAGTATTTCCGGGTTAACGCTGCCATTCGCGAAGCCTTGAAACCTCGGGTAGATTTGCCCTCTGGCGGTTACGTGATCATCGAACCGACGGAAGCTTTAACCGTCATTGATGTCAACTCCGGATCGTTTACGCGATCGGCAACCGCTCGGGAAACGGTGCTGTGGACGAACTGCGAAGCGGCAACGGAAATCGCCCGCCAGTTGCGCCTGCGCAATATTGCCGGGGTGATTATCGTGGACTTCATCGATATGGACTCCCGGCGCGATCAGTTGCAGGTTTTGGAGCAATTCAACAAAGCCCTGCGCCAAGACAAAGCCCGACCGCAAATCGCCCAACTTTCGGAATTGGGATTGGTGGAACTGACCCGCAAGCGCCAGGGACAAAATATCTACGAACTCTTCAGCCGTCCTTGCTCCGCCTGCGGCGGATTGGGACACGTGGTGGCACTGCCGGGAGAAGCTGCGATCGAAACAACGGAAGTGCGGGTTCCCGAACCCCGAGCGATCGAAACCCGAGTCAAAGCCACCTTACCGACTCCAGTACGGGAAAATTTGGAAGAGGGTTTGGAACTGGATGCTGCCAGCGATTTACAAGAGTTGGATCTGATCCACCATCCCAGCTATCAAGAATTGGGCGATGGCGGCGGTTCTCGCCGCCGCCGCCGCCGCCGTTTGGTTCCCGATGCGGGGGGGACGCCTCGACCGATTCCCGGCGATTCCTTGCCGAAACCGATAACATCGATGCCCATTCCCTCGATGGAGAACCGGATTATCGGTCTCAATCCCAATTTAGATGACGATTACGCGGCGTCTGGGGAGGTCGATCGCCCGCGTAAAGACCGGACGAAGTTACCGCAGCGAGAGTCGATCGAACCCAAAGAACCACCGGAAATGGTGACGATCGAAATGACGCCGGAAGAGCAAGATATTTATGCTTGGATGGGGGTTTCGCCCTTGGTGAAGCTCGATCGACCGCTGAAAAATCCGGCACGCGCGATTATTTCTATTGTCCTTCCCGGAGAAGCTTCCAATGGACTGCAATCCCCGGATACGAAGGCGGTGGAATTGGAAGAAATGCCGGATTCCGATGACGGGTTTACCCCTTCAGTTGCCGAGGAGTCCGAGGTGCGATCGTTTGTCGAGCCGATCGTCAAGCGCGTTATAGAAGTGGAACCCGTGAAGGACAGCACGGCGGAAGCGGACACCGAAACCGACGCGGAACCCGAAGCCGAAGCCGAGCCTGCCAACGGACACACCCTCGTTCGCCGCCGCCGCCGTCGTTCTTCTGCCAGTGGCGAGTAAGGTGCCGTCGCCGTCTCGACTCGATCGAGTTGAGACGGTTTCCGATACTGCCGGAGTGGACGAGGTGGGACGGGGCGCTTGGTTCGGTCCGGTGGTAGCGGCAGCCGTATTGCTATCACCGGAGGCGGAGTTGGAGTTGGCAGCATTGGGGGTGACCGATAGTAAGAAGCTCAGTCCCAAGCGGCGACAAATCTTAGTGGGAGAAATTCGCGATCGGGCGATCGACTGTCAAATTGGGGTGGCAACGGTGGCGGAAATCGATCGCCTCAATATCCTCCAAGCCAGTTTGCTGGCAATGCGACGCGCGATTCTCCAATTAAATCCCGCTCCCTCGATGTGTTTCATTGATGGGAATCAACCAATTTCTGACTTAAATATTTCCCAGCAGACGATCGTGGGGGGCGATGGCAACTCCATCGCCATCGCTGCCGCCAGCATCGTCGCCAAAGTGTGGCGCGACGAACTGATAACCAATTTAGCTGCCGAATATCCCCAATACGATTTAGCGAGAAATAAGGGTTACGGTACGGCAAAACACCGCCAAGCGTTACAACAGTACGGTGTTTCTGACTTACATCGGCGATCGTTCCGTCCGATCTTGGAATTAA
>DVED01000153.1 GCA_015295945.1 Oscillatoriales cyanobacterium M59_W2019_021 | reverse complement strand
GCTCCCATCGGCGTCGCCATCATGGGAGTTGGGGCAGCAACTGCCATCGGACTGGCATAAGGCCCATTACTGCCGTTACTGCCGATGATTTCCACATGGGGTGCGAAAACAAACCAAACGTTGCGATTTTCCGCACCCAGACCCCGATCGATCGCCACCTGAAGATGATTGTTGTCAGCACTGACATACCACTGCAAACCGAAGGTATTGCCCGCACCGATGCGGATTTTGTAGGGTTCGGGGAGAACGGCAGAGGGTTGGGGACTGAGTTTGAACTCGGTATCTTGGCGCACTCTCAGAAAGCCTGCTGCTCCAGAGGGCGGGAGGGCGGGCGGTGCTGCCATCGCTCCATTCGGTGCTGGGGCGATCGGTTGTAGCTGGGGAACGGGTTCGGGTCTGGCAAACAGGGTTTTATCTTCAGCCACCTCGTTAGCTGACTTGAGAATTTGCTTAATCTGCTCGCTTTCTTTGGCTTGCTTTTGTTGCAAGGCGGCGATGTAGTTTTTCACATCATTTTTAATGACGCTTTCCACCCGACTGGCAAAGGTGGTATAGCCGTCCATATGGTCGGATAATTTGTCGTAAGAACCCGTCAATTGTAAGTATTGCCAGCCTTCGGCTTTGAGGTCTTCTGCCATTTTGCGGTAATCTCGCCAGCGATCGCCGTAGCGGTGAAACTCTTCGAGGGCAGCACTGACGGCAATCACTTGACTCAGCACAAAGGGAACGTAGGGAAACCAATCTTGGAAGAATTTATTATCTTTGCCGAGTTGAAAGTTGATGCCTACTAATGCGGGCAGAACGACCCCAGCGATAATCGTCGTCAGGCGCAATCGGTAGTGCCACTTGCGGCATTGACCCGCTTTTTTATCCGCCCACACCACTTGATCGATCCAGCGCTGTTTGAGCGACTTTTTGTAAAGTTCGGGAAGTTGCAATTGTTCGACTAAGCTGCCGAGTTCTTCTCGAATATAGTCTTCATAAGTCTTTTTCTTAGCCATCGGGATGTTCTCGCACAGAGTAGTAGGTTGCTGGAGAAAAATCTGTCATGCCAAATCCGCATAAGTAACACCCTGTATTTGTTCCTCGATCGATCGAGGAGACGGCTTTATGCCAACAGCATACCGAGATTTGGTTCGATCGCCAATTTTAGATAGAGAAAGGATATGCTGCCGGATTTCGGGTCGATCTCTAGAGCCTCCGATTGGCATCGAAGGGGCGATCTCGTTCTCCCCCGAATCTTCACTGTACCAAGCGATAGATAATACTCGGTCCGCCATAGTAGCCATCAAAATCCGTATCGCTTTCCCACGCAAAACAAGCCTGGGAGGACGAGTTGGAAAGGACGCGACTACAGCCATCGGTCAAGCCGATGCCAATGTGCGCTTCCCCGAATGCAACCACCAAATCGCCCGCTTTCGAGGATTCTCTTGGAACCTGTTGTCCTCGTCCCTGTTGCAAGGCTTGCAAAACGGCGGGAACGTAATTGGGATTATCGCCAATGGGGTGAATCCCCGCATCCTGCAAGACTTTGTTCACCATCCAGGCACAAGCATTATTGCCGCCATCAGGACCGTCTGCTGTAGACATATTCCGCAACTTGTTGGCTGAAGCGAGGATGCGGGCATTTAGGTCGGCAACAGCAGTGGGTTGGGCAATGAGGGGATTGGCGTATCCCATGGCGGGATTGGCAGAGGGGACAGCATATCCCATCGGTTGTGCCATAGGCGTTGGCGGGGCGGCGTATGCTGTCGGTTGTCCCATGGCAGGATGGGTAGGCGGAGAGGCGTATGCTGTCGGTTGTCCCATGGCGGGATGGGTAGATGGGGCGGCGTATCCCATCGGTTGTGCCATAGGCGTTGGCGGGGCGGCATATGCCGTCGGTTGTCCCATGGCGGGATGGGCTGGCGGGGTGGCGTATGCTGTCGGTTGTCCCATGGCGGGATGGGTAGATGGGGCGGCGTATCCTGATGGTTGTGCCATAGGCGTTGGCGGGGCGGCATATGCCGTCGGTTGTCCCATGGCGGGATGGGCTGGCGGGGTGGCGTATCCTGACGGTTGCCCCATCATAGGATGATTGGAGGGAGGGGGCGAGTTGAAAGGGGTAGGTTGAGGCGTTCCCATTGCCCCATATCCGTTGTTCGATCGGTTAGCTGGCTGACTCGGCGGCAGTTGAGGGGGAGGCGGTTCCGGTTTAGCGAACAAGCTTTTATCGGTAGAAACTTCCTCTGCTTTTTCCAAAATTTGCTGGATTTGCTCGCTTTCTTTGGCTTGCTGTTGCTGCAAGGCGGAGATATAGCTTTGTACGTCGTCGTTAATCAAGCTTTCGACCCGTCCGGCAAATAGGGTATAAACATCCTTGTGGGTGATGCGAGGGTTTTTGCGACGCTTGCGTTTGATGGCTTTCCAGTCTTCGAGCTTGGCTTCGGACATCCGATGGCGGGGTAAGGGTGGCGGACTATCCTCGAGATCGACACCACCGCTGCTGTAAGGACCGCTGAGTTGGAGGTATTCCCAGCCTTCGGCTTTGAGATCTTCGGCAAGTTGTCGGTACTGACGCCAGCGATCGCCAAATCGCAGAAATTCTTCCGCTGCGACGCTGACCGCGATGACTTGACTCAAGGCAAACGGGAGATAAGGAAACCAGGTGCGTAAAAAGACATTATCTTTACCGAGTTCAAAGTTAATGCCGACGATGGCGGGGAGCAGCACCCCACCGACGATCGCCGTCAGTCGCAAGCGATAGTGCCATTGGCGGCATTGTTCGGCTTTTTTGTCCGCCCAAATGACTTGATCGAGCCAGCGACTTTTCAGCGACTGCTTGCACAGTTCGGGGAGATCGAGGTCTTCGACCATCTCGGTCATTTCTTGGCGTAGGTAGTCGTGATACGAGTTTTTTTTGCCATGGGTGGCTTCCCTTCAAGCTGTCTCTTTTAGAGTAACGCCCTCATCGGCGATGTGGCATCCGCGTAGATGACCCCGACTCCAAACGTGCGTTGCGAGAAAAACCGAGGCATAATAACAGTCACATTCCGGCAACGAACGCGGTTAGGCGGATAGTTTGCCCATCAACCCAAAAATGGGTATCGCGATCGGATTATCCGTCACTTCATTCTAGCGCTGACACTCGAGGCATCCGGTTTTGATTGCATTTTTTGAGGTATTGCGATCGAGCGTCGAGAACGGATCGATCGATCGGGAATGCAAACTGATGGTGGGATTGCAAAAAGCTCTGCATTTGGGCGATTTGGTGGTGGTGTGACTCAAGGGCGATCGTGCCACGACTAACTTTCGCATTTCACCATTGCTCCTATAACTTGATACTATAATTGCCTTAGCTGGAGCGCGATCGCACTTCTCCCACCCAGAATCGCCTGTTTTTTCATGCAAGAACCTTTCTCGATCGAATTTGCCAACGGTCTGACTGCCAAAGCTCTCCATCTCCAACCGAATGCAGACCTAGCCGCCACCCTCGAATCTTTTGAACTTTCAAGTCCGCGTCCGACGATCGCGATCGTGGGGGGAGCGAGTAAAATTAGTGAAGCCGATCGAGAACGGTTGCGATCGCTCTTTCTCCACGTCTTAGCTCCCCTTGCCGAGTCTTTCAATGCTGGCGTCGTCGATGGCGGAACCGATGCGGGGGTCATGCAGATGATGGGAGAAGCACGTTGGAAAACGGGGGCAACGTTTCCCCTGATTGGCGTCGCTCCGGTCGGTTTAGCGACCTTGCCGCAGCAAACGGCTACCGCTGAAGATGCGGCGCCCCTGGAACCCCATCACACGCATTTTCTTCTCGTGCCGGGTTCCCAGTGGGGCGATGAGTCTCCCTGGATTGCGGCAACGGCGAGCCATCTGTCTCGGGGTCTGCCTTCAGTAACGGTGTTAATCAATGGGGGAGAAATTACTTGGACTGACGCACAGTGCAGTGTGGCGGCGAAACGATCGATCGTGGTCATCGCTGGCAGTGGACGGACGGCGGATATTTTGGTGGCTGCGGTGAATGGAACCGTAACGGACGATCGCGCTCCGGCATTGGTAGAATCGGGTTTACTGCAAGCCGTCGATCTCGAAGATCCCGAAAAGCTCGATCGCGTTCTCCGACAAATTTTAGCCTAGAGCAAAAAAAGGTAGCTCTCGATCAAAAGCTACCTAAAGATAGAAATATTCAGGTTTAAAGCTGAATATCAGCCTGCGTTACCGAACTTAAGCAGTGACAGCTTTCTTGGTAACGGCATCCAGTTCGCCAGTAGAATACTTGCGAGCAAACTCGTCGAGCGAAACTTGCTTGATCTTCGACGCATTGCCAGCCGTCCAGAACTGCTGGTAGCGTTCGGCGCACACTTGCTTCATGTACTTAATCGAAGGCTTCAGGAAGTGGCGGGGGTCGAAGTTGGAGGGATCTTTAGCTGCCGCTTCGCGGAACGCTGCGGTGATTGCCAAGCGGTTGTCGGTGTCGATATTGACTTTCCGAACGCCGCTCTTAATGCCCTTTTGGATTTCTTCGACGGGAACGCCGTAGGTTTCGGGGATGCTGCCGCCGTATTGGTTGATCATGTCCAACCACTCTTGAGGCACGGAGGAGGAACCGTGCATGACGATGTGAGTGTTGGGCAAACGGCTGTGAATTTCTTCGATACGGCTGATGGCGAGGATTTCCCCGGTGGGTTTGCGGGTAAATTTGTAAGCACCGTGGCTGGTGCCGATGGCAACGGCGAGCGCATCCACTTGCGTCCGCTCGACAAATTCTACGGCTTCGTCAGGATCGGTCAGGAGCTGCTCGCGAGTCAACTTTCCTTCCGCACCGTGACCGTCTTCTTTGTCGCCTTGCATGGTTTCCAAAGAACCCAAGCAGCCGAGTTCGCCTTCTACACTAGCGCCGACGGAGTGGGCAACATCGACCACTTTGCGAGTCACCGCGACGTTGTACTCAAAACTAGCGGGGGTTTTGGCATCCTCTTCCAAAGAACCATCCATCATCACGCTGGTGAAACCATTACGAATGGCAGAGTAGCAAGTCGCCGGACTGTTGCCGTGGTCTTGGTGCATGACGACGGGAATGTGAGGATAGGTTTCGACGGCTGCGAGAACCAGGTGGCGCAGGAAGTTTTCGCCAGCATAGGCACGGGCTCCGCGCGAAGCTTGCAGAATCACAGGGCTATCGGTTTCATCCGCTGCCTGCATGATCGCTAGAATTTGCTCTAGGTTGTTAACGTTGTACGCGGGAATTCCGTAACCGTTTTCTGCGGCGTGGTCGAGCAGTAGTCGCATGGGGACGAGCGCCATAGGTATCCTCCTGATGATGTCTTCTTCTTATTGACGGTGGGTTCTAAACGAACTTGATCGTAATTAGAATAATCTTAAGATAAATTTCAATATTTTGCGACTGGTTATTAACGCGATGTGGGACAACTTCTAATCGCGATTCTTCTTCACGAGTTAATCCGTTTCCCCAATTAATGTAAACGCCGCCCAATCGGCTGGATGGGGATGGGTTTGTTTAATGGTCAGCATCGCTTGGCGCAAGGCGCGAGCGCGATCGGGATTTTCTTGTAAGTTGCGGTAAAATTCGGTCATCAACAACGCCGTGGGGGCGTCGGGAACTTGCCACAGGGACACCACGATACTACTCGCTCCGGCGGCGACGAACGATCGCGCCAAACCCACCACGCCATCTCCGGTGAGTTCCCCCCGTCCCGTATCGCAGGCGCTCAACACCACTAATTCGGCATGGAGATCCAATTGGGCGATTTCGGCAGTGGTGAGCAAACCGTCGTCGGTGGCAGAAGGTGTCAGTGCCAGCGCTCCGGGAAAGTTGAGGGCTTCCAGTCTGGCTGGCGATCGCCCTTGAGTTTCTAGGTGGAGAACCAATTCGTCGAGTAACCCGTGGGTGGCGAGGTGGATCGTTTGCGCTCGGGACATGCGCTCGACGATCGCGGTTTCCGTGGCTCGATCGCCCAATAACGGCTCCGTTTCCAGAATTCGGGCAATTTCGACGGCTTCTCCTTCCGCGCCCGGTAGGGGGGATAAACGCTGGGGCGTCGCGTCCCATTGCAGGGCAATTTCTGGCATGGCGGGGTTGCCGACGACTAGGGCTTCTCCGGTGGCATTTCCCCGTTCTTTGGCTTGGCGCGTGAGTTCCAACACTTGAATCGATGGCGCGGTTTGGATGGTGTGTTTTTCGATTAAGTAAGTGCCGGTGCCATCTGGCAGTGCGGGGAAGGGAACCAGGAATAATGCGCCTTGGGGGATGAAGATAACGCGATCGTCGGGATTGGGGGGGAGTAAATCGGCGATCGGTTCGATCGCCAGTTGGTACAGTTGTTGTAAGTCGCGGGTGGGAGTGTCGTCGCGCCGCGCGGTGACGGCAATACCCCGTCCTCGCACCCCCAACGCCTCGCGACTTCGGGAGACTAAACTTTCCAGGGCATCTTCTTCGAGATCGGTTTGGAGGGAACTGCGGCGAAAGTTGATCGCCCCGTCGGGTCGTACCACCCAAATATACAGTTCGGGGGCGTCACCGCGATCGTTGGTGATGAGGGAATACTCGACTAAGGTGGCATTTTGCGATCGGGCGATCGCCTGAATATCGTCAAGAGTGGGCGGATCGATCGTCGTCCCGTTGCCGACGCGCCCGGTGAGCAATTCGACCAACGCTCGCGATCGCCCCCGTTCGGCAACTTCTAAGGCGGCTTCCGGTCGATTCTGCGCCACGAGGACTTGTTGTAAGGTGCGGTACGTGCGAGCTTGTCCTTCAAAGATGGAGACTTTGTTGGCGTCATTCAAGTTAGTTCGCAGAGATTCCCACACCTCGATCGCCCCATATAACGGTTCGGCAGCCGCATCGAGGTTTCCGGCGCTGAAGTGTGCTAGTCCCAGGTTGTTGAGGGATGCCCCTTCCCCAAATCGATCGCCGATCGAGCGGGCGATTTCCAAACTCTGTTCTTGGTACTCGATGGCGCGGGGATAGTCCTTCAACTCCCGGTATGCTACTCCCAAACTGTTTAACGCTGCGCCTTCCCCGTCGCGGTTGCCGATTTCGCGAGCGATCGCCAAACTCTGCTGGTGAAACTCGATGGCGCGGGAATAGTCCCCCAAATCGCCGTACGCTAAGCCCAAATTGCCCAGCATCGCCCCTTCTCCCAAGCGATCGCCAATTTCTCGCGTCAGGGGTAAACTTTGCTCGTAATATTCGATGGCGCGGTTGTAATTGCCTGCGGACAGGTACGTATTACCTACACTGCCCAGAATGGTCGCTTCGATCCGGCGATCTCCCACTTCGCGGGCGATCGCCAGCCCCTGTTCTTGGTAGTCCACGGCACGGTTATAGTCGCCTAACGCGCGGTAGGTTTCCCCTAAATTCCCCAAGGCAGTGGCTTCTCCCCGACGATCACCCAATTCCCGCGCCAGGGCTAAACTTTCTTCGTAATAGGCGATCGACTGTCCGTAGTCTCCCAAGCCAAAGGAAACATTCCCCAAATTCGCCAGCGCGTTGATTTGGGGTTGTCGTTCTCCCTCCTGCCGCATCAATTCCAAACTGCGGGTGTGGGATTCTACGGCGCGATCAACTTCGCCTAAATCGCCGTAAGCGTTGCCCAAATTCCCCAACACGCTAAATTTTAAATCGCGAGCGTCCAAGGCTTCAGCAATGGCTAAACTCTCCTCTAAATACTCGATCGCCTTCTGGTATTGCCCCAACGCCACGTAGGTTTCCCCCAAGTTATTCAACGCCAATCCCTCGCCGCGACGATCGCCCAATTCCCGCGCCAGCGCCAAACTACGTTCTTCGTAGGCGAGTGCCGCCGTCAGATTGCCCAACCGCTGTTCCGCATTCCCCAAATCGATGAGGGCAGCCCGTTCTGCCTCGAGATCGCCCAGTTCCCGCAATCGGAGTAAGCGCCGTTCGTCATACTCTTTTGCCCGTTCTCGATCGCCCAGTTCCCGGTAAGCGTTGCCCAGAAACTCCAACCCCGTCAACTCGCTGTCCGTTTTGCCCAATTCTTGCGATAAGAGAACGGACGCTTCTAGAAACTCGATCGCCCGCTCGAAGTCGCGCAATTCGTAGTACCCGATGCCCAAAACCCCCAGGGTTGCGCTTTCGCGATCGCGATCGCCCAACTGCCGATCGAGTTCTAAGGCTCGCTCCCACTGTACCATCGCCTCCGACGGGCGATCGTCTGAAAACAACTGTACCCCGAGGTCGAAATAAGCGCTGCTCACCCCCGTGAGAGATTGCGTTTCCCCAGCACTGTCGCCAATGCTGCGGTACAAATCCGCTGCCGTTTCATACGCGGCGATCGCCCGATCGTACTGCCCCAAACCGGAGTAAGAAACGCCCAAGCCAAACCCAGCAGCAGCCTGGAACGAGCCATCCCCCAATTCCTCGAAAACGGGTAACGCTGCGTCGTATTCCGCGATCGCCTGATCGAACTCTCCCAAGGCATTGTAGCTATCGCCGAGATTGGCTCGAGTAATAGCAACATAAGTGCGATCGCCCAGTTCTTGGAACATGAAGAGCGCCTGTTCCTGGACTTCCCGCGCCCCTTCTGGCTGTCCCAGGGATTTATAAGCCACCCCCATTCCCAACAGCGCGAAGGCTTCTCCCTGGCGATTCCCGGCGCTACGGTATAACGCCAGTGCCTGCTGCCACACCTCGATCGCCCCTTGAAAATCTCCTGCGTTCGATCGATCCAACCCTTCTTGGAACAAGCGATCGGCATCTGCGGGCTGCGATTCCACCGATTGGGCGATCGCCCCAACAGGGGCAAACGATAGATACCCACCGACTGAGAAGACAGTGCTAGCGGCGATCGAGACAATTCTCGCCAGTTTAGAATTAAACATTCTTCATCAGCTAAAACACATTCAAATTAGGAATCGGGCGCTCTGTATTAAAACGGTCAATCTCTCACTGCGTCACCGCGTCACCGTTTCTGGGCATCACCCCAAGTCACTTAAATGCATAATAGCTTAACCAACCACTCTAACCGCGCCAGCGTTCGTCCAGCCACGCCAATCCCGCACCGCCAGCTTCCGCTAGAATACTAACTACGCGGTAGATGGCAACCGCACTCAGAATCAGTCCCGTCGAAAACGTATTGTCGAGCAGTGCCAGAGCCGTCGCTTCAAACACGCCCAACCCCCCAGGTGCGCCGGGAAGAATCAAACCCAACAACCACGCCAAACTAAACCCGCTAATCAGTAAGGGAAACTGCTGGGGGCTCACCGGACTCAATGCCAAGACAATCAGGACAAATCCAGCACCGCGCCACACCAAAAAACCCAATTCCCCCAGCCAAGGGCGCAGGGGATACCGTTTCATTTGAAAGATCGAGCCTTCGGAAATTTCCGAGCGAAAGGCTTTAGCTTTGACGAGACTCAAACGCTCGGCTACCGGGCTTAAAACGCGAGGGTGGAGGGTGGTTGCCACCACAGCTAACGCCGCACTCTGCCAGAGCCAGGTATTAGACGTCGCCAGTAACAAGCCCATAGCCAAAGCTGCCGATGCCATCAGCAACGGTTCTACCACGACGCTCAGCGTTGCGGCTTCCAGCGAAATTCCCGCATTTTGAGCCGCCCACACCCGCCGATAGAAGTGCCAGATATTCCCCGGCAGATATTTGGCGATATTGGTTTTCAGGAAGGTTCGCGTCGCCCAAATGGGATCGGCGGTTTGATTGAATTCCTCGAGAATCCACCCCCAAACCCATCCCGCCCAGGTTTGAGCCAACATCGTCCCCAATAGGGCTAAGCCCAAGATACACCATCCCTGAAGACCGATTTCGATCGCCGCCACCTCCTGCCAATTTTGCTTGAAAGCGGTTGCCAGGAAAAACAGGGTAGCACCGAAGATGACCCAGCGCAAATGCGGCTTTAGACGGGAGATGAGTTGTTTCATAACGGATGGCGGTTAGTTGGGTTCTCGAGGGGGCTGCGCCAATAGACTACCAGTCTCTTGATAAAAGGCAACTCCGATTGTGCCAGAAGTCAAATTGCCCTACTCATTGCCCTAAATTTAGAGACACAAACGCAATTTTCGCGTGTATTTTCAGGGGAGATACGGACTCAATCTTGAAAGAGATCGCTGTAGCCAGAAGTGTTAGGACGACAGCCAAACTGGAAGCCCAGCCGATTATCCTTTTTCTCTGTGCCCTCGACTGTTTGCCATAGGGTTCGATCGCCATTTCTCCGATCGAGTGGGGGCGACTGCCCGCGCTGAACTTGAATGAGCCTATAATATCTTAGAGGGATAATCGAGATATCTTGTAAACTTGGCTCAAAAATCAAATGACCATTAGTATTGTGACTGGCGTTGGGGGGTTTATCGGCTCCCACATTGCAGAAACCTTGTTACACCAAGGTCATCCAGTTATTGGCGTGGATGAATTCAACGATTATTACGATCCCACCTTTAAACGCCAAAATATTGCCTCCTTTCAAAATCACCCGGATTTTAAGCTGGTCGAAGCCGATATCTTATCCCTAGACTGGTCGGAGTTATTGAAAGAGGTGGAAGTGGTCTATCACCAGGCGGCACAAGCCGGGGTGCGAGCCAGTTGGGGGACGGGGTTTCGCTCTTATACCGAGCGCAATATCAATGCCACTCAAGTGATGCTGGAAGCGGCCAAAAATGCCTCGAGTTTAAAACGCTTCGTGTTTGCTTCTACGTCTTCGGTGTACGGGAATGCCGAAACGTTTCCCACCAGCGAAGCCATTTGTCCTCAGCCGGTTTCCCCCTACGGCATCACCAAATTAGCCGCAGAGCGTTTGTGTTTGCTGTACTTCCAAAACTTTGGGGTTCCCGTTGCCGGACTGCGGTACTTTACGGTGTACGGACCGCGCCAGCGCCCGGATATGGCATTTCACAAGTTTTTCAAGGCGGTGTTAAACGACGAAGCCATCGATATTTACGGCGACGGACAGCAGACGCGGGACTTTACCTTTATCAGCGATGCGGTGGCGGCGAACTTGGCGGCAGCGGTCGCACCGGACGCTCCGGGAGAAGTGTTTAACGTTGGCGGAGGCAGCCGGGTGGTGCTGACGGAAATTATCGATACGATGGAAGAAATTGTCGGCCAACCCATTAAGCGCAATTATGGCGAAGCCGCTCGCGGGGATGCTCGCCATACGTCGGCTGATGTTTCTAAAGCTAACCGCATTTTGGGTTATCAGCCGCAAGTGAAACTCAAGGAAGGGTTGAGTCGGGAATGGGAGTGGATTCAGTCTTTGCCGATGTATCGATCGTAGCCGATTCCGGAGAGATATAGCTAAGCGCAGCGCGCTTAGGACAGTCAATGCGATCGCATCGGGTAGGCGGGCGTAGGCGCAGCCAGCGCCCCTACAAAAGTTTGTTCTAATGTAACCTCAGTACGGGTTAAGCAAAACCCTGTATCCCTTGTTGGGGTTTGGGGTTTGGGGTTTGGGGTTTGTCATTGCTAGTTGCTAGTTGCTTCCCTTGCTCCCCGGCTTCCCCTGCTCACCTTCACCGGAAGCTGTCTTATCCCGTACTGAGGTTATTTTTAGGACTTACGCAACCACACCAAAATTTTATCCTTCCACAATGCCGGACTTTCTTCGGGACGATAGCGAGTTTCCCACATGGACAATAAGAGGGGAACGCCGCCCACTTTTACTCCCAACAGAACGTGGAGGGCGATCGCCGCGAGTAAAATACACCAAGCGACCAAGTGGACGAAGTACCAAAGATGATTGAATTCGCCTTGAGGTAACCATTCTTCGCTTTGAAACTTGCCGGAAATGACCGATAATCCCAAGGCGCAGAGGGCGGCGGTATTGGCGAGTCGGTGCAGTGCGTACCACCAGACGGGTTTGCCTACTCGCGTTAGGTGTTGCCAAGAGTCGGCGCGAACTAAACGCGATCGCCCCGCTTTCAGACTGTAGATCACAAAACCGATAAAGACGAAAAACAGACCGAAGGCAAAGGTTCCGTGAATGTCGATGAGAGCGCGGTTGTCGGTCGTCAGTCCCAGCCTTCCCCAGCGACCGTCCCAGCTATCGTACACTAAATATCCAGTGACCCAGGCGGCGATCGCCAACAGACCGTTAACGCCGTGCAGCAGGCGCAAGAGAAAGGGTTGATAGGGTTTCGTTGGGGACATGGTTTGACCTGACAGTATAGAATTTTAGAGCAGGAGTAGGGGCGAATGGCTATTCGCCCGTATAGGTGTAAGCACTCCTCTCGGCTACGGGATGTCGGGTCGGGAGCCGACCGATCGCAGTCCGAAAAACCCACCCTTTACAATTTTAAGGAAACCTACGGGATCGAATCCCTAGGGTTTCCGTTCTTTTCCCACTTCAATTTGTATGTTTCACAAAATTCTCATCTGCACGGATTTCCAGGATGGTTTGCAGCGCCTCGTTCGCTTCGTGCCTGCCTTGGCGAAATCGGGTTTGCAACAAATTATATTTTGCCACGTCGTTCCCCTCCTGACCGATCGCGACATCCCCAAAGTCGATACCCGGAAGATGGAAACGGCGCAAGAACGCCTCTCGGTTGCCCTGGAGAACGTTCCCGAAGGCGTAGACGTTAAAGTGGAAGTGGGATCGGGTCGATTTGTCGATACGGTGTTGAAGTGGATCGATACCTATCAAAGCGATTTGGTGTTACTGGGAATGCAGCAGCGTACTCTCCTCAACGAGAAGCTATTTGGTAGCAATACCGTCGAACTGACTCAGCGCTTGGGAATCCCGTTGATGTCCATTCGTCCGCCGCTGATTTCCACCTATACTAACGAAGAATTGGAACTGCGCTGCCAGCATTTATTTCGATCGCTCCTCATTCCCTATGATGGCAGTAATGAGGGAAATGCCTTGCTCGATCGCATTGCCGAATACGCTCGAAATCGATCGGCAAATTCCTTGCAAGAGTGCGTTTTGGTGCAGGTGTTGGATACTGCCGGACAGCGACGTGCCGTGCGTCAGGAAGATTGCGTCGCCACCGCTCGCCAACAGATGGAACCGATGAAAGCGAAATTAGAAGCCTTGGGATTACAAGTTCAAATCGAGGCACGGGAGGGCGATCCCCTTGCAGAACTGTTGGAGATGGCGATCGAGTACGATATTACCGCGATCGCGATCGCCGCTCGTACGCTCTCTAATAAGCTACTCGATTGGTCTCGCCCCAAATTTTCCGCGCAAGTGTTGCGGAGTAGTTGGCATCCGGTGATCTTCTTCCCCCCGAAGCGGTAATTTCGTCGATCGATTTAGGTGAAAGCACGTAGGGGGAGAAAGGGGAGCAGGGGGAGAAGATTTTTGCCCATGACCAATGACCAATGACCAATGACCAATGACCAACCCCTACCGTTGCAAACTGCGAGGGTCGAGGGCATCGCGCAAACCATCCCCGAGCAAATTAAACGCCAACACCGTCAAAATAATCAACAGTGCCGGGGGCCAAACCAGCCACGGTTGAAACACCAAAATCGAAGCATTCGTGGCGTTGGAAAGCATATTTCCCCAAGAAGGATCGGGTTGCTGGATGCCCAAACCGATCAAACTCAGTACCGACTCTGCGACGATAAAACCGGGAATGGCGAGGGTGGCAGAGACGATCGCGTAAGTTGCCGTCTGGGGGAGAACGTGGCGGATGATAATATAAAAGGGGTTGGCTCCCATCGATCGCGCTGCCTGCACGAATTCTCGTTCTTTGAGAGACAACACTTGTCCTCGAATCACCCGCGCCAACCCCGACCAACTGATAAATGACGTAATCACCACAATTAATAAAAATCGCTGGGCGCTAGTCAGTCCGGGGGGTAATACAGACGCTAAAGCGACTAATAAATAAATCCCTGGAATGGTCATCAGCACTTCAACCGCGCGCATTAAAATCGTATCCACCCAACCGCCAAAGTAACCGGAAATTCCTCCCACCATCATTCCTAAAGGGAAGGAAATTGCAATTCCCACTAATCCGATAAACAAACTAATGCGACTGCCATAAATTAAGCGGCTCAACTGGTCGCGTCCCGGTTCGTCTGTACCTAACACGTTGCATTTTGCCGCACCCGTCGTGCCGAATAAATGAAGGCGACCGGGAATCAAACCGAAGAGTTTGTACTCGTCTCCCTTGACGAATAAGCGAATGGCAGAAGGCTGAGTGCGATCGACTTTAATTTCCCGTTTCCCTGTTTCCAACATTGTCGGACCTTGTGTTGTGGGATAGACGTGGGGTCCGATGAACTGACCTTCGGTATTGCGCCAGTAAACCTGGGTCGGCGGCAGGAGCGAACCGTCCGGTTGAGAAGCGAGTGGATTGTACGGAGCAAAAAATTCAGCCCCGATCGCCACAATATAAAATGCAATTAACAGGAAAGCCCCAAATTGTGCGAGGGGATTTTTTTTCAGTCGCTGCCACCAAGTCATAAGGATTGGGTAATTGGTAATGGGGAATCGGTAATGGGGAATGGGGAATTGCAAATGACCAGTGACCAGTGACCAATGACAAACCCCAAACTAAGATGCTTTGAGAATATCGTGTTCGACGACGAAAACATTGGAGTATAAGTTGGCGAGGATTTGCTTTCCGGTTTGGGTGAGTTCGAGATATTGCAGGGCATCTTTAATATAGGGATAAACGCCGTGCCAGTAAAATTTGGGGTATCCATTCCGCAAATCTCCGGGGTGTTTGTAGCCCAAACCTTTATTAGTTCCCGTTTCTTCAAATTCGTAGAATAAGGCGCTAATTTTTTTGAGGTATCGCGGATCGCTGAGTTGACCGATTAAGTCGGCGGCGCGCACCAATCCGGGAAAGTGGCGGGTGTCTTGGCGATCTTCGCTGGAGGGAACGGGAAAGCGGGTGAGTTCGATGTTGCGTTTGATAATTTCGGCATCGATGAGTTTGTGACCGCCAAATCGTTCGTCGATGAAGAGTTTACCGCGATCGACGTGATAGGGCGTCAAACTGGCATCGGAGGCACTGAGCGGCAAGCACACCTTCACGCCGTCGATTCCCGTGGCGTACATTTCATCGCGGTCTTGGCGGCATACCCCTTTAACGTAACCGATGTCGTGGCACACCAGGGAGATGATACAGTGCAGCCAATCTTCGCAGGAAACCCCCCCTTGGCGGATTTGTCTGCCGCGCAAGATTTCCTGTCCGACCAGCGTCACTAGGATCGTGTGTTCGACATTGTGATACAGAGCATCGCCGTTGGCAATATTTTCCAGCGCCATTCCCCCCGCCCAAGCGATGATGTCCTCGTAGTCGGTTTTCAGACCGCCGTAGGTGCGCTGATAGCCTTCGCGCAGTTTTTGCACGAATTCGCTGATTAAAAGTTCGGTGGCATTAAACATGGGTTCGAGTTCCCCGTTGCAGACAAGGGTCGGGATTGGGAGTTTGATCGAGAAGAGGCTCGTTCTCGATTCAAAGTGTATCAAAATTCAGGAAGTGAAGGCAGAAGGCGGAAGGGATGAAAGCAGGGAATGCAGGTGAGAGAAACAAATAACGACTAACAAAACCCAAACCCCCAGAGTCACGTAAACAATTGTAAACTGTAAATTATTGTAAACTGTAAATTAGAGATTGACTTCGGAGCGATCGTTCTTAGAGGGACTTAGCTTCGGCGATCGCACTTTGGATAAGCTTCCTATCTCTTCAACCATGTCAGAGCTTCACTCTACAGAACCCCAGTCTGCCGAACTTCAGGAAAGCGTCGAGACTTTAGACGCCCCACTCGCTCGCCATGGCGACGATCGATCGGATTGGGAAGTTCCCCCGCCTCCTCCTCCCAATCGCTTTGCCGGATGGCGGAATTTATTCATCGGGTTGGGCATCGGGTTTGCTATCGCCTTCGTGGGTGCGAGGGCGAACAGTCCCGCGAACAAAGCCGATTCGCCAGCCACACCCCAAACGGCAGCAGCCGCTCAAACCGTTACTACAGCTACGGTGGAAGCTGCCAGCGTCGATCGAACCCTGGATGTTACCGGAACGGTCTACGCCAACGATTTGCTGCCGATTCTGCCCAAAGCACCGGGGTTGCAAATCGTGGAGGTGTTGGTGGATGAAGGGGATTATGTAGAAGCGGGGCAGGTGTTGGCGGTGCTGGACGATTCCGTGTTGCAAACCCAGATCGATCGCGCTCAGTCTCAAGTAACCTCGGCAACGGCAGGCGTCGCCCAAGCCGAAGCGGGGGTGGAGCAAGCGCGATCCACTCGTCAAGAACTCGAAGCTGCCATCGCTCAAGCCGAAGCCGGAATTTTGCAAGCGCAAGCCGAACGTACGGCGGCCCAAGCGGGGGTGGAACAAGCCCGAGCGGCGGTGCAGCAAGCCGAGGCGGGGGTGGAACAGGCGAAAGCGGGAGTCGAACAAGCTCGAGCCGGAGTCGAACAAGCCCAAGCCAATGTGGAACGAGCCGAAGCGGGATTGGAACAAGCTCAAAGAGAGTTCGATCGCTATCGCAATTTAGCCAATAGCGGGGCAATTAGCCAACAGGAACTCGACTTCCGGCAAACGGACGTGTTGACGGCACGAGAAGACGTGCGGGTGGCTCGAGCCAATCTGGCGGCGGCTTATACTGCGGTGAGCAATGCCGAAGCTCAAGTGACGAATGCCGAAGCTGGAGTTGCCAATGCCGAAGCCGGGGTGACGAATGCGCGATCGCAAGTGGACAATGCCACCTCGCGAGAGGACAACGCTCGCGCCAACTTGGACAGTGCTCGCGCCAAACTCAACAGCCAAGATGCCAATATCCGCGCCTCTCAAGCCAATGTGGATAGTGCTCGAGCGGGAGTGCAGGGGGAACGAGCGAGCGTTGCCCAAATCGAAACTCAATTGGAGCAAACCCTGGTTCGCGCTCCTCAAAGCGGCATCGTCGCCACGCGGATGGCACGGGTGGGGGATGTCACCAGCAACTCCGGCAAGTTGTTTGAAATCATTCGCGATGCCCAGCTAGAACTGCGCGCCCAAGTGCCGGAAACCCAACTTCCCCAGGTGCAACCGGGGGATGCGGTGCGAATTAGCTCCGATGCCGATCCGGGAATTCGATCGCGGGGAACGGTACGGGAAATCGCGCCGACGATCGACCCGCAAACCCGCATCGCTACGGTGAAAATCGACCTACCGGACGACGAGGCACTGCGTCCGGGAATGTTTCTCAAGGCAACGATTACTACTAACTCCGTTTCGGGGCTGACGATTCCCGCTGCGGCGGTGTTGCCCCAACCCGACGGCGGCGCGATCGTTTACAAACTGGGGGCGGATAATGTCGCGATCGCCCAAACGGTGGAAGTTGGGGAAGTAACGGGTCAAGCCGACGGCGATTTAACCAACGCCAAAGTTGAGGTGAAAAGCGGTCTGGAATTGGGCGATCGGATCGTGCTTAAAGGGGCGGGATATGTGAAGGAGGGGGACAGGGTGAATGTAAGTAATAAGTAATAAGTTAAGAGATGGGTAAGCTAGAACTTCAAATCTTTTGCTTTCTGGTAGATACGATCGGAGGCTAGCCCTGTTGAGACCAGCCTCGAGAACTTTGGAGGAGATAGTTAGTTAACAAGCAACCCAAGTTTGCGCGATTTACAGACTACCGATTAGGAATAAAAAGGTGAGTCCGCAAATCGAGGCGAGAACGAGGATGGCGATCGCCCCATAGGGAGCGTGATTGACTTCTTCTAAATAGGAATTTACTTTACTATCCCGATCTTCAGGATGCCAAACCATCGGTTTCATAAGATTTGCCTCCAGGCTGGTTTCAATCTGGTCGCCAACGACACTCAAATTCAGCGAGTTACAGCGTTGGTGCGTTGAGACTTATTGACAATAATTCTAATCCGATTTCATCGTTGAGAAAATGCCTAGCGGGAATATCTTCAAAAAAAGAAAACAATCTTTAACGATGTCGTCAGCCTCAAAGCAATAGGTATTAATACATTTGTTCGTCGGACATACTTTGTAACTCTACTTTTTAAGCGATCGCTGTTAAAAAGATATCGATGGTAAATCTCCAAATCACTTATCGATCGAGGGTTCGAGCCGACAAGCAATTTTCCTACCCTTCGATCGCGCTCAACTTTACCCGCGTTCGTGCCATCCTGTTTACATAAATTTGTAAATTAATTAAAATAACTAAATCAAGGAACGTTGATAAATTCAAACTTTTGTATGAAGGAAATCGAGAAAGACTCTAAATAACCCATTCCAAAATTTTCAATCCGATGTCAATCCCCGGTGCGTTTCGTGCCTCACCACACCCTACCAACTCAACACCCGTTACCTCGAAGGCAATCGAGAAACCCTATTACCCATTACCCATTACCCATTACCCAAATCCATGAACCTCTCCGCCTGGTCGATTAAAAATCCCGTTCCTACCCTCGTCCTGTTTTTAATTTTGACAGTGGTAGGGTTGATGTCGTTTTTCGGGTTGGGTATCGACGAAAACCCCAATATCGATATTCCCGTCGTTTCCGTGACAGTAACGCAACCGGGCGCCGGACCGACGGAATTAGAGACCCAGGTGACGCGCAAAGTCGAAGATGCCGTTGCCGGGTTGGGGAATATCGACGAGTTGCGATCGACCGTTACCGAAGGGGTTTCTCGCACCAGCATTAACTTCGTTTTGGGAACCGATACCGATCGCGTCACCAACGACGTTCGCAACGCCATCTCTCAAATTCGCCAGGATTTACCCCAGGATATCAACGATCCGGTGATCCAGCGTCTCGAATTTTCCGGGGGGGCGATTATGGGTTACGCGGTGGTATCGGATCGGCGTTCTGTGGAAGAATTGAGTAACTTGGTCGATCGGCAAATTAGCCGCGCTCTGCTGACCGTTCCCGGCGTGGCGCAGATCGATCGGGTGGGAGGGGTCGATCGGGAAATTTCCGTGCAACTGAATCCCGATCGCTTGGCAGCGTTAGAGATCACCGCCACCCAGGTGAACGACCAAATCCGTTCTCTCAATACCAATTTATCCGGCGGGCGATCGACAGCAGGCGGCACGGAAAAAAGCATTCGCACCCTCGGTAGCGCCCCCAGCGTCGAAGTTTTACAAGATTATCGCATCGTCCTCCCCGGCGGCAGTTCCGTCCCCCTTTCCACCTTGGGCGAAGTCACCGACAGCTACGCCGAACCCAGACAAATTGCCGAATTGTCTGAAAGCGATACCACTGGTAAAAACCCCGAAGAAATCGGCACGCCTGTGGTTGCCTTCAACGTATTGCGAAGTACCGGGAGTACCCTGGTTTCCGTAGAAGAAGGGGTGCGGCAAGAAGTGGAGAAATTGCAGTCAGGAATTCTCCCGGAAGATGTGAAACTGGAACTGCTATTTACCGAAGCCGATGCCATTCGCGAATCTTATGCCGATACGATTCAAGCCTTAATTCTCGGTTGCCTTCTCACCACCATTACCGTCGGGCTATTTCTACGAGATTGGCGGGCAACGTTAATTACAGGTGTGGCATTACCCCTGTCGATCATCCCGACCTTTTGGGTGATGCAAATGCTCGACTACACCCTCAATGGCATGAGTTTGTTAGCCCTATCTTTGGCGGTGGGAAACTTGGTAGACGATGCCATTTGTATGATCGAAAACATCGATACCCACCTAAAAATGGGGAAAAAACCGTTCAAAGCGGCATTGGATGCGGCACAAGAAATTGGGTTAGCGGTGGTGGCAACAACGGCGACAATTGTCGCTGTCTTTTTACCCGTTGCCTTTATGGGTGGGGTTCCCGGTCAGTTTTTCCAACCGTTTGGGGTGGTGGTTGCCGTCTCCACCATGTTTTCGACGTTGGTTGCCACGACGATGACACCGATGCTGTCGGCATACTTACTCAAAGATAAACCGAAGCAGATAGAAACTCCTGCCTCTAAATTTAACGTGCAACCGCGTCCGAGTCCGTACCGTCAAGCGTTAACTTGGGCATTGCACAATCGGATAACGACACTGATAATCGCCATCGCCTTTTTTATCGGCAGTTTGCAATTAGTTCCCTACATTCCCAAAGGATTATTTAATAGCGGAGATCGAGGATTGAGTACCGTTGAAGTCGAATTGCCCCCCGGTTCTACTTTAGCGGAAACCGAAAACGTTGCCGATAGCTTGACGAAATTGATGTTAGAAAGTGCTGCTACCGACACTGTATTCGCCCAAATTGGTAGCGGTGGCATCAACGGTAAAGTTAACAATGCCACCCTCTACACCATCCTCAAACCTCGCAAAGAACGGGACATCAGCCAACAAGAATTCGAGCAACAAATGCGTCGCCAATTTGTTGAAATTCCCGGTGCGAGAATCAGTTTTAAAGCCGGAGGCGGGGCGGGAAATAGTAAGGATGTTTCCATCGTCCTCACCAGCGAAAATCCCGCTGCGTTAACTCAAGCGGCAAACGATCTGGAAAAACAAATGCGAGAAATTTCCGGTTTGGTGGAAGTTTCCTCCAGCGCCAGCTTAGTTAAACCAGAAATTTTGATTCGACCGGATCTCGAACGGGCTGCCGATTTAGGTGTTTCCGTACAGGCGATCGCCCGAACGGCAAACTTAGCAACTTTGGGCGATAATGAAGCGAACTTAGCCAAATTTGACTTGAGCGATCGGCAAATTCCCATCCGCATTCAAATTGCCGAAGAATATCGCAACGATTTCGAGACCCTCAAAAACCTGCGGGTTCCCAGCCAAAATGGGACTTTGGTTCCCCTATCTTCGGTGGCACAAATTACCCTAGGCAGCGGTCCGGCAGAGGTGCAACGATTCGATCGCGCCCGCCAAGTGGCAGTAGAAGCCAACTTACAAGGAATGTCCCTCGGCGATGCCATTGCCGCCGTCAAAGCCCTCCCTGCCATGAATCCGCTACCGCCAGGGGTCAGCGAACAAGCCTCCGGCGATGCCAAAATTATGCTCGACATTTTCAGTCGCTTTTTAGGGGCGTTGGGATTAGCCGTTCTATGTATCTATGCCATTTTAGTTCTGCTTTATAACAATTTTCTCTATCCGATGACGATTTTGGTCGCCTTACCTTTATCGATCGGCGGAGCATTGTTGGGACTATTATTAACGCAAAAAGAATTGGGTTTATTCGCGTTAATCGGTATCGTATTATTGATGGGATTGGTGACAAAAAATGCCATTTTATTAGTTGATTGCGCCCTGGCCAACGAACAAGCTGGAATGCCCCAATTTAAAGCCGTTGTCGAGGCAGGAGTTTCCCGCTTGCGTCCCATTTTGATGACCACCATTTCCACCATTGCCGGGATGCTGCCGATCGCCTTAGAATTGGGAGCGACTGGAGAAACCCGATCTCCTATGGCGATCGCCGTTATCGGCGGTTTTTCGACTTCAACGCTGTTAACTCTAGTGGTGGTTCCGGTATTATTTACTTACATCGATCGGTTCCAAGGCTGGGTGTTCCGCAAACTGCGGGGAAACCCTCGATCGACGAACTCCACTTGCTCCACTAGCGAAAGTACGCAACAGTAGCATAGAATCGAGCGAAAACGCTATAGCTCCTGTAGGGTGGTCAAGGGCAGCGATCTCATGAGTCTACCCCCCAGGCGAGATCGTAAATTCGCCCTTGCCCACCGTGTTTTCGGGAGATGCAGCGTTCTTTAAGCGAACTAGGTGACAGCCGTTCCTGCTGTATTGCCTACAGTTTGGCAGAAGCCCTGCTCTGAGATCCTTTCCCCAGAAAATTCGCAGTTTTCCTCAATCTAACCCCAAACCCCAAACGAGCGATGACCAATGACTAATAACAAAGCCGAACAACTTGCCGCGATCGATAACAAACTTTCCCAACGGTTTATCGACCTCGATCCCGACGGATATTTTATTATCTATCTTGATCGCGAAGCCGGATTAATTTGCGCTAAACACTATACCAACATTATCAGCGATAAAGGCTTGGCTCTCGATCCGGAAACCGGAAAACCCATCCCCGTTCGCGGCAAAGTCGATCGCACTCATACCGCCATTTTTACCGGACGTACCGCCAAAGAAATCGGCATGAAAATTACCGAAAAAACTAAACCTTGTCCCCTCAGTCGTCTCGATCACGCCCTCTATCTAGGACGCGAATTCGTTCGTGCCGAAATTGCCTTAATTAACGGTACGGAATACATTCAAGACTGATCTTCATCCTCGACAAAACCGAATTCAGGAGTGGGGTCAAATGTCTGTATATTGTGTAAAAAAAACGTCAGGTAGTGGGCTACGGCACTGATTCAAACGAATTAGTTTTTCTGACAAATTATTCCTGTGACTAACCCACCCTACCAAACTCCTGTAGGCATAGCCAATGCGAAACACTTGCTCCTAAATACTTCTTTAACGAGAGTTTTATTATGTTATTTCGAGTCCCCCCCTCCTGGGAAATTTCCGAAAATCACATTACCCCAGAAGCCGTTTTTTTTAATCGCCGTCGCTTCCTCAAAAGTCTCATCGGTGCTGGAGTCAGTACGGCAGCACTTTCTTTGCCCGGTTGCCAGCAAAACTCCGGCAGCGACGCCCCAATTTCCCCCACTGCCGGAACCGTCAGTCTGGGTAAACTTCCTACCAATCCCAACTTTGCCGAAGTTGACCGCCCCATCACCCAACGGGATCTCGCTGCCCGCTACAATAACTTTTACGAGTTTGGCGGCAACAAATCTATTTGGCGGGATGCCCAAGCCTTACCTACCGAAGATTGGAAGGTGGAAGTGACGGGATTGGTGAAAAATCCCCAAACTTACGATTTAGACGACTTGCAGCGCAAATTCAAGAGCGAAGAACGCATTTATCGATTTCGCTGCGTAGAAGCTTGGGCGATGGTCGTTCCGTGGGCGGGTTTTCCCATGCGGTTGCTGTTAGAAGACGTCGAACCCACTTCAGACGCAAAATTTGTCCGGTTTACCTCGTTCTACGACTCGAAAATTACCACCGGACCCGGTTGGCGACCCGCGAGTATGCCTTGGCCCTACACTGAAGGTTTGCGAATTGAAGAAATGGCAAACGATCTCGCCTTTTTCGCTACGGGAATTTACGGTCATACCCTACCCAAACAACACGGTGCCCCCATTCGCATGGTGATTCCCTGGAAGTACGGTTTTAAAGGGGCAAAGTCGATCGTCAAAATCGAGTTTCTTAAAGATCGACCCGCCACGTTTTGGAACACTCTGGTTCCTTCCGAATACGACTTCGAGGCGAACGTCAACCCGACCAAACCCCACCCGCGTTGGTCGCAAGCTACCGAGCGGGTGGTGAGTACCGGTCCGATGCTGTCCTGGGAACGAGTGCCGACTCTACCGTATAACGGCTATGGGGAATACGTGGCGAGTTTGTACGGTTCGTAACTGAAAATTTTAGATTGAAAAGGGTGTTAGATATCGAGGGGAGCAGCAGAAGAATAAAAAATTAAAAGTTCCTCAATCCCGCATGACAAATGACCGGTGACCAATGACGAATGAAAAAACAAGTCTTAATCTGTCAAAATCGAACCTGTAAGCGACAAGGTTCGGCGGAAGTTTTAGCCGCATTTCAAGCGCATCCGATCGCCGATATTCCCGTTCGCGGCTGTGGCTGTTTGGGACAATGCGGAAATGGTCCGATGGTGCTGGTATTGCCCGAGGAAATTTGGTACTCGCGAGTTCATCCTGGAGAGGCGATCGCCATTATCGAGCAGCATTTGTTGGGGGGAAAACCCGTTGGGGCTATGCTGTACCGCCAGTTTCATCCGAAAAATTAGTAGTTAGTTGTTAGTGGTTAGTTGTTAGTGGTGATATGGCAATTTTGCAAGTTCGAGTTAAACCCAATTCCAAACAAGCCAGTATTACCGAAGAAGAAGATGGCAGTTTGACCGTGCAATTGCAATCTCCCCCCGTTGAGGGTAAAGCCAACCGAGAACTGATTTCGATTTTATCCAAACACCTGGGAATTCCCAAATCTCAAATCGCCATCAAATCGGGATTATCTTCTAAAAATAAACTCATCGAATTTCCCGATTAGGGTGATGGTGCGTTTCTACCAATAACTACCAATGACCAATAACTTTCATCTCGATCGATAATCCGGACAGTCGATCACCGTTTCCGTCATCGCTCCTTTGGGATTCACCGGACATTTGAGACGATAATCGTTGGTGAAAAACACGCAATTCGCACAGGGGATTTGGTGCATTTGCTTTGCTCGTGCTGAGGTAGCGGCGATCGCCCTCCAGACGCTGGAAATCGCTAATAGGACGATCGTCCAGGCACAGACAAAGCAGATCGGGACGAGGAACGGTTGCAGGGCTCGAACGAACGGATACAAGAGTTGAAACACGAAGCACGCACAATAAATTGAATGTATTCGTCATATTAGTATATTCGGGGCGATCGTTAACTCGCTTTGTCAGGGAAAGACCAAAGAAAGGGCGATAGCGAGAGCGATTATTAAAAATCGCTAAAATCCGATGGAGAAACCGGAGTTGTATGAGAAGATTTTTAAGTTAAACTCCCAAAATGTTCATTTAGCAACAGATTTAGGATTCCCGATATGGCACTGCAACTCGGCGACCAAGTTCCTGACTTTACCCAAGATTCCTCCCAAGGTCCGATTAACTTCTACGAATGGGCGGGAGATAGTTGGGTCGTCCTCTTCTCGCACCCGGCGGACTACACCCCTGTTTGCACCACCGAACTCGGTGAGGTTGCCAAACTCTCTCCGGAGTTTGAAAAGCGCAACGTCAAAACCATCGCCCTCAGCGTCGATTCTGCCGAATCTCACCAAGGTTGGATTTGTGACATCAACGAAACCCAATCCACCACAGTGAATTACCCGATTTTGGCAGACTCCGATCGCAAAGTTGCCGACCTCTACGGTATGATTCACCCCAATTCTCTAAACAACCTGACGGTGCGATCGGTTTTCATCATCGATCCTGCCAAAAAGCTGCGCCTGACGATTACCTACCCCGCCAGTACCGGACGCAACTTCGATGAAATCCTCCGCGTTATCGACTCGCTGCAACTCACCGATAACTACAGCGTTGCTACCCCCGTTAACTGGAAAGATGGTGACGATTGTGTTGTCGTACCTTCGATTCCTACAGAAGAAGCGAAACAGAAATTCCCCAAAGGCGTTCGGGAAATTAAGCCGTATCTGCGGATGACGCCGCAACCAAATAAGTAACCTCAGTACGGGATAAGACAGCTTCCGGTGAAGGTGAGCAGGGGAAGCCGGGGAAGCCGGGGAGGCAGGGGAGGCAGGGGAGGCAGGGGAGGCAGGGGAAGAAGAAAGCAAAAGCGCGACTAGCAATTACAAACCCCAAACCCCAACAAGGGATACAGGGTTTTGCTTAACCCGTACTGAGGTTAAGTAACGTCAGTTTTGGTTAAGCAATCGCCGGTAATACCCGCTCTAGGCGAAGAGAAGGCTTTTTGGGCTGGT
>DVED01000210.1 GCA_015295945.1 Oscillatoriales cyanobacterium M59_W2019_021 | reverse complement strand
TGGTATCGACAACATACCGCTCGGTCATCGAGAGCGATCCTCGCGCAATAACTCCATCGTCGATTTCGCGCCGGGTGGGGGTGTCCACATAGAGCGATCAATCGAATCCAAAATCTCATCGAGCGATCGTATCGATCGATTCCAAATATAGTGTTGTTGCTGTTCTTGAAGGATCTGCAAAATCAGCGCTCTGAGATCCTCGATCGTCATTTCTGCAAGCCGTTGCATATCAAATTTTTTGGCATTATTCTTTAATTGTAATTGTAATGGATCTCACCCTATTCTAAAGAAATGCCACACGCCGATCGTCCGGCGGAATTATCCAATCGTTCTGTGACACAGGCGATTTTACAAGAGATGTCGCAGATTGTTGTTAGTCGTCCCGAAGCGATCGCGGTGCAACCATTCGCATCATCAGTGCCAGATGTGCCACCCCATCCGAAAAGCGTTGTTATGAACGAGGACTCTAGATTCATCTCTCAACCCGAACTTCCGGACGAAGATCTGCTCGATGAATACGATTTCAGTCAAGCCGTCCGAGGAAATCCCCGTCAATATCTGCGCGCTCGATCGACCGTCCGCATCGAGACGGAAAATGGCGATATTGAAGCTCGAATTATGACGGTGGAAGTGAAGGCGATCGTCGATGACAATGGTAACGTGACGATTCAACTTCCGTATGAGATTTCGCCTGGGGAATACTCAATGACGCTGTTAATTCAAGTGTAGAGCGAAGCAAAGTATGAATCTGAAACTTTGTGAAAATAGGTTATATTAGCACACCTTTTTCACTATGAATATAGTATCATGTCAAATCGCAGAAATCAAGAGGCGATCGAATTTCGATTTCTGAGGTGGGGGATAAATGCTAAATCCATTAGGCAGCGATCGCCATCGGTTCGTAAATTAAACGGAGCAGTCGATCGGCTTCGATCGACTCCATGGCAAATGTGTTTCCTTGACTGTCGGTAAAATCGACTAAAAATGCGACCCCTTCAAAAGACATCAAAACCGTTCCCACCTGACCGCGCCGTAATAGAATCGGCTGATGGGTTGTTTTATGGGTTGCGGCTCGATCTTCGAGCAATACAACCAGGTCGTAGTCTTGAATTGAGTCCATCGTCAGTTTAGGGATCGATTGGGTACGTGTTGGTTAAACGTGGAAAATCTTCAGTGACGCGAACGATCCAACAACTTAAAATTAGAGAACTACCCACATCAGTCTTCAGTGAAAACTCTAGATCGTAGTGCGTACCATAGGGATCTATTTTATAGAATTCTGCTTCGCCTTCTCGGGCTGCCTCCCGGAGGGCTTGCTCCAAAATGTCTTTGTTTTTAAGCGTAATGCCTAATCGCTTTTCAAATAACAAGGCTTTATGTTTGCCTTTAGGGTGGTCGGGATTCAGCGAGTAGCGCTCGAGTTTATCACCTAAATCTGCTTTGTGACCGTTCGGTAGCTTCATCGCTGTTCTCGAGCATTCATTGTTTATTTTAACTTAACATTCGGAGATCGGATTCAATAGATCGAGATCGTCACTAGACTTAAACCCCATACAATAAGAATGTCGATCGCCGCTTTCGCTATGACCTTGACACAAGTTTGGGGTGTGCTGCTAATTTTTACGCTGTGTCCGTTGCTGGGGGCATTCCCCCTCATCGATTGGATAACCTTTGCGCTGACGCAGAAGAAACTCGCCCGCCAGGGAACGGGAAATATCAGCGTTTCAGCAGCGTTCTATCATGGGGGACGGTTGGCGGGAATTCTGGCAGTGTTGTCGGAGGCGGGGAAGGGCATTGCGGCGGTGTTGCTGGCACGGCTGTTTTTTCCACCCCACTCGGAATGGGAAATTGTCGCCCTAATTGCCTTGGTGATGGGGCGGTATTGGGGCGGCAAGGGGGCGGGAACTACCAACGTGACATGGGGAATTGTCGCTCACGATCTGTGGGTGGCAATTTTCGCGTTCGTCATCGGCGGGATTGGGTTTACGATTTTTCGGGAACGCCGCCAGGGACGCAATAGTATGTTAGTTATCTTGCCTGTCGTCGTGGCATTGCTGCATTCTCAAGAAGGGGCGAGAATTGGAGCGACGATCGCCCTGTGTGCCTTGATGTACTGGATTTACCGCCGCATTCCCGACGATTTGGATTTGCCACCCGAAGAAGGACGATCGAACACTCGTGCTATGTTTCGCTTTTTTCGCGCCGATAAAGCCTTAATTCCCCTAAATAAGCCTCTCAAAGCCGATCGCGTGGGGCAAAAGGCGGCAAACTTATCCCAACTGTTGCGGTGGGGATATCCGGTTCCCCAGGGTTGGGTGTTGCTGCCGGGGGACGATCCCGAACCGCTGTTGGTGTCGTTGCAGCCGTCGGTAGAACAGCCGTTGGTGGTGCGATCGTCGGCGATTGGGGAAGATTCGGAACGGGCATCGGCAGCGGGGCAGTACGAGAGTATTCTGCACGTTACCTCGCGGGAGGAGTTGGAGGAAGCGATCGCCCGGTGTTTGGCATCTTACGATCGGTTGGGGGCGATTCAATATCGACTCGATCGCGGCGTTGGCGAGTCGGCGATGGCAGTTGTGGTGCAGCAGCAAGTGCGGGGGGTGTTTTCCGGCGTGGCGTTCAGTCGCGATCCCGTTACCCGTCACGGCGAGGCGGTGGCGATCGAAGCGTTACCGGGAGAGGCGACGCGGGTGGTGTCGGGGCAGGTGACGCCGGAACGGTATCGGGTATTCGTGCCGTCAGGAGCGATCTCGGCGACGACCCCTTTATCGGAGTTGCAAACGCCTCCCCAATGGGTAATTGAGGGGGAAACCGGAGATGTGCCGCCCAATTTGTTGCGACAGGTGGCGGCGGTTGCCCGTCAGTTGGAATACCGCTACGGACAAGTTCCCCAGGATCTCGAATGGAGTTACGACGGGCAGCAGTTGTGGATTTTGCAGTGCCGTCCGATTTCGACGTTACTGCCGATTTGGACGCGAAAAATTGCCGCAGAAGTGATTCCCGGCGCGATTTGTCCTTTAACTTGGTCGATCAATCGCCCGCTCACTTGTGGGGTTTGGGGGGAAATTTTTACGATCGTTCTGGGCGATCGCGCTCGAGATTTGGACTTCGAGGAAACGGCAACACTGCATTATTCCCACGCTTATTTTAATGCGTCGTTATTGGGGGAAATTTTCCAAAGAATGGGGTTGCCGCCGGAAAGTTTGGACTTCCTCACCCGAGGCAGTCGGATGAGCAAACCGTCTTGGCGATCGACTCTGCAAAATGTCCCCGGTTTGTTGCGTTTAGCCCGTCGTCCGTTGGTGGTGGGGCGAGAGTTTCGACGGGATTACCGCCACGTTTTCGCGCCCTTACTCGATCGCCTCGAAGCCCATCCCGCCGCGCGAATTTCGCCCGATTCCGTCGAACCACTACTGTCTAAAGCTCAACTGATCGATCGCATTGACGAGATTTTAAAAAGTTTAAAATTGGCAACTTATTATAACATTTTATCGCCGTTAAGTCTAGCGATTTTTAAAGCGATTTTTAAGGTAGACGATGGCGAATTGGACTACCGTTATATGCCGGAAGTTGCCGTGTTGCGATCGCTGCGAAAAGTTGCCGATGCGGCGCGATATCTGTTACCCAATTCCGTCGAATCATCGTTGGCTGAAGATCGGAGAAATGCAGCCATTTTATTTGCCAAACTTGCGGAAATGACAGAAGGCGATCGCATTTTTGCAAGTTTTGACCAATTGGTCGATCGGTACGGCTATTTAAGCGAAGTGGGAACGGATATTTCTATCCCCACTTGGAAGGAAGATCCCCATCCGCTGCGAGAACTTTTTGCCGAATTTGTCTGGAATCCGCCCCCGGAAAGTTCGTCGCCCCAAAAAAGCGAGGGGAAAGCGAATATCGTGCAAAAATTCGTGCGTTTGAAGGGGAAAGTTACTGAGGTTTACAGTCAACTATTGGCGCAACTGCGGTGGAGTTTCGTGGCGTTAGAACAGCTAGGATTGCAGAAAGGAACGTTCGATCGCCCGGGCGATATTTTTTTCCTCACTTTTGAGGAAGTCCGGCGTTGGGTTTCCGCAACTGATGGTAATTGGAACGAGAATTTATCGGCATCCATCGAACATCGCAGATCGCAACTCGAGGGCGATCGACAATTAGAAAATATCCCTTCTGTGACCTACGGAAAACCTCCGGCGATCGCCAATTTAGGGATGAGTTCGTTACAAGCTCAATCCGTTTTACAAGGCATTGGCGCCAGTGCGGGACTGGTGGAAGGAACGGTGAAAGTGTTGCGAAATCTTCAAGGAATTGCGGGGATCGATCGCGCTACAATTTTAGTGGTTCCCTACACCGATTCGGGTTGGGCGCCGCTGTTGGCGAAGGCGGGGGGATTGGTTGCCGAAGTGGGAGGATGTCTGTCTCACGGGGCGATCGTGGCGCGAGAGTACGGCATTCCGGCGGTGATGGATATCGAGGGGGCAACCCGTTGCTTTCGGGACGGACAGCGAGTGCGCGTCGATGGAGAACGGGGAATCGTAGAAATTTTATAAGAAGCTGTCAGTTAATGCACTACTCGCTACGTAATCGGCTGGCAAGCTTAAAACTGAAGATTGGGTAGAGGGATAGCGAGACCCAATAAAGCCGACAAATGTTAGATTCGTTCCTCGACCCAACCTACGAAAGACTACTGGCAACACTGAGAATTTTTGATCGATTTTTGATGAATATATATTTTAAAGATTGCCTATAGAGTTTTGACGAAATTCTCTAAAAAAATTATAAGCCAGCCTTTTATAAAAGGTTGGCTGGCGATATTGACGGCGGGTAACAACGTTGTCTACATATAGATTAACAAAAAGAAACGAGGCTGGCAAGACTTTCAGTCGAGATTGTCCAGTCGAGAGAAACCGCCATTAAAAGGCGATCGCCGGAATCGAATTTGAGAAAATTTTGTATCTAGAAAAACAGACATATCTGAGGAAAAACGAGCGATGGCGATCGAGATCGCCATGGGATAGAGATCTCGATCGCATAGAAACAGTTATAAAAATGACAATCTGGAAAGTATCTAGATCGTCTCCAGCCCTGCCGTTCTCGCTTGCCTTGCCCGAGCTTGGCGCCACCCAATCTTTCTGAAGATCGATTTAACGTTTCCGATTTTCGGAAAAGATAGACCGTTCGATCTTCCACTCAACCCCCAAAAATTGATGTCCGTTTTTAAATGGAAAACGCTACGGCTTCTGTTTGCGACCGCCCTTTGCTCAACTTTTTTCATTCATACCAGTCCCGCCGACATTCCCCTCAAAACCTTAAAGATCGGTTGGGATCGTTAGCCCGGTTTTGATATCATCGGAATTATCG
>DVED01000109.1 GCA_015295945.1 Oscillatoriales cyanobacterium M59_W2019_021 | reverse complement strand
GATGGTTTGGCGATTCGCTCAAGAAAAGCAAATGCTTTTGCTTACAGCCAACCGCAGCATGAAAGGTGAAAATTCTCTAGAACAAGTGATGCGTGAAGAAAATATCCCAACATCCTTACCCGTCGTCACGATTGGTAATGCAGATCGTATACTCAGCGACTCCGAATATCGAGGTCAGTGTGTTGAAAGTTTGATTGAAATTGTACTCGAGATCGATCTTTATCGAGGTGCAAGGCGAATTTTTATCCCGTAATTAAGTTCGATCGTAGGGCGATCGGAAAGGCTAGGCGATTTGCACCCTTCCACGTTATACTTTACTGGTTCAATAAAAAATGTAAGATTTGCTGTGACCGATGAAACCCTTTACCTCAAAAGGTTTTTAGATCCGATAAAGGTATGCAGACGATACAAACCTAAATTCGGGTTGGGAAGTAGAGAAGAGGGGCTAGATCTAGCGCGGTTCTTATCTATCTACGGAGCCGACCCATTCTATTCGTGGATTGGTCTTGACTCAGATTTGATGTATGCCGCGCACAAAGCTGCGGGAGGCATGACTTCGGTTTACCGACAGATTGGAAAAGGCTGTGAAAATCTATTCAGACAGATTGTCATCGATCGAACGCAATACGAAGATCCAAAATTTGCTTTGTGGTCTTACATTACAACAACTAAAACTGGCAAAAATAAAACTTTATCATTGGATGCGCGACTAGAATTAAGCAAAATTCAGAATCTTGACGTTAAAGCAAGAGTAAATCAGTGGATAGCAGACTATAGTATTTATCTAGGTGTACCCGCACCCGCTAACGGAGCCGTGTTTGAAGTCCGACAAGGATATAAAAGTAAAGATAGCAAGCGACAAAATGCGGATATTGATAATATTGCGGTTGCTTGGGCAAATGGCTACTTGCCCGTCTTTGCCATTTTTTCCGCTCAAATTGATGCCGATTTAGTGCTGCGCTATCGGAATAGTCGAGGTGGTATTATTATTGGCACGACATCTGGGAGCAGTCAAATTTCGCTGTTTGTTTTTTCTCATGAAGTTTTAGGATATGACTTGGCTGATTTCTTCCATCGAAACTCTGAGGTTATTAAAAGCGAAGTTTACAGCACCTTAGAAATTTTACTGAGAGCGGAGTGATGAGAGCTAGCATTCCACAACGATCGGATTATACCTTTAAGGCTAATCGCAATCTCGGACGGCATGGATGGCTGCGATTAACACCAGCCTATGGTGTCAAGCTGGTTGAAAATATTTTGGAGTCATCCAATACTGAAGAAATTATTCTCGACCCTTTTTCGGGGACAGCTACAACCGGACTCGTAGCAGCCGCACGAGGACATCAAGCTTATTCATTTGATATTAACCCATTTTTAATTTGGCTGGGTAATGCTAAATCTCGCAATTATACTGACGATAGCCTAATGGATATGCGAGAAAAAGTAAGTCAAGTTTTAAAAGAGTACAAAAATTACCTAAATCGAGATAATTGGACGCCCAAAATTTTCAAAATCGATCGCTGGTGGTCTGGCGATACACTAAAAATTATTGCAGCTTTGCGAACTACCCTGGTTGATCGATTCGGAGAACCTGAAGACGGTTATGAATATAGTCTTGTTTGGATTGCGTTCTCTCGTTTGATTATTGAAACTTCATCAGCCGCCTTTAATCATGTTTCTATGTCATTTCAAGATAGAGTTATTCACCATAAATTTGAACATATCGAACAACTCTTTTTAGAAATTATTGAGTTTGCCATCGCCTCTGCTAAACAGAACTTTGTCGGTCGCGCTAAGGTGCTAAAAATGGATTCTCGAAATATCATCAGTTCGCAGAAACTCAAGTTCGATAAAGTTATAACTTCACCCCCGTATCCAAATCGAATGAGTTATATTCGCGAACTGCGTCCCTATATGTATTGGACAAAATTTCTCCATGAAGCCAAAGAAGCAGGCGAACTAGATTGGTTAGCCATTGGTGGTACTTGGGGAATTGCAACTAGCCGTCTTCACTCTTGGACGATGCAGGAAGAAAAACTTCCCGATCGAGTTTTCTCAACTGTAAAAAATATAAAAATGTCCGATGGAAAAAATTCAAATATTTTATCAATTTACGTTTTAAAGTATTTTCACGATATGCACTTACATCTAAGTTCAATTAGATCTGTTTTAAAAAACAAATCTAAGCTGTTTTATATTGTCGGGAATTCATCTTTTTTCGGGAATAGTGTAGATACGGCAGCCTTACTCTCGGATTCCATGAGAATGCTGGGTTACTCAAATATAAATTCTAGTATTGTTAGAAAACGAAATTGTAACAAAGCCTTGTATGAATACTGCGTTTCTGCAAGCTGGTTTTCAGGTTAAGGGAACTGTTAGGCAATGTAGACGATCGATCGTCGTTCCCCTGATGCGATCGGAAAAAAATTAAACTGGTACATCAATCCCAATTCTCATTCTCGATCGCCTCAATAAACTGCGAAATCTGGGCGATCGATCGAATATGATAAACGCTTTTGTCACGTTTTACCCGATCGACATACTCCCGATATTTGGGGGTTAAACGCTGGTGGCACAACCACAGCACGCGATAACTCTGCATCGAACTTTGCCAAATCGGACTATTTGGGGACCAACCTTCCGGCGGCTGAAAATATCCCGTTAGGAGTCGTTTGGTGACCCACCCAAAATGAACGGATAGCGGTAAATCGAGAAAAATAAGACTATCCGCTGCATCCAGTTGTAACCAGATGGTTTCTAGGGAGCCAAATCCATCGAGAATCCATCGATCACTCGATAAAATTTGTTGGTGAATTTGTCGATATTCGGCATCGGGAATCTCTGTCCCATCCGATCAATATTTAATCTTATCTAAAACATAAAGTGGCAAACCCGTTATTTCTGATAACGTCAGTTTTGGTTAAGCAATCGCCGGTAATACCCGCTCTAGGCGAAGAGAAGGCTTTTTGGGCTGGTGGCAATAGGCAATCAGTCCAGCCAACAG
>DVED01000059.1 GCA_015295945.1 Oscillatoriales cyanobacterium M59_W2019_021 | reverse complement strand
TGTTGGCTGGACTGATTGCCTATTGCCACCAGCCCAAAAAGCCTTCTCTTCGCCTAGAGCGGGTATTACCGGCGATTGCTTAACCAAAACTGACGTTTTTTTAGCTTGTTGATGGTATTCTTTAGCCCGATCGACCGCATCTGCATAGCTAGCTCTTCTACCATCGATCACAGCATGAGCAATACCATTGCGAATCGGATTAACCTTAAAGTAAAGTTTTGCTAATTCTGTATAGTTATATTGATGGAGAAAATCCTTCATTTCTTCTCGATCTGATTTCGCTCTAAGATTTTTGCCATAGAGTTCGCAAAGATAGGTAATAATCGCCTCTGTTAACGTGATATAACCCGTTGCATAGCGTTTGTTCTCAAAATACCACCCAGCCAGTTTTAGCTGAAAATCAGATTCTCGTTCCGATCGACTAGAAAATTGTTCGGTAAATTTTTCCAGAATATTTCTTAAATATTTGAACGGACTACTCGAACCTCGATTTTTCAGCGATGCTTTCAGATCGATACTGTGCTGCTTAATTGTCTGTAGATAATTAATGTTGATTGCTTCAGATAGTTTATTGATACGATCGGCGAGTTCTGTCTCCCCTTCTTGCTCCAAAAGTTGAGAAATCAAGTAACCATTGCCAAAATTTTTCAAGCTATAAGCACCTTTAATCCATTGAGTTAAATCGAAAAGCGATTTCAGGTTGACCACGGGTGCGTACCCAAGTTCTCCGATGACATCTAGCATTCCATAGAAGACTCCTTGGATTTTAATCTTCTTCTCCTGCTCGAGATCGTTTAAAAAGATCAGGACAAGCAATAAAAAGACTGACAGAGAGCGAAAAGAATGCGTGATGTCAATATATAGCTCGTCTCCTTCTTGGAGGTCATCGACAATTTTTAGAATGCGATCGAGATTCTCCTGGAGTTCTGCTTCATCTAAACCGTATTTAATTAAGATACATTTCGATCGATCGCCCAAGACATTTTCCACCGGAGTCAAGTCAAGAGAATCCAGAGAACTACGGCGATCGAGGCTTTCGATTTGCTCCGCCAGCCCCAGCCACTCTTCTTCTTGAAACCCGCTAGCACTCTCTTGGCTAAAAACTCGATAAACTTCCTCCCACATCGACTTGACAGTACCGAGAAAGATAACACCGTCTAATTCTAAATGCTCGTAAAGGACAGAGGCGATAAAGCTTTTGGTATAGTCTTGACCGTCATCGTTCATTCGGTACGTTGCCGTTCGATAAGCTCGTGCCGCAGTATTATTCCGATCGAGAGAACCCGCACCCAAAGATGAAATTAAAATTTTAGCCATTGCGTTAATAAAGTTCTGAAGAGAAGTTTACAGAGTTGCGGTGCGTCGATCGCAAAGATCGACATTAAGGGTGAAGATTTCCCCAAACCCGTTTCAGATTTTTCCCAGCTAACTCGTTTGCAAACGATTGAAGTTGACTGTCTCCATTTCGATACCATTGAGAGCGATCGCCGTGAAATACAGTGACGATTTCCAAATACCGATTGTCGGAGATGGGTAACATCCGATGCCAAACCGAACTAACGTACTTTGGACGATCGTCCCCTGGATTTTTCCCTCCGATTGCAGGAGTGGTTTTAAAGGTTTCGTCGTGGAATAATTCGATCGCCCGAGATTGCTGTGTCACCGCAGCATAAACCGCGACGCGATCTCGATGCCAAGCTTCCCGCCAATCCATCGGTTGAGACGTATTACCACCGCAATATTGCTGACAAACTTTCTCCACGCGATTTAGAAACTTTGTTAGTTGTTCCGGCGTCTGAATCTCGTTGAGCCAATCTTCATCCGATTCCCAGTGACAGCCGATGTCCTTGTTGTATCCCCTGTGATAAAACATTTCGTGCCACACTCGCCGCCAGGACTTGCCGAAGCCCCCCATCGTGTAGGCAAATTGAAACACCAACTCAAGCAATTGTCGCTCTTTCGCTTCTGGGGCGCTCATCCACAGCGTGCCTTTGATATCGTAGGTCGGTGTTGACTGGGAAGGTAACTGGCCATCCCAGTAAATCTCTATGCGAGCGGGTGCTTTCGTGCTGCCAAACAGTTCCCCAACAAGGCGATCGACTTGAGAGGAGCAACCAGCCAGCAAACGCCGCGTATGACCGCGCAAAGCCGCCTTAAAGAGGTTCGGGCGAAATTCGGGGTCTTTGCCCAATAGAACGGGGTTCGTTCCCCGACCCGTCAAGTAGGCGCTCAAATCGTATTGGTTCTTCGGTTGATAGGCTAATCCGTAGCCGCTGCTCGTTTTCCCTCCCAAACCTCGACGCAGGGCTGTTCTGAGGATACCGACGATCG
>DVED01000037.1 GCA_015295945.1 Oscillatoriales cyanobacterium M59_W2019_021 | reverse complement strand
GATCGCCCGTTAAGAATAAATGATATAAATTACGAATTACGATCGCCCAATTCCCCCAACCCACACAACGCGATACAATTGAATGATCGAGCTAGGGGTGCCCGACGCCACGGGCTGAGATTACACCCTTAGAACCTGAGTCCGGCTAATACCGGCGGAGGGAAGCTGTTAATTGAGGATACAACGTATGCGAACAGAATGGGTTGCCAAGCGCCGGGGACAAGCCAATGTCTCCCAGATGCACTACGCGCGTCAAGGCGTCATTACCGAAGAGATGCACTACGTCGCCCAACGGGAAAACCTGCCGGCGGACTTGATTCGGGAAGAAGTGGCGCGAGGACGGATGATTATCCCAGCCAATATCAACCACGTCAACTTGGAACCCATGGCAATTGGGATTGCCGCCAAGTGCAAAGTCAACGCTAACATCGGCGCGTCTCCCAACTCCTCCAACTTAGACGAAGAAGTTGCCAAGCTGCACCTGGCAGTCAAATACGGCGCGGATACCGTCATGGATTTATCCACCGGGGGCGGCAATTTAGACGAAATTCGCACCGCCATTATCAACGCTTCCCCGGTTCCCATCGGTACGGTTCCCATCTACCAAGCGTTGGAAAGCGTCCACGGTAAGATGGAAAACCTCACCCCCGATGATTTCCTCCACATCATCGAGAAACACGCCCAGCAAGGGGTGGACTACATGACCATCCACGCGGGGATTCTTATCGAACACCTGCCGTTGGTGAAAAGTCGGATTACGGGCATCGTCTCGCGAGGCGGCGGTATTATCGCCCGGTGGATGCTGCACCATCACCAGCAAAATCCGCTGTACACCCACTTCGACGACATCATCGAAATCTTCAAGAAGTACGACGTTTCCTTCAGTTTGGGCGACTCTCTGCGTCCGGGATGCACCCACGACGCCTCCGACGACGCCCAGTTAGCGGAGTTGAAAACCTTGGGACAACTGACCCGCCGCGCCTGGGAACAGGACGTGCAGGTGATGGTGGAAGGTCCCGGACACGTGCCGATGGATCAAATCGAATTCAACGTCAAGAAGCAGATGGAAGAGTGTTCCGAAGCGCCCTTCTACGTGTTGGGTCCGTTGGTGACGGATATTGCCCCCGGTTACGACCATATCACGTCGGCGATCGGGGCGGCGATGGCGGGATGGTACGGGACGGCGATGCTGTGCTACGTGACGCCGAAGGAGCATTTAGGGTTGCCCGATGCTGAAGATGTCCGTAATGGCTTGATTGCCTATAAAATTGCCGCCCACGCTGCCGATATCGCCCGCCACCGTCCGGGAGCGCGTGATCGCGATGACGAATTGTCTGCCGCGCGGTATAATTTCGACTGGAACCGCCAGTTTGAATTATCCCTCGATCCGGAACGCGCTCGCGAATACCACGACGAAACGTTACCCGCAGATATCTACAAAACGGCGGAATTCTGTTCGATGTGCGGACCGAAATTCTGCCCGATGCAAACGAAAGTGGATGCCGATGCTTTGACGGAGTTGGAGAAGTTTTTGGCGAAGGATAAAGAAGTGGTGACGCAAAGTTAAAAAGAGCGACGATCGAATCCGATCGGAAAGAGGGTGATACTCCCTCTTTCTTTAAACCCCTGTTGATACAGTTTATGCAAATGCTTCTCCCAGTCTTCTATCGTTATCAGATAATACGCGATTTTTGATTGCTTAAGCTTATAGCTTTGTTTGTTTTCTTTTAAATATCGAATGAATATCGATAAACATCTATATTTTTGATCGAATATTATTGACGCTATTCTCATTTAGAGAACGAGAGAATCGGCACTTGACAGGCTGGCGGCGATCGGGTAAAATTCTGTCAAGTTGTTTAATAGGCTTCTTATAACTACTCGCAGTTCTATTTTTCGCTTCAAACCCTGCAAAGCCTTGATAATCTAGCTCTTTAACTTTTGAATTGCCTGAAGTAGACTCGAAATCGAGTCCACTACGTGCGATCAATTTTTTGTGTGCCAATTTCGGGATCGTCACAGTGCGATCGATATAAACCTCAAAAAGTGTTATGTTTTCTAGGTCTTCGCGAGATTTCTTTCGACACGAGTTGCCTTTCTACACCGTTTGTCCGATTCTGAGTACAAACACTCGCTGAGATCTGCCACTTTCTTGATGACTTACGCAGTCGTCTTCAAACGACTTTAGCGATCGGCTAAGGGTTTAAACCTTTGGCGGGATGGATAACCATCCCAGACATCCCACACCTTTTTTGACTTGGTATAGTATGTTCAACAGTTCCAGCTTGCCAACCATGGCGATCGGATCTACCAATTTTGGCAAAAGCTTAGTCTTTATCGATGCCAACATTCCCCACTCTGCCACCTTAGCGGCGGGAGTGCGAGAAGGCATGGAAGTCGTCATCCTCCATCCTGCCGAAGATGGCATCGCACAGATTACCCAGGCATTGCGAGGACGCCGTGACCTTAGCTCACTACACATCATCTCCCACGGTTTCCCAGGGGGTCTATATTCTGGCAGTAGTATTCTCAATATTAATACAATAGAGCGATACACTTGGTTGTTGCGAAGTTGGGGGCTATCGATCGCCGAGAATGCCGAAATCCTCCTCTACGGTTGCCAAGT
>DVED01000039.1 GCA_015295945.1 Oscillatoriales cyanobacterium M59_W2019_021 | reverse complement strand
CTCTAAACGGACATCGAGGGACTGTCAGACTACTTCGGTAGCAAGACCCGGTGAAGTGTCAAGAATCACCGCGCCTTTAGGACGGTGAGTATGTCAAGAAAAAGTGCGATCGCTCCTCGCCAAAACGGCAGACGCGGCAGCCGCAGGCCAATTTGAGCCCTTTCAAACTTCGTCGATTTTCGACGCAACTGCCCAAAATCCCCATTGGCTGTGCGAGGAACCCGAGCGCATCGGGCAGTTGGTATGGGCGTAGCCCCAGCGGTCGTATCCACCACCCCTTTCAAAGAAAGCATAGCGGGGGACACCAACCCCTAGCCGAATTCTGAATCTAACGTTAAGATTAGTAAACATAGATGAAATCCTTAAAAGTAAGACTCAATCGATAAACACGAAATAGGAGGACGAACCTCGGTGAGTAAACGGTGGAGAAATACGGGGCTGTACGTGCTGTTGGCGATCGTCGTCATCGCCTTAGCCACAGCCTTTTTAGACCAACAACCCCAAGCGAGAAAAACAGCGAGATACAGCGACTTTATTAAAGCCGTTGAAAGCGGACAGGTAGAAGGAACGGTGAGCATCAGTGCCGATCGCACCCAAGCCCTCTACACCGACCCCGAAGGCAGCGGCAAGATTTCGGTCAACCTGCCCAACGATCCCGAACTGATTCAGATTTTGACGAATAAAAACCTGGACGTGCGGGTGATGCCCCAAAGCGACGATGGCTTCTGGCTGCGGGCGTTCAGTAGCTTGTTCTTCCCGATTTTGCTGCTGGTGGGTTTGTTCTTCCTATTGCGTCGCGCCCAAAGCGGACCGGGCAGCCAAGCCATGAACTTCGGTAAATCGAAAGCCCGAGTGCAGATGGAACCCCAAACCCAAGTCACCTTCGGGGATGTGGCGGGCATCGAGCAAGCCAAGCTGGAATTGGCGGAAGTGGTAGACTTCCTGAAAAATGCCGATCGCTTTACCGCAGTGGGCGCGAAAATCCCCAAAGGCGTTCTCCTCGTCGGACCTCCGGGAACGGGTAAAACCCTGCTCGCTAAAGCCGTTGCCGGAGAAGCAGGCGTTCCGTTTTTCTCTATTTCCGGTTCGGAATTCGTGGAAATGTTCGTCGGGGTGGGTGCGTCTCGGGTGCGCGACCTGTTCGAGCAAGCCAAATCCAACGCTCCTTGTATCGTCTTCATTGATGAAATCGACGCGGTGGGTCGCCAACGCGGTGCGGGTTTGGGCGGCGGTAACGACGAACGGGAACAAACCCTGAACCAATTGCTGACGGAAATGGACGGTTTCGAGGGCAATACGGGCATTATCATCATTGCTGCGACCAACCGTCCCGACGTACTGGATGCGGCGTTGATGCGTCCCGGTCGCTTCGATCGCCAAGTGGTGGTTGATCGCCCCGACTATGCCGGACGTTTGGAAATTCTCAAAGTTCACGCGCGGGGCAAAACCCTCGCCAAAGATGTGGATCTCGAACGCATCGCCCGTCGGACGCCGGGATTCACTGGAGCGGATTTATCCAACTTGCTCAACGAAGCGGCAATTTTGGCAGCACGGCGCAATTTGACGGAAATCTCCATGGATGAAGTCAACGATGCCATCGATCGCGTCCTCGCCGGACCCGAGAAGAAAGATCGGGTGATGAGCGAACGCCGCAAAACTCTAGTTGCCTACCACGAAGCGGGTCACGCCCTCATCGGCGCTCTGATGCCAGACTACGATCCCGTGCAGAAAATCAGCATCATCCCTCGCGGTGCAGCAGGCGGTTTGACCTGGTTCACCCCCAGCGAAGAGCGGATGGACTCCGGTTTGTACTCCCGTTCCTACCTGGAAAATCAGATGGCAGTCGCACTCGGCGGTCGCTTGGCGGAAGAAATCATCTTCGGCGAAGAAGAAGTCACCACGGGCGCTTCCAACGACTTGCAGCAAGTGGCGCGAGTTGCCCGACAAATGGTGATGCGTTTCGGGATGAGCGATCGCCTCGGACCGGTTGCCCTGGGTCGTCAGCAAGGGAATATGTTCCTCGGTCGCGAAATTTCTTCGGAACGGGATTTCTCGGAAGAAACGGCGGCGGCAATTGACGAGGAAGTTCGCAAATTGGTTGATCGCGCCTACGCACGGGCAAAAGATGTCCTGTTGCAAAATCGTTCCGTCCTCGATAAATTGGCACAAATGCTGATTGACAAAGAAACCGTAGATGCCGAAGAATTGCAAGAATTGCTCGACAGCAACGAGGTGAAAATGGCGGCGATCGTTTAACGAAGGAGTGACAGAAGTTACCGGAATCCAGGAGAGATGAAGGGATAATCCTCTCACTCCTTCTGCGACCCTATAACCTTCCGCTGACTCTACAATCTGTCCCTTTGGGAGGAATTTGGAAACTACCGAATTCTTCCCCTTTTTTTTGAAAAAGGATATTGGTTTTGAAAACACGCCCTAATCTTTTCCCTTCTGCCTTTTGCCCTAATCCTCCCCGTGCCACCTTGCCGACCCAGTGGGAAAGCGATAGGGTTGAGATGTTTTGTCGCTAGGAACGATCAATCGTGCCAACTCCCAGCCTTCTCGCCCTCGATTTCGATGGGGTCATCTGCAACGGACTCGTTGAATATTTCCAAACTGCGTGGCGGACTTACTGCCAAATTTGGTCGCCCGACACTCCTACTCCCCCAGAAGGACTTGCCGAACGATTCTACCGCTTGCGCCCCGTCATCGAAACGGGGTGGGAAATGCCTGTCCTGATTCGCGCCCAAATGCAGGGGATTGACGAGGCGGCGATTCTGGCAAATTGGGGGCAGATTGCCCAGCACATCCTGGTCGAGGATGAAATCGAACCCAAGATTTTGGCGACAAAACTCGATGGATTGCGGGATAACTGGACCGCGACGGATTTAGACGAATGGCTGAGTTTGCACGGGTTTTATCCGGGCGTCATCTACAAACTTAAAACCTTACTCGATTCTCCCGTGCGATTGTTTATTATCACCACAAAAGAAGGACGGTTCGTGCGATCGCTCTTACAAAAACAAGGTCTCGATGTTCCCGATCGACAATTATTCGGCAAAGAATCCGGTCAACCCAAACACCAAGTTTTACGAGACTTATTAGTTGAGTACGCCACAGAAGGTCAACCCCCCGTTATCTGGTTCGTCGAAGATCGCCTGAAAACCCTGCAAAACGTGCAGAAATACGGAGAACTTGACGAAGTTGGACTTTATCTCGCCGATTGGGGATATAACACCGCATCCGAACGCCAAGCAGCAGAAGAGGACGATCGCATTCGGGTGTTGTCTTTAGAACAATTCAACCAAGATTTTTCGAGCTGGGATAGCACACAGCGATCGGTCATGTGCAACTCACAATAGTAACAGACACATCGGCTAGAACAATCCGATCGGTCGAAAACTGGGCGCATACCATTCGCCCCTACCCAAATTTGTCCCAACTCCCTTGGCGGTTGCTAGATCACTCCTGTGCCCCTCGCGCTTTCAGCAATTGGACGACCTCCCGACAATTGTTGAATTCAGCGATCGCCAGTGCAGTATATCCCCCTTGATTGCGAACGTTCGGTTCTGCCCCCGCATCCAGCAGCAACCGCACGGCTTTGGTATGACCGACGTGCGCCGCCCACATCAGCGCAGTCGCTCCGGCGTTATCCTGGAGGTTGGGATCGGCTCCCCCCGCCAGCAAAGCTTGGAGAACTGCCGTATCGTTGCGATCGGCGGCTTTCATCAGGGGAGTTTGTCCGTTATCTGCTTGGATGTTCGGATCGGCACCCAACTCCAGCAATAGGGCGACGGTTTGGGCGCGTCCGTAATTGGCGGCTAAACTGAGCGCCGTTTCCCCAAAGTTGCGAAGATTGACATCTGCTCCCCGGCGTCCCAATAAGGTCACGATCTCATTGTGACCGTGCAGTGCTGCCACGAATAAGGGCGTATCCCCCAAGCGATTGCGGTGTTGGTAACTCGCCCCGCGATCGATTAGTAATTCTACCATTGCCGTATGACCTTCCACCACCGCCAAATTGAGCGCCGTTTCATTTTCTCGATCGAAGGCATCGATTTGCGCCCCAAAATCGAGCAGTAAAGCGGCAATTTCCTCGTATCCTCCAGCCGCCACCGCCATTAGCGCCGTCGCCCCGTCGCCGTTGGGGAGATTGGGATTTGCCCCCACCTCCAACAGCGCCCGCACCACATTCGCGCGTCCGAGATCCGCAGCCAGAGTGAGGGCGGTTTCCCCATCCTCATCGCGATCGTCCAGACTAATGCCCGCATCCCGCAACGCCGGGATGAGGTCGGCATTTCCCGCTTCTGCCGCCACCATCAGCAACGTGCGTTCGCCCTTCAGTCGGATATTCGCATCAGCTCCCGCCGCCAACAACATCCGTACCAGGTCAAAATGCCCGTGTTTGGCAGCTAACCCCAATGCCGTATCGCCATCGTTATCCCGGATGTTGGCATCGGCTCCCGCCTCCAGCAAGATTCCCACGCATTCCCCGTCTCCTTTCAACGCAGCTGCCATTAAAGCCGTGCTGCCATCATCGTTGGTCGCGTTAACCTCGGCTCCGGCAGCCAGCAGTTCCCGCACCGCATCCAAGCGGTGATTGGCGGCTGCTAGCATTAGTGCCGTCACACCGTACAGTTTGCGCGATCGATTGCAATCCGCCCCAGCAGCGATCAACAGGCGCAGAATTTCCGTAGCACCGTTGAGGGCAACGAACATCAGGGGGGTCGTGCCGTCGCGATCGAGAGCGTCTACCTCAGCACCGCGATCGAGTAATGCCCGAACTTGGTAGAGATCGCCCCGTTTAGCGGCTTGGAGCAGAAACGAGTTGAGTTGGGAGGATGCCATACCCGCAGTCTTGGAATGGGTTCCGTAGAGAAGTTGGAACTCAGTATATCGGATCTAGGGGTGCGGGGTATGGAGTTTAAACTTGAAATGAAAACTTCACTAGCTCGAGCAAGATTGTTTTTGACGATCACTTCATCTGCACAAAGAGCAATGATGATATAGCAAAAGGCAGAGGACTCCAAGGCAGAGGAGTATGACGATCCAAGCTATGGGGTATTCATCCATAATCTGTGAAGCTGCTAAGCGACAGCGGATGAGTTTAAGGAATCCACCTCAAAGCGTGGAAGGGTTACTGGCAGCTTATGAAAGGCAAAGTCTAGCTCAGACCGTCGCAGAACTCAGGGTTAAGAACTGTAAGTGAAGTACCCGACGCTGATGCTTCGCATACAGCGCGGGCTTCTCTAATCAACCGCAACCGCCTCGGAGAGGGTAGACTTGCGCCTTCCTCCCTTTGGTCTG
>DVED01000150.1 GCA_015295945.1 Oscillatoriales cyanobacterium M59_W2019_021 | reverse complement strand
CTCTAAACGGACATCGAGGGACTGTCAGACTACTTCGGTAGCAAGACCCGGTGAAGTGTCAAGAATCACCGCGCCTTTAGGACGGTGAGTATGTCAATTACTCATCCTCGCAGGAGGGGGCTACGGAAACACGGCTTCGGGACGGCGATCGCTACTGATGGCAGCGAAGCTTTGGAAATGGCAAATGCTGGAACGTTTAACCTGATGCTGCTGGATTTGGGATTGCCAGTTCAAAAAATACCAAGGGACAAAGTTACATATATCTACATTCTCTAAAGCCAATCAAACGAGAGATACGGACATCTACAGAAAAAGGTGGGAAATTGAACTCTTGTGGAAATTCTTGAAAATGCACTTAAAATTAGATCGATTAATGACCAAGAGTCCTCAAGGAATCGAAATTCAAATTTATAGCAGTCTCATCGCTTATCTCTTCTTACATTTAATTGAAATCCTCGAAGAGTTTTTTCCAAACTCTTCGACAAGTTTTGCTATGTTCGAGCTTTAATCTATCACAAATTTACCGAAACTCGAGGGTTTGAGTCTTGGGCTTTTTTGAGATCATTTTAGCGAACGCTGGAGAACTCCGAACTTAAATGTAAAGTTTTGTAAATGGATTCAACACTTCTGACAGAAACCATGCGATTTTCTCGATCGAACTCAGCCGCAAACTCGGTAATTTCTTCCCCTTTTTCTCTAGGGTTTCCTTCAAAAACAACGGTTTTTTCCGGATTAAATCGCAAGCGTTCCAAGCCTTCTGTCTGGGCGATCGCCACCTTTTGTAAAGGTTCTCCGGCATTCTCCGGCAATTCGAGGGTGAAGTAATACGTTGCATTCCAAAAACCCGCCCCTTTATGCGGAGTGGTTGCCCCGAGAAGACTGAGAGGATAGTCAAAGTGAATTTTCCCATCCCTCAATTGCACGGCATCGATCGCCGGTGCTAAAGTGGCTTCCAGAACAACCGCCAAGGCGATCGCCCATCCTCTCAATTTCATCTGTGTTACACCCCATTCTGCATCCCTCATATGACAGATTCGAGTTTAAGCGAAATCATTATGAGAAAAGATGAATAAAAGATGAGAAAATTCTCACCCTAATAGAAGTGACAAGAGTTAGACCAGCCTCAGTACGGGATAATACAGCGTCTGGTATAGCCGTATTCATTTTTCTTAGGACACTCTCAATCTCTTACCAGGGTCTTTCTCCCCTAGCTCAAGACAGCTCCCCCTACTCCCACTGCTTCAAAAAAATGTCCTAACCTGACTGAATACAGCTATAGAAGGGGAGCGGGGGGATTTGGGAAAGAAAAGACCGTGACCAATAACCCATAAGCCACTCCCAACCCCAACTTATTACTTTACGTTGACTCATCTTCCGATTCCGATCGCTTCCAGTCTGGCGAGGATTCTGCTGCCCTTTGCGATTTCGATCGCTTTCGATCTCGTCCGTAAGTAATGGGAATCGGTTGGGATTCCGGCGGTTCGGGGGTCTCATCCGGGACGATTTCCAACTGTCGGGGTTGGGGAGGTTCTACTTTTTGCGGGCGACGGCGTGCCGAGGTTCTTTCCTCGACGGTATCTTCCGATACAACTTCATATAAGATTGCCAGTTTCTCGCGATGGTGGCTTTTTCGCAACACGCGCCCCAAACGCTGGATGTATTCCCGCGTGGAACCGCTTCCCGACAGTAAAATCGCGATCCTCGCTTCGGGAACGTCCACCCCTTCGTTGAGAACGTGAGAGGCAACCAAGGTTTTATACTCCCCACTTTTGAAGCGATCGAGAACCCCGTGGCGCTCCTTGACGGGAGTTTGGTGAGTAATGGCGGGAATCAGAAAATCCTGGGAAATGCGGTAAACCGTGGCGTTATCGTTGGTAAAAATTAGGGTGCGTTCCGGATAGTGTTTGGCGAGGAGTTCGGTGAGGACGCGCATTTTGCCATCCGTTCCCAGGGCGATCGCTTTGGCTTCGTTGTGGGCTTTGAGGGCTCGCCGTCCCGCCGCAGAACGGGCACTAGCACGGATGAATTCCTGCCAACCGTTGGGACTCCCCAAGCGGATGTTTGATCGCTGTAAAAATTCGTTACGATCGCCAATGAAGGCTTCGTAGCGATCGCGTTCCAGTTGCGACAACTTTACCTTAATTTGCACGATCCGATGTTGGGCGAGGGCATCCCCTGCCAACTCTTCCGGGGTTCGCCGATACACTTCCTCCCCGATTAACTCGTTGAGATCGACGTGCCTGCCGTCGGTGCGTTCCGGCGTTGCCGTCAACCCCAAACGATACGGGGCGATCGAATATTCGGCAATCACGCGGTAAAAATCCGTGGGTAAGTGGTGGCACTCATCGAAAATCAGCAACCCGTATCGATCGCCCAAATTCTCGGCGTGGATAGCCGCACTATCGTAGGTTGCCACTAAAATGGGAGTGCGATCGTAAGAACCCCCCCCCAGCAATCCCACCTCCGTATCGGGAAACGCCGCCAGCAAATGCGCGTACCACTGGTGCATCAAATCCAACGTGGGAACCACAACTAACGTACTGCGCGGCGTTTGTTCCAAGCACATCTGCGCCAGATAGGTTTTCCCCGCCGCCGTCGGCAACACCACCACCCCGCAACGTCCCGCCTGCTTCCACGCTTCCAGTGCTTCCGCTTGGTGGGGGTACGGTTCCATCTCCAACTTCGCCGACAACTCCAACGCCTCGAACCCTTGGGCATTGTCGGCAAACGCCGTTTCCTCCGATCGCAAACATTCTACCAACGGACGATAGTCGATCGCCCGGATGCG
>DVED01000211.1 GCA_015295945.1 Oscillatoriales cyanobacterium M59_W2019_021 | reverse complement strand
TCTAATTTAATTATACGCGATTTCGATGCACTAATCCGGATTGAATCACAAAAAGCCGTCCTAGAAGGACGGGGCTTGAAACCCAAAATTTTCGGTCAATTTTTGGAACTTGGCTAACAGAACATCTCGCGAAAAGTCCGACAGCGATCGATGCTCGGATTGAACGTCTCAACGATCTCCCCCGTTTCCCATTCTCCGTTTCCTTTTTTCCAGAAATGTCTAACCCGAAAGTCGGCTCTCACAGCCGATGGAAACTGGCTGAGGCGATGATTTCCCCATCTTGCCCGTCCGTTTCGTGGCTCGCTCTCGATCATGTCGTCGATAACAGAGTGTAGGTTGAGGAATTCAACAGTGTCTGAGATCGCGATCGAGTGCGATCGCGATCGCCCGACTGGGTGAACGCCAGTCACCCGATACGAGGAAGTGGGGACAATGAAACCTCCTGTACAATAAAGGGCGATCGATCTAAACCCCGATCGAATGTGACCCCTTTGGTGGAGCCGATGCGGACGATCGCCGCACAACCGCAACCCAGCCCGATCGCTCCTACTGGATCTCCATCGTTGGAAGAACGGCTTGTCGCCAGGGGATACTGCGAACGGCGAACCCTTATCGAATTGCTGACTCACGATGAAACACCAACGACACCCATTTTTGAATTTAATTCCCATTCTGATTTTCTTAGAAACGATCGCCTTGTGGACATTGCCGCAACCGGCGCGATCGCAAACTCTCGCGATCGATCTCGAAACCCCTCAAACCCAAGCCTTCGAGCCGCCTCCAGACGATGGAGAACCCGAAAGTACGGCAGGTGGGGGATCTCGCAACGACAGTTGCTTGACCGAAACCGAAAAAGTTGCCGTGGTTTTGGAACCCGCTTCGGAGGATCTGCCCCCACGTGTGTCGATCGTGCTGCCGCCAACGACGGCTCGCGCTCTGGTGGTCAAAATCGAGGACGATCGCGACCATCTGGTTTACTACGACATTGTGACGATCGATCGTTCCTCGGCAGCCTCGAGTCCGATCTCGCCAGATGCGGCTGTGGCATTAGAAGCCGGAGAAAAGTACCACTGGACGATTTCTGCCATCTGCGGAGAAATCCTCACGGTCAACGATCCGACGGCTGAAGGTTCGCTCGTTCCCCAGGCCGTCCCCGAATCGTCTCTCGTGGGGATCGAGGCGATCGTCGCGCCCCCGACGCCCGAAACGAAATAGACGAGAATTCTACCTCACGGAGATTGAGGGTCAATCTTTGGGGTTCGCGATCTCGTTCGATGGGAGAGCGAGACTCAAGCGCCAAAGGCAGAGGGTTCCCAGGCTGAAAACAGGTTAACCCAAACCTCAGATCGAGTTTTCGGCAATCTCCTATCGGCTAGGCTGAATTCAGGATAGTTTGCTATGGTTTCCGCATTGCCATCAGGGTTTTTTCAACGATCGATCCTGGCGGTTGTCGGGCTGGGGATCTCGAGTTCTCAGAGAACCGACAGATATTCCGAATGGCGAGGTCAGCGCTAAGGTGTCGGTTCCGCCAACAGCAGTTCGGAAGTCAATTCTATGGGGTTCAAAGCGTTGCGATACTTTCGTCGGCATCCGAGTCCTCTCATTCTCGCCATCTGCGTTGCCGGATGTACCATTGTCCTGCAATCTCTGGGTGCATTCCAGCTTTTAGAATGGGCAGCACTGGATAACTGGTTTCGCCTGCGTCCTACGGCAACGCGGAGCGATCGCATTCTCATCGTCGAAGTTAACGAAACCGACATTACCCGCTTGGGACAGTGGCCTCCCTCCGATGCGGTCTTAGCCCGAGTGGTAAAGAATCTCAGTGCCAGCAACCCGAGAGCGATCGGTTTGGATTTATACCGCGATTTACCCGTCGCACCGGGACACGCCGAACTCGAAGCCGTGTTCGCCGCCACCCCCAACCTCGTCGGCGTGGAAAAATTTACCGGAGATGCCGTCGCCCCACCCCCCACCTTAAACCGACTCGATCGGGTTGCCATCAACGATTTGGTCATGGATACCGATGGCAAGGTGCGGCGAGCATTGATTTCCGTGCGCCGTAAAGGAGAGGCGAAACTCCGCGAAAGCTTGGGGGCAAAGCTGGCACTGATGTATTTGCAAGCAGAAGGCATCGAGCCGCAACCCGTCGGTGCAGGAAACAAGCAGAAACTCGGCAAAGCTTATTTTCAACGATTGCAGGGTAACGATGGCGGATACGTCAACATCGACACTGGCGGCTATCAAATCCTGCTTAACTTTCTCGGTGCGTCCTGTCGCGATCCCAAGTCGGTGTGTCCCTTCGATCTCGTTTCCTTCACCGACGTGTTAGAAGGACGAGTTGCCGACGAACTAGTGCGCGATCGCCTCGTGTTCATCGGCACTACCGCTCGCAGTCTCAACGACTTTTTCTACACCCCCTACAGCGACAGCGATACCACTGCCCTCTCCGGCGTCGAAATTCACGCTCAGATCGCCAGTGCGATTTTGCGATCGGCTTTGGAGGGACGCCCCTCGATCCGCACCACCTCCGAACCCTGGGAATGGTTGTGGATTTTGGCGTGGTCGGGATGCGGCAGTTCGATCGGACGATGGGTAACGCGCCATCGCGGCGCCATCGCCCTAGCGATCGGACTCGCCGTCAGTCCCCCGCTCCTTTCCTACCTTGCCTTTCAGAGCGGATGGTGGACGATCTCCATCGCTCCGGTGGCTGCCTTCGTCGGTGCGGCAACGGCGAATATCGGCTACACCCTGTGGAGCGATCTGAAGCGATCGCACCGCCAATTGGCTGCTTATGCCCAAACTCTGGAAGCCAAAGTGCGAGAGCGAACGCAGGTGTTGGAGCGGCAAGCCACTCAACTGCGTCAAAGCGAAGCCCATCTCGCCCACGCTCAGAGTATCGCCCATGTCGGCAGTTGCGAATTCGACCTGTTGATGGGGAAAATGACTTGGTCGGAGGAAACGTTTCACTTATTCGGTCTCGATCCGCAACAACTGGAACCGACGGTTGAGGAAATGCTCGCTCTCATTCACCCCGACGATCGCCCTTGCTGGCAGCAAAGCTTTCAAAAATCGCTGGAATGCGGCACGCCTTGCAATCTCGAGTTTCGGATCGTTCGCTCGGATGGTTCGATTCGATACGTAGAAGGACGGGGACAACCCGTTAGCGATCCCACGGGACAGGTCGTCCGCTTGTTCGGAACGTTTCTCGACGCCACTGAAAGCCAGCAGCGAGAGCAAGCTTTACGGGCGATCGCAGCAGGCACGGCTCGGACGACGGGGGAAGACTTTTTTTACTCCTGCGTCCGTCACTTGGCGCAGGTTCTCCACGTGCGCTACGCTCTGCTTGCCGAGTGTCTCGGCAAACCCCCGAGACGCGCCCGCACCCTGGCATTCTGGGGTGGGGACACCTGGAGTCCCAACTTCGAGTACGATCTGGCGGGGACGCCCTGTGGAGAAGTCATTCACGGGCGATCGTGCTATTATTCTCGCAACGTGCAGGGGTTATTCCCCAACGATCGCGATTTGGTAGACTTGGCAGCCGAAAGCTATCTGGGGATTCCCTTGTGCGACAGCAACGGCGCGATCATCGGTCACTTGTCGGTGATGGACACTGCCCCCATGGCGTTCGCTCCGGCGAAAGAAGCCATCCTCAAAATTTTCGCCGCCCGTGCCGCCGCCGAATTGGAGCGACAACGGGCAGAAAAAGCGCTGATCGAGAGTACGGTGCAATTGCAACAAGCCAAAGAAGTTGCCGAAGCGGCAAATCGCGCCAAAAGTACCTTTTTGGCAAACATGAGTCACGAATTGCGAACGCCCCTCAATGCCATTCTCGGATTCGCTCAGGTCATGAGTCTCGATTTACAGCGAGAAAAAAGCCAGGAGGACTTACCCGAACTGTTTGAAACCCAAGGGGAATATCTCGAGATTATCAATCGCAGCGGAGAGCATCTGCTAGCACTGATTAATAATATTTTGGAACTGTCCAAAATCGAAGCGGGTCAGATTTCGCTCAACGAACATCCCTTCGATCTGTATACCTTGCTCGATAATTTGCAACACATGCTACGGCTGAAAGCCACGACCAAAGGGTTGCATCTCATTTGCGATCGCGCCTGGGATGTCCCCCAGTACATTCAATCCGACGAAATCAAGCTGCGCCAAGTGCTAATCAACCTCATGGGCAATGCCATTAAATTTACCCATCAAGGGAGCGTGACGCTGCGGGTCTCGCTTCTACAGCAGGAGGCAGAGGAAGGGAATGCTCGAGGAGATTTCAACGCCGTACCGCCAAGGACGAATGACCGAGGACAAATGACGATTTGTTTCGAGATCGAAGACACGGGAGAAGGAATTTCCCCAGAAGAAATGGACGGTCTCTTTGAAGCGTTTACCCAAACCGCCAGCGGGGTTAAATCGACGGAAGGGACGGGCTTGGGTTTGCCCATCAGCCGCAAATTCGTTCGCTTGATGGGGGGCGATATTACCGTGCGATCTGAGGTGGGAGGAGGAACGACGTTTGCCTTCGAGATTCAAGCGCTCCCGGCAGCCGGGAGTGCGACCCAGCCCACGATCTCATCGCCGTCGATTGCCCAAATGCCGAAAGTCGGCAGAGATCGACCGGACTATCGCCTTCTGGTGGTTGAAGATCGAGAGGAAAGCCGGCAAATTCTCGTGAAACTGCTGTCCCACGGAGGTTTCCGAGTTCGCAGCGCTACTAACGGTCGAGAGGCGATCGAAGTGTGGCAAAATTGGCAACCTCATTTGATTTGGATGGATCTGCGCATGCCAGTGATGGATGGCTATGCCGCGACCGAACGCATTCGCGAGTTGGAGAAACATCGACGGATGGATGGATCGGGGGTCGATCTCGCTGGGACGGCAACGGCAAATTCGCCCTCTGGCGTGACGACTGCTATCCCGTACCGGACGATTGCCAACCCGAGAACGACGATTATCGCCCTGACGGCAAGTGCGATGAAGGAAGATCGCGATCGCCTTTTGAGCGTGGGTTGCGATGATGTGGTCTTGAAACCGTTTCGCGTGGAAACGATTTGGTTGAAATTACAAGAGCATCTGGGGGTGGAATTCGACGATGGCATCGCGCAGTTCGCTTTGGATCGATCGCCCTCCGATTCGGCATTTACTCTAGAATCCGACCATTTCCGCAGTCAGCCCATCGAGTGGGTGGCGCAATTGTATGCGGCTGCGGCTGAATGCAGCGATACTTTAGTTTACCAGGCGATCGAGCGAATTCCCCAACCGAATCCGCCCTTGGCGAACGCTCTTAAAGATCTCGTGTACCATTACCAATTCGATCGGGTGATGGAGTTAACGGAATACGCTCGCGATTTCGATGGCAATGGGAAGGAGTAATGGGTAATGAGAATGGGTAATTGGGAAAAACCTACCCTTGTCAGGGGGCAGGGAGGTTAGGTCTAAATCTTTTCTGGAGATGTCTATTAGTTATTGGTCGCGAACAACTAACCACTAACAAACCCCAAACTCCCAACTCTAATAACCAATCACCAAGGTCACATAAGCGTAGACTTGCTGTTCGCCGCCAACGAGAACGGTGCTGGCATCCTCAAAGGAAGCAACACCCCGTTGCATCGTCCCCATAAGGGGCTGTGGTGCGGGAGTTGAAGAGCTAATTTGTACGTTGACGATTTCGCGGCGGGTGAGGTTGAGCGTGGCGAGGACGGTATCGGCTTGGGTTTGGGCGTCTTGGGTGGCGTTGCGGAGGGCTTGTTGGCGGGCAATTTCGATCGCCTCGTCGGTGGCGACAAAGCTGATGCCGTCGATGCGGGTGGCTCCGGCGGATACAGCTTCATCGAGGAGGCTCCCCGCTCGCTCGGTAGCCATCCGGAAGCTGACGATATTGCTGGCGGTATATCCGGTAATTCGAGGCGGGTTGCCGTCGCTGTTATAGAGGGGATAGAGGTTGACGCCTGTGGTTTGCAGTTTTTCGACATTGCGCGATCGCAGTAAGTCTACAAGAGTTTGCGATCGTCGCGCTACTTCTTGCTGAACTTCTTCGGCGGTACGACCCTGCACTTCGATGCCCAAACTGACTTGGGTCAGACTGGTTGGCACTTCCACCGTTGCTTGTCCGCTCACAGTAAGAGTGCGGGTGCGTTCTTCTTGCGCCCAGACAGGTTCGATCGCCCCTAAACTCACCATTCCCAAGGTGAGGGACAGGGCAGTAATTTGGCTCCAAAAACGGGATGAATAGCTACGGCTCACGAAGGGAATCCTCACACGGATGAAGGGTATTTTTCTACTGTGACATTTTTGGGTGGCAGTGGCGATCGGGTTACATTTTTCGTAACTAAAATCTTTCAGAGAGACGGGGGAAATCCGATTTATGAGAATTATAGCGATGGGCGACATTCACGGCTGTTCTAGAGCCTTGGACGCACTGCTAGAGGCGATCGCCTTGCGAGAGGGCGATCGATTGATTGCGTTGGGGGATTACGTCGATCGTGGGGTCGATTCTAAAGGCGTTCTCGATCGCTTGGTAGCACTGTCGGCAACGGGACAACTGGTGGCATTACTGGGCAATCACGAGACCGTGATGCTTGCAGCCAGAACCGATCCGGCAACGGCAGCCTGTTGGCGAGATTGGGGGGGAAATGCCACTCTCAAATCGTATGCCAAATCCGGTGAAGTGGGAACCTTTGACGATGTTCCCCAAAACCATTGGAATTTCTTAGAGAAACAATGTGTGAAGTGGTACGAAACCGATCTCCATTTTTTCGTTCACGCCAATGCCGATCCGAAGTTACCGTTCGATCGACAACCGCCGGAACAATTATTTTGGGAAAAGTTCGGACATCCCCAACCTCACAATTCTGGAAAAATTATGGTGTGCGGACACAGCAGCCAAAAAAGCGGAGTGCCGCTAAATATCGGTCACGCGATTTGTATCGATACCTATGCTTGGGGAGGGGGTTGGTTAACAGCTTTGGAGGTGAATAGCGGTCGTGTTTGGCAGGCGAATAATCGAGGGGAAGTTCGGGAGGCGGCGATCGATGATTTTCTCGTTGGAATCGATTAAAGCTCGGAATGTTCAACCACCTATGGATAAATTCGTAGGCTAATGGATAATGTTTCAAGGGAGATGAACCTCAGCCCAGACAGCTACAGCAGAGGTATTACTGGGAGTTACAAACGATTTTTTCTGCAACACGATAACTTTTGTGCCAGGTGGCAACACGCTAATTTGTTCTGTTAAGTCATAATTGGGAGGTTCTGGTACACCTTTTCTCACATTTACGCCTGTCAAAATCGTAACTTGAGAATTATTTTGAGGCACAACTGGAGGTTGAATCGTGACAGGTTGATTTGTCGCAATTAGAGGAATGCCATCTTGAATGGTTGTTGAAGAATTTGGAACTGCACCAATCCGAATCCAACCGACTCCTTGGTTACTCTGTACGGGTATGTTTGCAGGATTGATATTCTCGACGGCTGTGGATTGCGGTGTCGGTGTTGGTGGGGGAGATTCTTGTTGTAGATTAGAAGTTTCTGAGATTGGTGTTGTTTGAGTGGTATCCTTTTCTGATGTTCGAGTAAGTGCCAAACCCACGATCGTCGATATACCAATTAATCCTCCCGCGATCGCACCTGCTAATAAAATTGGCTTGCTAGAAGAGGTCGATTGACCTGTGGGAGAAGGAGGTAAAGGTGAAGGGTGAGAAATTGGAGTCGTTGGCGGCATATTCACCGCTGGAGAAGGCACTGTTGAAGCTATAGGAATACCTTGTCCGTGTAAAGCTGCTAACATTTCTTTCGCACTAGAAAAGCGATCGCGTGCTAGAGACATGATGGCGCGATTGAGAATAGTTGCAAAAGTTGGACTGACGGTTAACGCAGATTGCCGCCAGAGAATTTCACCTGTTTGCGGATCGGTCGGTAATTCTTGGGGAACTTTTCCGGTTAAGAGATAGATTGCCGTAAGTCCCAAGGCATATAAATCACTAGAAAAAACGGGTCTGCCTGCGGCTTGTTCGCTCGGCATAAATCCCGGCGTTCCGATGACGCTCGAACTGGTAGGATTGCCTTGCGAGTTTACCACCGTCCCCATGGTTTCTCGAACCGCACCGAAGTCAATCAAAATGGGAAGATTATCGGACGATCGTAAAATAATATTGTCAGGTTTCACATCGCGGTGGACGATGCGGCGAGTATGAATGTATTCAAAAACGGGTAATAAATTCACTAATAAAGATTTAACCGTACTTTCGCTCATCACACCCCAATTTTGCATTTTCTGCGTCAGAGTTTCGCCTTCTATCCATTCTCGAACGAGGTAAAATAAATCGGCTTCTCGGAAGTAAGCATAAAGTGTGGGAATTTGCGGATGACCCGTTCCCAAATCTTCTAAAATGGCGGCTTCTCGTTGAAATCGTTCTTGAACGAGTTGATAAATTTGACTATTTTCGGCAACGGGTTTGAGTTGTTTGATGACGCAGTATCGACCCGATGGCATTTGGGTATCTTCAGCGAGAAAGGTTTTGCCAAATCCGCCTTCGCCGAGTTCTTTGAGAATTTGATAGCGATTGTTGAGTTTCATAAAAGATGAAGGATTCGTCGATCGATTTTGCGTTTAAATCATTTCCAGGCTCGAAAGTTGACTCAATCCATCGTCAACTCGAGATTTATATATTGTTATCCTTGAGGTTTAAGACCTTGCTTGAATTATAATCAGTGTAATCGATTTCAGGCTGGTATTGCCAAAGGGGACTGACTGGGTTGCAGTCTCCGTAAATTCAACGACAATATCTCGTTATCATCCGATATACAGCAATATACGTAAATAAATCTACGGATTTCGTCTTAGCCTGCAACATCGATCGCCGAATTTACCCCTCGCATTGTCCATGCAGAAAACTACCGTTACCAGTTCGACTCCTTACTTAGAGATCGACAACCAAGGAAAAACCGTCCGCCTCGACCTCACGCGCGATCGCCACATTCTGGGACGCGATCGCACGGAAGGTGCGGATTTAATCGTACCGCGAGACTGGAACGTGATTTCTCGCTGCCATGCCGTTCTCTGCCGCGACGGGGAAGATTACATCATCTACGACGGCGACGGCAAGCAAAAACCCAGTGCCAACGGATTGTTCGTCAACCACACCCGCATTACCCCATCGACAGGGTATCGACTTCGCGACAATACCGAATTGGAAATCGGTCAACATCCCAAAAACAAAATTCGCCTGAAATACTGCAATCCCAACCATCCCCTTTCTCTTCCTCCTTCCCCCGGCGTTCGATCGATCTCGCTGTGCCACAAATCCGTCCTCATCGGACGCGATCCCAACGCGAACTTTCAACTCGACGCACCCACAGTTTCTCGCCGCCACGCTACGATCGATACCGATAAAAATGGCAACTACATCCTCTACGATGGGAGTACCAACGGTGTATTTGTAGACGGACAAAAAGTATCGGGTTCGATCGTTTTAAAAGATGGCGCAATCGTTCGCATCGGACCCTATACGCTACAACGACAAGGGGATACCCTCAATATTGTCGATCGCGGCGAACAAATCCGGTTAGATGCCGTCGGAATTACGCGAATAGTGCAGAGTAAAGAAGGATCTAAAACGTTACTGAACGATCTTAATTTGGCGATCGAACCCGGTCAATTTGTCGCGTTAGTTGGGGGAAGCGGCGCCGGAAAATCAACGCTAATGCGAACATTATTGGGAATCGACCCCACGACTCAAGGAACGGTGTATCTCAACGGCGACGAACTGCGGAAAAACTTCAATCTCTATCGCACCCAAATCGGTTATGTTCCCCAAGATGATATCATTCACAGCAATCTCACGGTAGAAGAAGCGCTAACGTATGCGGCAAAATTGCGGTTGCCGCCGGAAAATGTCAAAGCGGTTGTGGAAAAAAACCTTAACACAAATTAAACTAAGCGATCGCCGAACGGTTTTCGTTCGCCAACTCAGTGGCGGTCAGCGCAAGCGGGTTAGTATTGGGGTGGAACTGCTAGCTGACCCTAAACTATTTTTCCTAGATGAACCCACTTCAGGACTCGATCCAGGGTTAGATAAAAAGATGATGCAACTGTTGCATGATTTGGCGAAAGAAGGACGAACTGTCATCTTAGTTACCCACGCAACTGCCAACATTAAGCTCTGCGATCGGATTGCGTTTCTCGGTTTAGGTGGAAATTTATGTTACTTTGGTTCTCCTGAAGATGCACCCAGATTTTTTAAGATTAACAAAAGTAAATTTGAGTGATGGAGGATGCGTTAGGTCCTTCGTTGCGGAAGTTAAATAGTGCGTTGCCCGAACCCGCATCTTTCACATCTAAAAACAGTTGAGACTCGCCAGTTGCTTCGTTATCCGTACTGTTGTGAGTAACATTGTCAAAACCAAAGGTCTTGGTTTCTCCTGAAGCAGTGCTGTCAGAGGCATTGCCAGAGGTATCGCTAGAGGTATTGGGTTTCCCTTTATCTGAGTTTCCTTTGGTGGAAAAAATAATGAATATTTTTTACTTACGTATCGAGCCTAAATAAAGTTTATGCAAACCTTTTTTTATTTTATAAAGATTGCTTCTAAACTTCGATCGAATTGTATATAGTTTTGACTTAAAGTCGGGAATTTTACAGTCGATCGCCCGTTCTCCTGTTTATAAATATTAAGAAACGATGTCCGTCTCTTGTGTCCGCATTTCAATCTATCTGAAGTTGTACGAGCAACGAGCGATCGCGATTTCCAGGACTTACGCAGCCACGCTACTCATGGGGGTGATGGTGGGTTACGCTCCGCGCTTCACACCCTACATAACCTCAGTAGGGGATAAGCATTTGCCAAGGCAATCTCATCTACAAATCCGTAAATTTTAGGCAAATGCTTCGCCCGCCTTCGCCCGCCTTTACCCGCTGCGATCGCATTGACCGTCCTAAGCACACAGCGCTTAGCTATAACCACCTTATACAGTACATTAGCCGAGCGCGAGTTTGAGATGATGAATTCGATCAAAAAGCCAAGAAAAAAGGCAAATCGATATCGAGCGGCCTTTCAATTATCGAACATTTAATTCCGAATTTCCCACTACCACCCCCTCACCGGGCTGATTTCAACAATGCCTCGGGGGGTAAAAACCACTTTAAATTGAGCCAGAGGTTTTTGTTGAATTTCTCCGTCTTTCTCTACGAAGGATTCCTGGTATTGGCGCAATTCTGCTAGCGGAGTTTCCCCTTCGTAATCGTAAGCGGGCTGGTTGATGGGCGAATATTCGACAATCGTCCCATCTTCAGTCACCCCCACTCGAAATTCTAACGGGTTCTCGAAAATCGGTTCGATCGTCCACTTTTCGTAAATTTGCTCGCGAGTTTTTGCCGCTAGGCGACCGAGTTCGGCATCATCGGTAATTTCCGGTGCGGGACTCGGCTTGCCCGAATAACCCTTCCACGGACTGATTTCCGGTTGCCCGTTCGGTTTGAAGACCACCCGAAAATCACCATAGGACTCGGCAGTTGCCGTCCCCCCTTCCGTGGGAACGTAGCGCAACCCGGTTAACGGCGTATCTCCCGAATAATCTTTAGCCGCTTGGTTTTCCGGTTTGTACCCCAACACCGACCCATCTTGTCCAACGTTGACCCGATAAACTAAATCCGACTCCGGCGTAATTTTAGCGTCGGATTTTGCAATGATTTGCTGTCGGAGAAATTGCTGTAACGTATTCAATTTCGTGGGGTCGGTAATTTCTTCGGCAGTATCGAGGGTTTTGGGTAAGTCGTCTGTGGATGCGGGTTTTTCGTCGGACTTTTTGTCTTCGTCTTCCGAGGGAGAAGCCACCGGAGACGGCGTTGCTGCGGGTTCGGCTGGGGTTGGGGGAGTTGGGGGTTCTCCGGTTCCGGCGTTGGCTTGGCTGCCTTCCAAGACTTCGCTATTGGAGGATTGGGGGACGGGTTCTTCCGGACGGCGGATTTCTTTGGGAACGGGGAGGAAGGACAAGACGAGGGCTGCTGCTGCCAAGCTGGAAACGCCGAGGAGGGCGGGGGCGGCGCGTTGGACGAGGGGTTGACCCGTATTAGCTTCTTTGCGGGAAATGGGCTGCAATTCCAACGACCAGTCCGGCAAGGCGCAACTGTCTTCTAAAAATTGGTCGATGGCTTCTACGAGGTCGAAAAGTTGAACGGAAGTTAAATCGAGATGTCGGGGGGTTCCGCCGAGGGAGGCGCCGTCGGGGTCGGTGAGTGCGGTTAAGCGGTGTAGGTGGTTGTCGAGGGGGGCGAGGCGAACGATTTCTGGGGGGCTGTCTTCACTTGGGGGGACGCGCACGCCGCTGAGGATTTCTTGGGCGTAGCGACTGGTAACGCGGACTAAACTTTCGAGAAAGTCTCGTCCGCCGCCGAGGGGTTGGGGATAGCCTTGGAGGTGACATTCGGCGTTGACCAAAACCGAGAGAACGGATGGGTTTTCCCGCGTGGCTCCGGCTTCGCTCAATCCTTCTAGAATTAACGTGCAATTGGGCAAACTGTACTTGCGTCGCGTGACCATTAGACTTATACCTCCCCGTCAAATAAACTGACCCACAGCCGCTGGGCTCCCGACGTTCCCGTGCAGAAGAGCAGTTGGGCTAACAATTTCATCCCCAATTCGTTGAGTTTTTCATCGGCTTTGTAGGCGATGACGCCGGAGCGACTGGGGTTCATGCGCGATCGAAAGTGTTTGCGGAATCGTTCTAGATAGTAGGACAAGTGGGGGCTTTTGTCGATCGGGGCTTGGGCTTGTTGCAGTTTGTCGTACTCTTGCAAAAGCTGGCGGATGGGAACCGTCCACCGACGGGCAAGCTGACAGGCAATGGTGACGAGGGCTTTGGCTTCGGCTTGGGTGAGGGGACGGCGCTGGCTAAACCGCCTCCAGGGGTTGGTGCTGCGCAGTTGCCACAGCACGACTCGATTTTTAATGATGCCCTGCAACTCCAGTTGCTTCGAGAGCGCTAAAATGTCTTCCGATCCCTTGAGGTTGAGGGCTTCCAGCGCCAAGAGAATCAAGTCGATTTGCGTCCGCGTTCGTCGCGGACAGCCTTCAGTGGCGATCGGTATATCCCGAAGACCGCTTAAAATCGCGGGTTTCGTCCGATCGGTGGAAATCGTTGACACCATTACGCAAACTTAAAGATAAGGATCGAGAGTGGGGGTATAACGGTAAACAGGGCGTCTGCCATCACTAACTCATAATTAACAGTGTAGGATTTTTAGAGCCTTCCTTAGGAATTGTCTGAGGACACTCCCAATTTTGGCTAGCCTACCGGATACTTATGTTACTCGCACTGCCCTATGGATCTCAAATCTTTAATTCGCGATATTCCCGATTTTCCCAAACCAGGTATTATATTTCGAGATATTACCACGTTGTTGAAGCATCCTGAAGGGTTGCGCTATACCTTGGATTTGATGGGCGATCGCTGTTCGGAGTTCGCACCGGATTACATTATGGGGATGGAGTCGCGGGGATTTCTGTTTGGTGTTCCCTTAGCGTATCAGTTGCAGGCGGGTTTTATTCCCGTGCGCAAACCGGGCAAGCTTCCGGCTGCCGTCCACGCCGTCGAGTACGATCTCGAATACGGTACCGATCGCCTGGAAATTCACCAAGATGCGATCGCCCCCGGCAGTCGGGTGTTGATTGTAGACGATTTGATCGCGACGGGGGGAACGGCAGGCGCGACGGCGCGATTGGTGCAGCAACTCGGCGGTGAATTGGTGGGGTTTGGGTTTATCGTAGAATTGCGGGAGTTGAACGGACGCAGCCAACTTCCGGATGTGCCGATCGTGTCGTTGGTTGAGTATTAGTCATTTGGGGTTTGGGGTTTGAGAACAACTCACTCAAACTTAATTGGTGCGTTTCGTGCCTCAACCCACCCTACCCAATGACCAATCACTAATAACGGATAACCCATTATTTATGACTTCGACTCGAGAAAATTCTCGCCCTCCTAAATTGAATATTGTTATCGATCGGGCGATCGCCTTCTTTACTAACGAAACCTTTGTCTATATTTGCAAGCGAATTTTACAGGCACTTCCGACGTTATTTTTGGCGTCGATTCTCTGTTTTGCGATCGTGCAACTCGCGCCCGGTGACTATTTGAGCCAAGCCGCACTGCGACCGGAAATTTCTGAGGACACTCTCAACCAAATGCGGCAGCAATTTGCCTTAGATCGACCAATCTGGGAACAGTATTGGCGTTGGTTATCTCAAGTTTTACAGGGTAACTTCGGTAAAAGTTTTACCGGACAGTCGGTGGCAACGTTGTTATGGGATCGGGTTCCGGCAACGTTACTGTTGGCTATTTCTTCGTTAATTTTAACTTGGGCGATCGCGATTCCTTTGGGGATTGTCGGTGCTTTGGCTCAAAATCAAACGATCGACAAAGTGTTGCGCGTCATCAGTTACGTCGGACAGGGATTTCCTAGCTTTATTACCGCTCTACTCTTGCTGAGAGTAGCGCAAAATCTTTCCCCATTGTTACCCGTAGGGAATATGACCAGTGTCTTCCATACCGATTTATCTCCACTGGGGAAAATCCTCGATATCGGCTGGCATATGATTTTACCGACCATTGCCCTCAGCATCACCAGTTTTGCGGGACTGCAACGGATTACGCGGGGACAATTGCTCGATGTTTTGCGCCAAGATTATATCCGCACGGCAAGAGCGAAAGGATTGCCCGAAAATCGCGTGATTTACGTTCACGCACTCCGTAATGCCATCAACCCTTTAATTACCATTCTCGGCTTTGAGTTTTCCAGTTTGCTCAGCGGTGCGTTTATTGCCGAAATTTTCTTCAATTGGCCCGGTCTCGGAAAGCTGATTTTACAAGCCGTACAATCTCAGGATTTATATTTGGTAATGGCGAGTTTGATGATGGGTGCGGTGATGCTAATCGTTGGCAATTTGCTAGCCGATTTGTTGCTCAAATTTGTCGATCCTCGCATTCAATTAGATGACTTTCAGTAAAATATTTGAGTAAAATCATGCAGATGTACTATCTCGTGCGATCGAAGGTCGATGGCAAGTATCTCGCCGCTCGTCCCGATCCGGATTCGACTGCTAGCTATTTATTATTATTTAAAGAAAACTTCGATGCTTTGAGCTATTTAAATAAATATGCCGGAGAGTTGAAAGAAAAGTTAGGGGTGGAAACCATCGATCGATCGCAACTAAAATCTGTTTTGCAACGCTGGGGATTCTCCGGAATTGGTATGGTTAACGATCCTCTCGTCCCCAGTATCGAATTTTTAGTGAGCCAGTAGGGTGCATTATCAAGTAATCAGTAATAAGGTCGGGGTTTGGGGTTGGTGAATTCCCATTACCCATTACACATTACCCATCACCCAAATAAAAATGACTTTAAAGATTGGCGATATCGCCCCTGAATTTAGCTTAAACGACGATCGCGGCAATACTGTTCGCTTATCCGACTTTCTTGGAAAGCGCGTTGTTCTCTACTTTTACCCCCGCGATAATACGCCGGGTTGCACCAAAGAAGCGCAGGGATTTCGGGAGGCTTACGCCGAATATCAAAACCGCAATATCGTTATTTTGGGTGTGAGTACGGACGACGAAAAATCTCATGCTAAGTTTGTCAAAAAGTACGATCTACCCTTCCCTTTATTGTGCGACGAAACAGCAGAAGTGGCGACTGCTTATGAAAGTTATGGATTGAAAAAGTTTATGGGAAAAGAATTTATGGGAATTTACCGATCGACTTTTGTTATCGATGCTAACGGTAAACTCGAACTCATTTACCGTAAAGTCAAACCCGACACTCATGCCGCGCAAATCTTAGCCGATTTGGACGATCTGTAAGTCATGAGTTTATATAGCGTTTCTCGTGTGGATGCGGTACATTTGGGGGTGGGTTTTGATTGATAGATCTCTCACACAGCAAGCATTCTAGCTAAACCCGCCCCTACATTAGAAATACCTCACTCACTTGAGAACCGCTATAATATTATTTTTAACGTAATTTAGTATTCATCTATGATTCCTAGGGCTTGGCAATTTTTCCAAACCGTTTTAGGCGTTATTTTTCGCCATCCCGTGACCGGAGTAACCATCGTTCCCATTTTACCGGACGGTCGAATCGTACTGGTTCGACGCAACGATAATGGGGAGTGGGGGTTGCCGGGAGGCATCGTTTCTTGGGGGGAAGAAGTTGCCGAAGCTGCCGGACGGGAACTCACCGAAGAAACGGGATTGCAAATTGCGAAAATTCGCCGTTTAGTTGGCGTTTATTCCGCACCCGATCGCGATCCGAGGTTGCATTCGATCGCCATTTTAATTGAAGCCGAAGTCACTGGAAATTTACAAGTTCTAGATACGTTAGAAATTTCCGACGTCAAGGCATTCGATACCCACAATTTACCCAAAGAAAAACTCAGTCACGACCACGATCGGCAGTTACAAGATTACCTAGCCGGACGGACGGTCTTGGCATAATTTGGGGTTGCCAGATATACACTTTAGAACTTTCCGAAGTCAAAGCGTTCAACCCCCAAAATTTACCCAAAAAAAAGCTCAGTCACGATCGCGCTCGGCAGTTACAAGATTACCTAGCTGGACGGACGATATTAGCCGAGTTTGAGGTTGGGATTTCCCTTCACCCTGCCCCAAAAATAGACCGATCGTGGTTGTCAACCCCCTAACCCTCAATTCAAACTCTCTCTTGCGGTAGATTTCCATCTCGATTGTCTTTAAAATATAATAACCAATACAGCGAATTTAGATGGGGAATTTTAGAAATGCTTCATCGTCAGTATTGCGAAATTGATCGTTCTGTTGGGTATAAACCAGTTTAACCATCACTAAAACTTATGGTTTCCACGCCTCCTTCTCAGTTTTCATCCGAGCAGTATAAAACCAGCAAACCCCAAGCCGAGGAAGAAATTGAAAGCCTCGTCCGCGAGGAGAAACCCGAAAGCGATATCGATTTGGAGTTTCTGTACACGCGGGATATCGAGTTTCGCCAGGAAACGATTTACTTTATCGTAGTCGATCGCTTCTACGACGGCGATCTTGAGAATAGCGAAGGTCCCAACCCCGAACTGTACGACCCTGAGAGAAAGAATTGGGGACTGTATTGGGGAGGAGATTTACAAGGCATTATCGACAAATTGGATTATTTGAAGAATTTAGGCGTCACCGCACTTTGGCTGACGCCTTTATTCGAGCAAGTCGAAGATTTATTCGTGGAACAAGCTGCCATTCACGGGTATTGGACGAAGGATTTTAAGCGGATCAATCCTCGGTTCATCGGCAAAGACGAAAACCCCTCCCTGAACCAAACTCAAGACACGCGAGATACTGCATTCGATCGCCTGATCGAAGAACTGCACAAACGCAACATGAAATTGGTTCTCGATATCGTCTGCAACCACAGCAACCCGGACTTTAGCGGCAAAAAAGGCGAACTCTACGACGATGGGGTAAAAATTGCTGACTATAACGAAGATGACAATCACTGGTATCACCATTACGGCGAAGTCACCGATTGGGAAGACGAGTGGCAAGTCCAGAACTGCGAATTGGCAGGACTGGCTACATTTAATGAAAATAATATCGAGTATCGCAATTATATTAAAGCCGCCATCAAACAATGGCTCGATCGCGGAGTCGATGCGTTGCGCGTCGATACCGTTAAGCATATGCCCATTTGGTTTTGGCAGGAATTTAACTCCGACATCCGCGCCTATAAACCCGATGTTTTCATCTTCGGAGAATGGATTTATGCCAGTCCCCACGACGATCGATCAGTGGAATTTGCCAACTACTCCGGCATGACCATCTTGGACTTCGGGTTGTGCATGGCAATTCGCCACGCCTTGGGAACCTGGGATGAAAGCGGGTTTCATTTGGTGCAAGATGTCCTCAACGAAGACTACCGCTACAACGGTGCGACGGAGTTGATTACCTTCATCGACAACCACGATATGCACCGCTTCGGAAGCTTGAATCCCGACCCGGATGCGCTGCGAATGGCGATCGCCCTAATTATGACCTCTCGCGGCATTCCCTGCATCTACTACGGCACGGAACAGTACCTCCACGACGACACCAACGCCGATGGCAACCCCTACGGCAACAACGATCCCTATAACCGTCCGATGATGGATCAGTGGGATACCGATACGGCGATTTATCAAGATATGCGCTTGCTGTCAGGGTTGCGACGGTTGAATCCGGCGGTTTCCATGGGCAGTCAGTGGCAGAAATATCTTACCCCAGATGTCTATTGCTACATCCGACGCTATCGAGATTCGGTCGTATTCGTGGCAATGAACCGGGGAGAATCGGTCACGCTGGATGCGGTAGAAACCGAGTTACCCGACGGCGAACATACCGATATTCTGTCGCGGCAAAAATACGAAGTGAAAGACGGACAGTTGACTGAGTTTCCGTTAGATTCCAAACAAATTGTGGTCTTCTCCCACGTTGGGGAACGGGTGAAAGGACAAACCATCGTCCGAGTGCAACTCAATGGCGTGGAAACCCAACCGGGAGAAATGGTTGTTGTTATCGGCGACTGTCCGGAGTTGGGGAATTGGGACATTGCTAAAGCCTATCCCTTGGAATACATCAATACCAATACCTGGTTTGCCGAAATTCCCTTTAACGAAAGTGCTGGGAAATTGATCCACTATAAATACGCCATGTGGCGCGAGGGTCAGTCGCCGCTACGGGAAAATCTCGTCAGTCGCCGTTGGGTGATTGCCAGTGAGGGAACGGTGAAGTGGCGCGATACTTGGGCTGCGGGACGGGAATCGTAGAATAGGTAATGGGTAGTTGGGGAGAAACTACTTATTACTTCCCAACCCCAAACCCTTGCTACACTGAGGTGACAGATACCGAAGTGATCGCGCTTGTCTTTCTCATTCTTCTGCAATCGCCATGAAATCCCCGATCCCCCTATTCCTCGTTGCCCTAATCCTGGTTGCCGTGGTGGGGCAAAATTTATCCCCTTCGCTGCCGTTGGTGTTGTTGGGCATTCGCTTGATCGCCCTTCCCGTGGGGGTTTGGGTAGCGCTGGCGATCGCCTTGGGAATGGTAACGGCTGGGGTGATCTCGTGTTTGTTCCCGCGATCTCGGGGAATTCGACCCGATCGATCTCGCCCAGGGCACTCGAGTCCGCCTCCTTCTCCTCCCCGCGATCCCGAACGGGTTCGGGAAGCGACAACCCATCCCGTTTCTCCTCAAACGGCATACGCACCACCCTCTCGTCCTTTGGAGGAAACCGACGAGATCGAAGTCGAATATGCTAGCGTCCAGCCTTCCCCCTTTGCAGACTCAACTCGCGCTAGTCAGTCCTCGGAGGAAGAAATTTGGGACGATGAAGAATGGGAGTTGAAAGCAGAACCTACTAACGGTACGGTTAAACCCCCAGAATCTGAGGAAGAGAAACGCCGGGTGGTGGAGGTTCACAAAGATCCGATCGCCAGCGATCTCCAGGGTACGATTTATTCTTATACCTATCGATCGCCGGAAGAAGAACGAAAAGCTGCCGCCGATGCTGCCGACGACGAAACGGACGAAGAAACCACCGATTTTCAAGACATCCCCCCAGAACCGCCGATCGATCCCTTTCCGCAACTGGAAATTATCGACCCTATTTTAGAACCCGAACCTCCCCGCACTCCGCATCCGGGTGCAGTTCCCTTCAAAACCGATCGATCGGCTGCCAAACCACCACCGCAAACATCAACCGAAGATGATTGGGGTGAAAGTGCTAACTCCGAAGAGGAGGATTGGTAATGGGTAATGGGTAAAGCAGTTGCCATTAAGGTTGTGGCATTTTAGGAGGACATCGACAGTCCGAAAACTCTAGCCCGCCTGGAATCGGCGCGTAAGCGCCCTAAAGCTGATTGCTGACGGCTGATAGCTATAATTGGTAATGGTGCGTTTCGTACCTCAACACACCCTACCCACCTATTACTTATTACTTAATTTTAATACTCCCCATATTGTCTCATTTCTTCTTCCAACCATCGCGCGAACTCCGCTTCAAATTCAAAAGCTTCTTGCTCGAACACGTTATCTTTATAACTTTGATCGGCTCGTTTGTATTCTTGAAAATACTGAGAGCCAAATTTTTCTAAACTGCCTAATTCTTCGTACTGTCGAACGTGAACGAGTTCGTGTCCTAGGAGAATGAGTTGATCGAGATCGGCGGGTTTGTAAACTTCTTTAATGTAAATTCGGTTACCGTATACTTGCGCGTTAGAGTGACCGACATCGATTCTAAAACTGGCGGCAATCCAATCATCGACGAGTTGCGCATTGTACACCACTTGAACGCGATCAACCAAATCTCCAAAATGCGGTCGCAGGAAATATTTCTGAATTTCGTCTAATTCTTGCGGTTCGGCATTTTGTTTTGCCATCAGTTGCGCGGCGGTTTGATAGGCAACCGCACCCGCATTTGCCCAGGCATTTTCCGGGACTTGCTGCGGAACTCTCCCCCGACAAATTTGCCCCGTTATCGTATTGGGATAATCGCACAGTCGGGTGAATTGGATAGCGAAAGGAGCGCAAATTAAGCCCAGGGAAACGCACCCTAAGAACGCGCCTAAGTAACCAACGAGTTTGCGAGCGGCGGTCATGCCTTCAACACAATTGCCTACAGGTGTTCTAGTTTAGAGAGTCTCGAGTGGGGGAGACTTAAACTTAAGAAATAGGAAAGATTTAAACTTTCAATCGCGATGCTAAGATCTAGACCTACTATATCATAAGGATCATCTTAAACTGCAATTGAAAATACCGATCGCCTCAATGCGATCGCCCGTTGATACTATCGCTGAGAAAGAACTTTGTAGAGGAAACCTAAGCAATTTTACCTAACTGTTGCTCGAGAGCTTGACTCATGACTTCCACGGGAACGCGATCGCGCTGTAACCACAACCGCAATGCCGCCGCGCCTTGCTGTACCAGCATTTGGGAACCATCGATCGCCACTTTGCCCCATTGTTGCGCTTGCTGCAAAAATTTCGTGGGACTGGGAGTATAAATAAGGTCGTAGACGACAACCTCCGACGATAATTTGGCCATCAGGGTTTCTTCGACGGGAGATCGATCGACGTGGGGAGACATACCGATCGGCGTTGTATTGACCAGTAAATCGGCAGACGGTAGCAATTCTGGCAATTCCTCCCACAGATGGGTTTCTAAGTTAGCCCCGTAGGGAGAATTCGCCCAACTGTGCTGGAATTGGGTTAATTTCTCAGGGTCGCGTCCCACAACGCCAATTTTCCCGCAGTCCAATTGCGCCATCCCCGCCACCACTGCTCTCGCTGCGCCGCCGTTGCCGAGAATGACGGCGGTGGAACCCTTCCAAGGGCGATGGCGAATCGGTGCCAGAAACCCCTCTACATCGGTATTCGTGCCTTCCCAACCCCGATCGGTGCGCCAAACAGTATTGACCGCACCCACCGCCTTTGCCAACTCGGTAATGCGATCGAGGTGGGAAATAATCGCTTGTTTGTGGGGAATCGTAGCGTTAAACCCGACAACGCCAATGGCGGCAAACCCTGCCAGTGCCGCTTCTAAGTTCTCGGGCGCGACGGGAAAGGGGAGGTAAACCCAATCGAGTCCGAGTTCGGCAAGGGCGGCATTTTGCATCGCCGGAGACAGAGAATGTTCGACGGGATGACCGATGATTCCCAGAAGTTTGGTTTTTCCGGTGGGTTCAACGCCTAGTGGCATTTTGAAATTTAGGATAATCGCATACCTAATTCTATCAGGAGACTCTATCCTCGGAGAACTTACAAAAAAAACAGCGCCACGATGCTGAAAACATGGCGCTGACAAGTTAGTAAACCGTTAAAACGAGGTCGCTTAGGTCAAGGCTTCCAAATAGTCCCGAACTCGGTTCCGACGTTTGGGTTGGCGCAGCTTTTGCAGGGCTTTGGCTTCGATTTGGCGAACCCGTTCCCGAGACAGGTCTAACGCGCGACCGATTTCCGCCAGGGAGTAGGGATTGCCGTCGCCCAAGCCGTAACGCAGGCGAATCACGTCCCGTTCCCGGCTGCTCAAATCGGACAGCAAGTGTTGCAAATCTTTTTGCAGGGACTCGCGCATGAGCAGATCTTCGGGAGACACGTCATCGGTTTCCAACAGGTCGCCCAATTCTGTATCTTTGTCCTTACCCACCTTGGTATCCAAAGAAATGGAGCGAGGAACCCGCAGGAGAATTTCCCGAACTTGAGCGGGGGTCATATCCAACTCGTTGGCGATATCTTCCAGGGTGGGGATGCGACCTTTTTCTTGAGCGAATTGGCGTTGGGCTTTTTTGATTTTGTTCAGTTTTTCGGTGATGTGGACGGGGAGGCGAATGGTGCGGCTTTGAGTGGCGATCGCTCTGGTGATGCCCTGACGAATCCACCAGTAAGCGTAGGTGCTGAACCGATAGCCCCGCGTGGGATCGAACTTCTCAACTGCCCGTTCCAAGCCGATGGTTCCTTCTTGGATCAGATCTAACAGTTCCAATCCCCGTTTTTGATATTTCTTGGCAACGGAGACCACCAAGCGCAGGTTGGCTTTGATCATGTGCGCTTTGGAACGCTTGCCGTCGGTTTGAATTTTGTCGAGTGCTGCCACGGTCAAACCCGCTAGCTGCGCCCAATGACGCTTGCCTTCTGCCAGTGTGGGTTTGAGGTCGGTGACGGCAATTCCGGCTTCCGCTGCCCAGCGTTCTAGAGACGGACGATGACCCAATTGAGAGGTGAGGCGATCGCGGACTTCCACCAACTGGACGCAACGCTGCATCAACTCGTCGCCCTTTTCGGCAGCTTGGCAGCGCAGTTCGAGCAGGTTGACGTATTGTTGTACCTTTTGGGCTTCGGCAACTTCTTCGTCGCGACCCAGCAGTTCGACTTTACCGATTTCTTGCAGGTAGATCCGGACGAGGTCGGTGGTCGTGCGCTGTCTGGCGTTTGATGGCAGGCGATCGGCATCTGTATACTCGACTTCCATACCCAACGAAGAACTGGCGATGTCGTCTGCTGTGGCAAACTCTAACTCATCCAAGCCGGTCTCTAATTGAGTGTTGTCTTCAAGATCTTGATAGAAAGCTGTTCCTGGCATCGTAGGTCTCTCAATAGCTCCTGGCAAACGGGAAGTGGGTCGGGCTGCGTATCGCATCGTCAATAAAACCTTCTAAAAGAATGGATTCCGATGGTTGACGCTGAAGTTCTCTGACCCTTCTGTTTAACAGTCTGCAACTGAATTCATGAGAAAAAGTAATCTTTTTTACCGAATCTATTGCAGCATGGTTGAACTTCGCCTGATGACACTAGTATAGGAATCTCCCAATGAAAAAGAAGTGATGGGGGTCAGAGCTTCATATTAATCGTCATCACAACTTACGTGTGTTTTCGATCGCTTCCGAATATTTTCGTAAAACTTAACGAATCGATGTATAGCTTACGTAAAGATACGGTAATTTTTTGAAAAAGCTACTCGTTATGGAGTATATTACTTCCGTGAAAACTCTTAAAAGTTTATTTTGTCGTTGTCAATTCTATCCGTATGATGGCAGCTAGATCGTTTGGTGTTGAGTTCAGCAAGATCCGCTTTCAACACCACTTTAGCACTGAAATTCAAAAGTCAAGGATTCCCAGCAAAAAAATTGAAGAGGCGATCGACTGAGATCGCCTCTAGACCGTCAGCACGGGTTCGGCAAAAAGCCGAATCCCTTGTTGGGATAGGGGTTTGGGAGTTTGGAGTTTGGGGTTGGTAATTGCTAGTCGCGCTTTTGCTAGTCGCTTTCTCCCCCAGCTCCCCCTGCCTCCCCAACTTCCCCGGCTGCCCCACCTCATCTCCACCGGAAACTGTCCGCTCCCCTCCCGACGTCGTTCTAACGGGGATAGCGTTCCATGAGGGCGCGCACTTGCTCGGCGTGGTAGGAACTGCGGGTGAGAGGGGATGAGACGACTTGGAGGAAGCCAATCGACTCCCCAAAGGTTTGCCAAGCGGCAAATTGCGCCGGCGTCACGAAGTCTTGAAGTTGGAGGTGCTTGGCACTGGGTTGTAAGTATTGTCCGATGGTGAGGATGTCGCAATCGACCGATCGCAAATCTGCCATCACTTGCCGGACTTCCGCGTCGGTTTCTCCCAACCCCACCATGATGCCGGATTTGGTATACACCCGAGGGGCGATATCGCGAGTGCGCCGGAGTAACTCTAAGGTGCGATCGTAATCGCCTTGGGGTCGCACGCGCCGATACAGGCGGGGAATGGTTTCCGTGTTGTGGTTGAGAACTTCGGGTTGCGCCTCGAGAATTGTGGCGAGTGCTTGCCAATTGCCGCACAAATCGGGAATTAGAACTTCGATCGTCGTTTTCGGCGAGACGTTGCGGATTTCCTCGATGCAGCGTACGAATTGGGATGCGCCGCCATCTGCGAGGTCGTCGCGGTTAACCGAGGTGATGACGACGTGATTGAGATTCATCCGTCGCACGGCTTCGGCAAGGCGGTTCGGTTCCGTGGCGTCTAAGGGTTTGGGCTTTTTCTCGAAATCGATATCGCAGTAGGGACAGGCACGGGTACACGCCGGACCCATAATTAGGAAAGTTGCCGTGCCGTTGTGGAAGCATTCGCCGATGTTGGGACAGGAAGCTTCCTCGCACACGGTATTGAGAGCTAGGTCTCGGAGAATATCTTTAACATTGCCGACGCGCTCCGGTTGGGGCGCTTTAACTCTTAACCAATCTGGCTTGACTATCACGGTAGGTATTCGAGCGATCGCAGTGACTTCGTAATGATCGTACCTGAATTCATCAGAATCGCGCGATTTTTATGATAGACTAAATACACTTACGGGATGTGGCGCAGCTTGGTAGCGCACTTCGTTCGGGACGAAGGGGCCGCTGGTTCGAATCCAGTCATCCCGATTGTTTTCTAGACCAACATCGATCGAGGAATTTACTGTCGATCGCCGCTTTCTCCCAATACTGAAACCCGGGCAATCGCACGCAACTGACGATCATCGCGATCGGGAGAAAAAGCAACAGGCTCAATTGTCGAGCCACCAAACTCCCCTGATTGGCGAACAATTCTAGAAGTCCGTCCGTGGCGCGTTGGTGTAACAAAATAACCAGAAGTCCCACCAATGCGGACAATCCGGCAACCTGCCGCACGGATACCCGGCCGACGGTGACTTGGAACGGACGGCGCAGCCATCGCACCCCCAGGATGGCAACCCGCTTGATCGCCCCGAATGTGGCTCCAGGTCGAACGAATTCCCACAAAACCAATAACACGAATAACCCACTCAGCCGCAGTTCTAACGTATGGGCGGGGAAAAACGCTTGTTTGGCGAGTTGAGCGACCCAATAGCCACTCCACAACAGCCATTGACCGATAAATTGGGGGTGGTAACTGAAAGATAATTTCTAAGCATATCTTAGCAAAACGTCCTGATTGCCGATATAATCGAGAGTATACAGAATAGTAAGGATTAGATGGA
>DVED01000199.1 GCA_015295945.1 Oscillatoriales cyanobacterium M59_W2019_021 | reverse complement strand
ACATTCGATAAAATCGTTCAAAAAAATACTCAAGTTTATATTTTTAGTTATAAATTAGTTAGAAATACTTAATTTTTAAGATTTATCCTCAGAAATAACCGATAGGTTTCGTGATATACTGAAATTGCCAGTTCGGAAAGGACACTGCCAGTCGCGATGCAGACGTTCACTCGTTAGAGTCTCATAGTCTGTCAGCTTTTAACCCGGTTGTCGGGTCATTTAAGTTCATCGAATATTGATTCATTGAAAAAAGAACGTGCAGCGTCAGTTTCGCTCTGACGATCGCCTCGTCTGTTGCCAAGTGCTACAAGAGCGATTAGAAAGTCAGTTACTACCAGGGATAGGGACACGTTATTTGTCCTCATCTTGGCGTCGAAAAGTCCCACAAATCCGAGGAGAATTGTGATGTTCGCCGATATCCAAGTCCAAAGCGTCGATCTCATCAATTTGAGAGAATCGGCGATTCACGTTTCTGGTCAAATTCAACCTCACGGTCTTCTATTAGTATTGCAAGAACCGGAACTCACCATTTTACAAATTAGCAGCAATACCCAATCTATTTTTGGGATGAGTCCGGAAAATGTTATCGATCGACCGTTAGATGACTTTCTCGATTCCTTCCAATTGGAAAGTATTCGATCGGGACTCGCTGAAGAAACCCTCGACTTTATCAATCCCACCAAAATTTGGATTAGAAAAGCTGGGGATGATTATGCCGTTTTTGATGGCGTTTTTCACCGGAGTTCGGAAGGCTTTTTAATTTTAGAACTCGAACCTGCCGTCGATCGCGAAAGTATTCCTTTTTTAAGTTTCTATCACCTGGCACGTGCTTCCATTAGCCAACTGGAACAGACTGCCAACCTCAACGAATTTTGTCAGATCATCGTCTCGGAAGTCCGAAAAGTCACCGGGTTCGATCGAGTGATGCTGTACAAATTCGACGACGACGGACATGGGGTCGTCCTTGCCGAAGAAAAACTCGACGAACTCGAACCCTATTTAGGATTGCACTATCCCGAATCCGACATTCCCAAACCCGCACGCCAATTATTCAGTTCTAATTGGATTCGCTTGATTCCCGATACTCATGCCGAACCCAACGAATTGTTTCCCCTAAAAAATCCTGTTACCCAACAGGCGATCGATCTGACAAACTCAGTTTTACGCAGTGCTTCCCCCTGTCACATCGAGTACCTTCATAATATGGGTGTGGGGTCATCTTTAACCATTTCCTTAATTAAAGATCGCAAACTGTGGGGACTGATTGCCTGCCACCATCAAACCCCCAAATATGTCTCCTACGAACTGCGGAAAGCGTGCGAATTTTTAGGTCGTGTCATCTTTTCCGAAATTTCCATGCGAGAAGAAACGGAAGATTACGACTATCGCATGAAACTGACTCAGGTACAGTCGGCGTTAATCGACTTCATGTCCCAAGAGGAAAATTTCATCGAAGGATTGGTGAAATACCAGCCGAATTTGTTGGATTTAACTACCGCTAGCGGCGCTGCCGTTTGTTTCGGTGGAAGTTGGACAACTATTGGCGAAACACCGCAAGAAGAAGATCTCAACTTTTTAGTCCAATGGCTGAAAAAAAACGTTAAATCGGAAATTTTTTATACCGATTCTCTACCACAGATTTATTCCGATGCGCGTAACTTTAAAAATGTAGCGAGCGGGTTGCTGGCTATTCTCATTTCCCAACGAAATTACGTTCTGTGGTTCCGACCGGAAGTGATTCAAACGGTGAATTGGGGAGGCGATCCCAACCGCGCCTTCGAGGTGAACCAGTCTGAAGGAAATCTGCGTTTGTGTCCGCGCAAATCTTTTGAAAAATGGAAAGAAACAGTGAGTTTGACTTCGCTGCCGTGGAAACCCGTAGAAGTGAAAGCGGCGTTGGAATTGCGAAAGGCGATCGTCAATATCGTTCTCCGCCAAGCCGACGAGTTGGCACAGTTGGCGCGAGATTTAGAACGATCGAACGCCGAATTGAAAAAGTTTGCCTACGTTGCCTCCCACGATTTACAAGAACCTCTCAATCAGGTCGCAAACTACGTGCAATTGTTAGAAATGCGCTATCGGGAAGCACTCGATGAAGATGCTTCGGAATTCATCAATTTTGCCGTAGAAGGGGTGAGTTTGATGCAAACCCTGATCGACGATGTTTTGGCTTATTCTAAAGTGGATTTGCAAGGCATCGAATTCAAGATTGTCGAAGCCGAAATGGCACTCGATCGCGCGTTGGCAAATTTGCGGGGACGCATTGCCGATTGCAAGGCAAAAGTCACTCGAGATTCCCTACCGACGGTGACTGCCGATCCCACTCAATTGATGCAATTGTTCCAAAATTTAATTGGCAATGCCATCAAATTCCGCAGTCACCAACCTCTGGAAATTCACGTCGGCACATCGCGATTGGAAGATGAATGGTTATTCTGGGTGCGAGATAACGGGATCGGGATTGATCCTCAATTTAGCGATCGCATTTTCGTCATTTTCCAACGCTTGCACACGCGAGATGAGTACCCCGGAACCGGAATGGGTTTGGCAATTTGTAAGAAAATTGTCGAGTGCCATCGCGGTCGAATTTGGGTTGAATCCCAAGTTAATGAAGGTGCGACATTTTACTTTACCATTCCTGTAGGAGGGCGCGATCGCGATCTCAGAAATGGACGAAAGACCCAAAACCATTTTGTTGGTCGAGGACAATAAAGCCGATATTCGCCTCATCCAAGAAGCGTTAAAAACCAGTACCGTTCTTCACCAAGTTTTAACGGTGAGGAACGGTATGGATGCCATGGCATTTTTGCGCCAGGAAGGGGAATTTACCGAAGCACCGCGTCCCGATTTAATCGTGTTAGATTTAAACTTGCCGAGAAAAGACGGTCGGGAAGTTTTGGCGGAGATTAAAGCTGACCCAAATCTCAAGCGAATTCCGGTGGTCGTACTCACCACTTCTCGCAATGAAGAAGATATTTTTCACAGTTACGACCTCCACGTCAATTGCTACATTACCAAATCTCGCAACCTGAGCGAACTCTTTAAAATCGTCAAAGGAATTGAGGAGTTTTGGTTATCTACAGCAACATTACCGTCAACTTAAAGCCGATCGAAGGAGAAGGTGAAGTTAGGGAAAAATTTTGCATTGCGAATTTATACTTTCTAAACTTCCTCTTCTCTCCGTTTAGAATGGAGAAGCGGAAGGGGGGTGAAACCAAAACGCTATGTCGGTAAACTCAGTCAAAATTTTGTTGATTGAGGACAATCTGGCAGAAGCCAGACTGTTACAAGAGTATTT
>DVED01000187.1 GCA_015295945.1 Oscillatoriales cyanobacterium M59_W2019_021 | reverse complement strand
TAACGATATAGGCTTCCCCCTCGATTTGTCGGTGGATAAACGTGACGACAAGTGGTTAAATTTGAAAATTTTGAAAAGTGGGCTATAGTGGACAGAAGTGGATTAAAGTTGCCAGCAAGCGATGAAATCGATATCTAACGACACTATGGAAGCCGCTCGAATATTAGATTTTATTAATGAGGCACTACAAAAAAAGAGTCTGAAACAATTCAATACTTTAGAAAATTTTATATTTGAAGAATCTTGGAAGAGAAAGCAAGGTTTGACTTACGAACAGATTGGCTTAGAAAAGGGATATGAAACCGATAGTGTTAAAAAGACAGCTTATCAACTATGGAAAAGACTTTCAAATCTGTGTGAAGTCAAGATCGATAAAAATAATCTTAAATGTCAAATAGAACGATACTATCGTCAATATACAGCAGTTGAAGTTCGGCAAGACTCGATCGATCTTCCTGCTAGTTCTCAGCAAGAAATTAACGAAAATTATTCCTGTTTTATTGGCAGAGAAGATGATTTAGCGGAACTCGATCTCTTAGTACAAACCGGACACAAAGCGATTCAGATTGTGGCGACAGGTGGAATTGGAAAAAGTCGGCTCGTTCAGGAATATCTGACGACGAGGTTCGATCCCAAAAATGTTCTAGAATTCAACATGGCACGGGAAAGCCAAGGTGTTGTGTCTCCACTGGGAAGGATGGAGGAATGGTTGAAAGAGTTGGGAGAAGAACCCGGACGAGAATTTGATATTTCTAAGGAACGATTGCGGAAGAAGCTGCGAGAGGCAAGCTCGAAAATTGCGATTTTCATTGATAACTTAGAACCTACCTTAGAAAATGGTCTTTTTATCCAGCCTTATCGATCGGAGTATGTCGAACTGCTGAGAGTTTTGACGGATTTTCAGGTTAATGCTGTAACGCTGATTACGAGTCGAGAACCGCTCCACGAATCAGCTTTTTCAGTGGAGACCTATCGATTGAAAGGATTGGCTTTAAAAGCATGGCAGCAATATTTTCAAGGTCATAAAGTCAATACAAATTCTCCGAGCCTAAAGGAAATGAGAGATGCATATGATGGCAATGCGAAAGCAATGGAAATCTTATGCGGTGCAATTAAGAAAGATAAAGATAACGATCGCGATTTGGAGACTTATTGGCAAAAAGTACGACAGGATTTGTTAGAACATCCTAGTTTAGAACATTTAGTTGCATCGCAGTTTGATCGACTGCAACAAACAAACCGCGATGCCTACAATCTGCTGTGCCGCTTGGGATGCTATCGCTATCAAGATGTTCCCTTGGTTCCGGAAGATGGTGTGTTGTGTTTGTTGTGGGATGTGCGGGAAAAACCGTGGTGGGTGTTGAATAGGTTGAAAGATCGGTGTTTAGTGGATGTTTCTCAACAACAATATCGCTTGCATCCAGTGATTCGAGAAATGGCGATCGATCGGTTGAGGCAAAATAAAGAAGATTTGGAACAAGCAAATCGCAAAGCTGCCGAGTTTTGGACGGATAGTGTGGAGATAGTTACCACTCAAGAAGATGCAACTAGAGCTTTAGAAGCTTACTATCATTATGTAGAAATTGAAAATTTTGATCGAGCAGCCCAGGTAATAAATTATCCAAGATTTTATATTGATTATACTGAATTATTGGGGATTTCGTTTTACAGATTAGGCTTGCTAAGCCAAATTGTTTTATCTATTGAATTTATTGTTGACAAAGTTAGTTTTGGCTACGATCGTAGTAGGCTTTATAATATTTTAGGTGATTCTTATTGGATGACTGGAAACATACACAAGTCAATAAAATGTACTTTAAAATCGCAAGATATTGCAAATAATGTAATTCAAAATGCTAATATAGTTAGCGCCCAAGAATTATCTAAAATCAAAAACCTTTATCTGACATCTTTTTACAATGTAGGATTTTGTGAATTAGCCTTGGGTAATTACGAACGATCATTGGAAATATTTAAATCATTACCAGAAACTTATCAAGATCCTAACTGTCCTCCAGAGTATAAGATTGGTTATTGCTTTATACTATCTTATTTATACTCAAAAGTTTTTCCTTCTAAATACAAAATAGAAATACTAGAATTTGCTAAAGAGTCATATGTAAATCCTCAATCTGTAGACTCATGGTGTATAGGATATAGATATTTATTCTTAGGTTTGACTTATAAAAATATAGCAGAGATAGAGAAAGCATTTGAAATGTTTAGTGATGCAATAAAATTTGCAGATCGAAGTAACTATACTCAAGTCAAAGCCAAAGCATTAACTGGACTGGGAGAACTCTATCGAATTCAAGGCGACTATGCCAAAGCGATTCCCCTTCACCAAGAATCGATCGACCTTCTCGATAAAATTCGTGCCAAATGCGACTTAGCCGAAGCTTACTTCCAATGCGCTTTAACGTATCAAGAAATGGGCGAAACCGAAAACAGTCAAGAAAACTTCGATAAAGCACTTAAACTGTTCCGAGAAATCGAAGCACCGAGGCAAATTGAGAGAGTGCAAAGTGCCCGGAAAACCGATTGAAAAATAAGACTAAAAAGCGATCAACTCACTCTATTAAACCTGTACGTATCCCTTAATATTCTCGCGGTCAGAAAAGCGATCGTAGGCTTCTTCATCGGAGGCAAATGAATCAGCAGAAACCTTGACATTGTTATCATCAATTAACGCCTTAAACTCTTCCAAGCTGAGGGGTTTTCGTTCGCAGTAGGCGATCGTAATTTCTCGGAAACCCGGTATATCGGCTGAAGGTTCGTAGGTTTCCACAGAAGTCACAACCCAATCCGTTGGGAGAGTACGACGAGTTTGCAGGGTTTGTCCGGGAACCACCGCACTGCACATCAAGCGTTCGCCGATAACAACCTGACGTTTGTGAACCGGACGATAGTCATAAGCATCTCTCAAAATCCGAGTATTCCGGTCTTGCGTCAACAATCCTCCAGAAAGCGGGATTCTTCCTTCCCCCGATTGGGTCATGTAGAGAATCAATGTTTCTTTTCCCGCCAAATGATCGTAAACTTCTAAGTCCATAGTTTCCTCCTAAGCGTAATTATCGTGCCACATATCTTGAAACGAGGTTTGTTCGCCTTCAAACACACAATCTTTGGGAAGAAGTTTGTCTCCGTTCTCTCGGATTTCCATCAGTTCCCAACCATACTTTTTACCCATCTCCTCGCAGGCTTCGTCGGAATCAGCCGCATGGATATTCTCTTGGCGTTTGCCGTTTTGACTCATGGTTTTTAAGATTTTAGCAGAGTGTTCCCAGACTTGGTGACGTGACATCATGGTTTCAAGTTTACCCGATCGCCGACCTGATCGAGCATCTATACCAATTGCTATGCTTGTCGTGTCGCGTCCGCGTAGCATCTCGCAGGAGCCAACGAAAAACACATCCTATCACGAGATATAGATTCAAACAACATTATTCCATCGATCGCAGAGATTTTCCACCGACAATTCAGGCAACTGAGAAAACAGTAACGTCAACTGTTCTGGCGAAAACATCAGTTGAAGAACCACCAAGACACAAAGGACACAAAGAATCGTTAGCCCCCTCACAAATTCCTCAAACTTTGGGTTTATAAGCTGAAGTAGGAGAGCCATATCGACGAGCGAAAGGCTAACGGCGAAGATCGGAACTCCGAAGGAGGAAATATGATGAAACGGACGGTTATTTTAGTGACGATCGCCTTAGTCGCAAGTGCGATCGCCGCTCCCGAAGTGTTGGCTCACGGTCGCGGATCGGGTTACGGACGCGGCATTTGGGGCGATCGCGGCAGGTGTCCGATGAGCCAACCCGTTGCCAGTTTGCCTGCATCCCTGGAAACGCAAACCGTAAGCGGCGAAATTATTCGCATCGAACGCAAGATGTTCGGTCGCGGTGGCATTCACATCCATATCGATAACAATGGAACGATGACGGAAATTCACGTCGGTCCGGCGTGGTATCTCGACGAGCGCGGCTTTAATTTAGAAGTGGGCGATCGCGTGGAAATTCGCGGTTTTCCCATCTCTTCATTCTCGGAAAAAATGCCCGCACTGGTAGCCATTGAAATTCACAAAGGCGACGAAGTTTTAACGTTGCGCGATGAGGCGGGTATCCCCTTGTGGCGCGGTCAAAATCGTCAAGAATTTAATGGGATGCGTCGATCGGGAGGTTGGCAATAATGGACGGACGGATGCAACGATCGATCTCGCGAGTGCTGTTACTCATCATCGCTATCTTGGCTTTTCTCATGGGAACCGCACAACCCGTCGTTCCCTTATTAGCTAACAACGGACAGTTTAACATCGGGCGATCGGACAGCTAAACGCGAATGACTGGAATCCGAGCGTCAGCCGGGGTTCGATCGCGATAGGATAGTGGCGATCGCACTTGGCGGTGATTTCCATGCTCGCACAATCGGATTCTCAATTTAGTTTTGTTTACGGACCGGTGAAGTCTTGGCGGTACGGTCGATCGTTGGGAATCGATCCCATCGGTCGGGTGTCCACGTGTTCCTTCGATTGCGTTTACTGTCAACTGGGAGCGATCGAACGAGTGACGAGCGATCGGGCGATTTTCGTCCCCACCGATCGCATCCTCCAGGATTTACAAACCTACGCGCCGTGGGACGTGGATGTCATTACCCTCAGCGGTAGTGGAGAACCGACCCTCGCGCTGAATTTAGGGGATATTATCACCGGAATTGGCACCCTCACGGGTAAACCCGTGGCGGTACTGACCAACAGCACGCTATTGGGGGATGCCAGCGTCCGCCAAGCTTTAGCCTCAGCCGATAAAGTCTCCTTGAAATTAGATGCCGCCTCTTCAGATCGATTGCGGCGCGTCAACCGACCCGCACCGGGTATCGCATTGGACGAGATCCTCGCTGCCGCGCGACAATTTCGATCGGACTTTTCCGGCGAGTTGGCAATCCAAACCATGATTCTCGTGCCGTGGGACGAGGGCGATCGTGCGGAATACATCGAGCAAATGCGGGTGATATCTCCCGACGAAATTCAACTCAATACCCCCAGCCGTCCCAAACCACTACAACACGAACTGGACGCGCGCGGCAACCACAGCGCCGACGATCGTCCCTACGAGGTGCGGACATTCCGACAAGTGAGCGATCGAGTCTTACACGAGTTTTCTGAAGAAATTCGCGCCGCCACCGGAATTCCCGTTCGCTATCCCTCGCATTGACACTCGAGTTTTCCCGGCATCCAAGAAAGACCGACAGAAGCTCGAAACCGATGAGAGCGCAATCAACCGATCATCCCAATGAATAGGACAGACGACGCCCGATCGAGGGGAGCCAATCTGTCCTCGTTCTACAAAATACACACATCCCTAGAATACTAGGAGTTACGCACTTCAAAATTCCAGATCCTGTAGAGGAGCCATTGCGGTCTTGGGGTCTTCCCAAGTAGAGCAACTGGCGTGCGGATTTAGCTATACGTTACCCGTCCGGACAGGGGTTTGGCATCGCTCACCCATTACCCCCCCGCCCACATCCGAAAATCTCCGAGCCTGTACTGACGTTTCTCTATGGTTTCGCGCGGCTAGATGTTACAGTTGATACCAGGTGTTGTCGTGTTGGCAACTGCGTAAGCTTGCAACAATTCTTTACAAGCGTTACAAATAATCTTAACGACTGGCTCGTGACTGCTATTCACTTGGGAGAGATAGTAGAGATCGAGCCGGAGGCTGTATCTTTTAGAGTGAGCTATCTGTGATCGAACGCCTAAAGCAAGATTTAAAGAATGACTTGATTGCGGGATTATTGGTGGTGATTCCTCTCGCCACAACCATCTGGTTGACGATTACCGTCTCCACTTGGGTCGTAAATTTCTTAACGAGAATCCCCAAGCGGCTCAATCCTTTTGACGGGTTTCACCCGATTTTGGTCAATTTGCTCAACCTGTTGGTGGGATTAACCGTTCCATTGGTTGGGATCTTGTTGATTGGGTTGATGGCGCGGAACATCGTCGGTCGATGGCTGCTCAATTTTGGCGAAACGCTCTTACAATCCATTCCCCTTGCCGGATCGGTCTACAAAACCCTCAAACAACTGCTACAAACCCTCCTCCAAGACTCTAACGAAAAGTTTAGACGGGTGGTGTTAGTCGAGTATCCCCGTCCGGGGATTTGGTCTCTGGGGTTTGTCACGGGATCGGGAACGCGGGAAATGCAGTCCAAACTGACCAGTCCGTTAATTAGCGTCTTTATTCCGACCACCCCCAATCCCACCACGGGTTGGTACGCGCTGATTCCCGAAAACGAGGCGATCGATCTATCAATGTCGATCGAGGATGCGTTTAAAATTCTGCTTTCCGGTGGTATCGTTTCTCCAGAACCCTCGCCACCCCTCGCTCTGAATCCCAAAACCACTCGTCCCCTGGAAAAATTTCTATCCTCGCAACCGCAATCGCCCATTCCAGCAGAAGATAGTTAGTCATTAGGAGTTTGGGGTTTGGGGTTTGTAATTGCTAGTTGCTAGTTGCTTTCTGCTTCCCCTGCTCAAGAAAGCTCTCTTCTCCTCCTAGACTCCTGAACTTCTGCACTCCTGCACTCCCGAACTTCTCCAAAACATTATGCAAGCCCGTCGTATTTCCCGAGAACTCGCGCTGTTGAGTCTCAGCCAACTGCCGAATAAAGCGGAAAAACTCAGCCAACAGTCGCTTAAAGATATCGTCCTGGCGGCGGTGCGGACGATGACCGCCGAAGCCCACGACATCCTGGAAACGGCTGCCGCCGAATTGACGCGGGGGAACGATCGCCTCCTCAACAGCGAAACCCGTACCACCGAACTCAATAGCGCCCGTGCGATGGTCAAAGAAGCCCTCGACTTGGCGCAAAGCGCCATCAATCGCTTGGGAATGGCGATCGAACTGCCCGAGTTTATCTACCTTTCCAATCAGAAAGAAGTGCAGGCGTACGCGCTGGAAATTCTCACCCAAGTTGCCAGCAATCGCCCTAAAATTGACGAACTCCTGACCGAAGCGATCGTCGATTGGCATTTACCCCGCCTGCCTCGGATCGATCGCGACATCTTGCGGATTGCCGTTGCCGAGATGTGGTTTTTGGGTTTGCCCGATCGCGTGGCGATTAACGAAGCGGTGGAATTAGCCAAGCGGTACAGCACTGACGACGCCCATCGCTTTATCAACGGCGTGCTGCGTCGCGTCACCGAATCGATCGCCTAAGCTGCTCATTGGAAAGGGTTTGCGGTGCATTTGAATCCCCATCCGGCGCGATCGGGACGGCGGATGGGTTCTATTTGCCAAAATTTCGATCGGCTAATACCACTTGGGGATGACCCTACATCAAAGCGCACGCAGTATCATAATCATAATTTAGCCTACCCTTCCCAAAGCCTTGCGTGCTATTCGCTCGGAAAATTACCGAGACTTTACCCAATTGCCTCGATTGTCGGCTAAAACGTAGTTTGTACGCGCGATCGGGCAATACTCTTAGCCCTGATGCGCTTCGCGCAGGCTGCGCCAACGGAGTCGCTAGCGAGGACGAACAAACGAGGTTCTGAAGGCACTTTGGCGGGGTTCCTCACACCAAACGAGATTGAGATATGGTTTTTAACTGGTTTCGCCGTAAATTTGACGATGGGTCTGACAAATCAGAAGCCGAGCAAAAAACACCCCCTCCTTCCCCACCCGAACCCCAGGAGGAAAAACCGGCTGCCGAAGAACCCTCTCCCGCTGCCTCTTCTCCGGAAGATTACCTGAAATGGGCAAAAGCGGCTTACCAGAATATCCAGAAAAAGCAGCAAGAATCCGCCGTAGAGGAAGCAACGGAAACCGAAGCAGAAACCGTTACTGAAACTCCTGCCGAGGCAGAACCCGTCGCTGCCGAAGAAGCAGAAGTTACCGAAACGGTCGAAACACCGGAACCCGTCGCTGCCGCAGCCGAAGTGGCTGTACCTGAAGAAATCCCAGAACCGGAAACCGTAGCCGAAGCTGTACCTGAAGAAATCCCAGAACCGGAGACCGTAGCCGAACCTGAAAAAACCGTCGCCGCCGAGTCAGAAACCACTGAAGTTACTACCACCGAACCCCAACCCGCATTATCGTTTTTCGCGAAAGCGGAAGCCGAACGGCAAGCGAGACTCGATCGCCTCAAAGCCGAAGCGATCGAAACCCCCGTTGAAGAAGAACCCCCCGCAGCCGCTCGAAAAGAGGCAGAAGTAGAAATTCCCGAACTGCCCTTCGACGAAGGGTTTATCTGGTCGGCAGAAGTCCTAGCGGCACAGGGTCGCCGTCCCGAAGAAATTTCCGTCGAAGAAATCACCTGGTTGAAAAAACTCCGCCAAGGCTTGGATAAAACCCGTCGCGGTTTGGTCAACCAACTCAAAGCGATCGTCGGTCAGGGTCCGCTGAATAAAGAGGCGGTGATGGAGATCGAGGATCTTCTCCTGCAAGCGGATGTGGGAATTGAAGCGACAGATTACGTCATCGAAGCGTTACAAAGTCGGATGCGGGAAGAAACTTTGCCGCCGGATGCTGCCATTGCTTATCTCAAGCAAATTCTGCGGGATATGCTCGATCGACCCTTAACCGATCGCGACAAAGCCTACTTAATTCCAGAAAAAGACACCCTCAATATTTGGTTGATGACCGGGGTCAACGGTGCGGGGAAAACCACCACCATCGGCAAGCTGGCACATTTGGCGCAAAAATCCGACTATAACTGCTTGATAGCCGCTGCCGACACCTTCCGCGCGGCTGCTGTCGAACAAGTGAAGGTGTGGGGGGCGCGCAGCGGCATCGAAGTGATTGCCAACCCCGGACAGAATACCGATCCGGCGGCGGTGGTTTTCGACGCGATCGCGGCTGCCAAATCCCGAAAAACTGAGTTACTATTGGTCGATACTGCCGGACGCCTGCAAAATAAGAAGAATCTGATGGACGAACTCCATAAAATTCGTCGGATTATCGACAAACAAGCGCCTGATGCCGCGATCGAATCCCTACTCGTTCTCGATGCCACCCTCGGTCAAAATGGCTTGCGCCAAGCCGAAGTCTTCGCCGAATCCGCCCAATTAAGCGGCGTCATCTTGACAAAGCTCGACGGAACTGCTAAAGGTGGTGTTGCTTTAGCAGTCGTGCAGCAACTCGGTCTTCCCATCCGATTTATCGGAGCCGGAGAAGGGATTGAGGACTTACGTCCCTTTTCGAGTTATGAATTTGTCGAAGCCTTACTCAACGGGTAATCGACGCCGGGGAATTTAGGAATTTCTTCAGATTCGAGTTTCTCCAGAGTCCATAAAATAGCGATCGCCGCCTGCTTGTCTCTCTCTGTCAATCCCCTAAGCTCGATCGGTGGGGCAAAACTCACTCAACCTCCGAACTCTCATGACAGCTGTACCTCGACCTAGACCCCCTTCTCAATCGACCGAAACCGCGATCGAACGTGCCGATGCCAGCGTCACCCCGGTCTTTGCCCTCAAGAAATTGGTGGCGCAACTCCAGCGGGAACAGAACAAAATCCAAGATCTGCTCAGTTCTTTAGGATTTGCCCTGCGGAGCTTTAACAACCTCAACCAATTTTTAGAACTCATTCCCTTGGTTGCCAGTCGCGTAACGGATGCAGACGGGGCGGCATTGGTGTTATTCCAAGCCAACGGTCGGGTACACCTGAAGCGGTTGCACTGTCCCGAGGGCAGCGGCTCTGGGGACTTACGGCAGGCGATCGAAACCGCCATGCGCCAACCCCTGCAAGTGCCGCTGACAGCCGCCAATCTCGATCGGCAAATCGGTCGCTATCTGGGTAAGCAAGTTCAGTTATTCGGAACTCCCATTTCGATCAAAAATGCCGAACGGGGACGGCTGTACGTCTTCTGCCGCAATCCCAACTACAACTGGACGGAATCCCGCCAGAAGCTGCTGCGTTTGGTTGCCGACCAAACCGCAGTCGCCATCGAAAACGACGAACTCGGCGCCGAATTGCGCCGCAAAGAGCGTTTGGATCGCGAGTTGGAAATCGGGGCGGAAATTCAATTACGCTTGCTCCCCCGCCAATGCCCCAACATTCCCGGCGTGGAGTTAGCAGCCTGCTGTCAGACGGCAAACCGAGTCGGAGGCGATTACTACGACTTCATTCCCACGAGTCCGAATTTAGTGCGGCTATCGCAATCGGCATCGGCTTCGGGGGGACGCTGGGGCATCGTCATCGGCGACGTCATGGGCAAAGGGGTTCCGGCGGGTCTGATCATGACCATGACTCGGGGAATGCTGCGGGCGGAAGCCCTCAACGGACATTCTCCCGCCAAAATTTTGCAGCACTTGAACCGGGTGATGTACGCGGATTTGGAAAATTCCCATCGGTTCGTCACCTTATTTTATTCCGAATACGATCCGGCGACTCGGATTTTGTCTTATAGTAATGCTGCCCACAATCCGCCGCTATTGTGGCGGGCGGCAACGCAAACGATGACGCAACTGGACGCTCTGGGAATGCTCGTGGGTTTGGAGGCGGATTCGGAATACTGCGAGGAGCAAGTGCAACTCCAACCGGGAGATACAATTCTGTATTACACGGATGGATTGACCGATGCCGCCAACTCTCAAGGCGATCGCTTTGACGAGGACAATCTAGTCGAAGCCTTCGAGTGGGCGTGTAAAAACTGTTCCCACGCTCAAGCCATTCTCAAGCACTTGTTCGATCGGGTGCAGCAGTTTATCGGTTCGGGCAACCGCAACGGCGACGATATGACCCTCGTCGTCATGACCATCGAAGATCGGGATTAGGAGATTAGTGGTTTATGAATTCAATACGCGAAATTCCCTCACCCCAAGTCAATCTGGAAACCTTGACCTTCAACGGATTTACCAAAGTCGATCCGTTTCTCCTGCGGCAGTATACATTGGCTCAACGGGTCGAAGATCCTCAATTGTTCAATCAAGTGCAATCGGCTTGGAACAATTTTGTCGAGTCCGGTCAAATTTGGGCGCTGCTGATTGGCTTATTTGTTGGCTATTGGTTTCGATCGATGTCCAGCGGTTGATCGCGGGAATCTTGCACCGCGATCGCTGTAGCCTAACAGCAACCCCCCAGAGTCTTCGGGTTTCTCCTGTGGAGAGGCGATCGCCCTTGACGGCAATACGCGAACGCCAGTCGTTCAATCGTGCAGTTCGCCGTCAGGCATCGTCGCCCGCGCTAAATTCGCCCCCCGCAAATTCGCCAAACTCAAGTCCGCTTGAAACAGATTCGCTTCGTTTAAATTCGCGCTGCTGAGATCGGCTTTGGCGAGGTTTGTCTCCAGCAAATCCGCTTGACCTAAGTTCGCCTCGCTCAAATTGGCGCGATTGAGGTCGCTGCGAACGAGTTTGGCAAAGCGCAAATCGGCTTTGTGAAAATTGCTTCCCCCTAACTTGGCACTGGCAATCAGCGCCCCATTCAGGTTTGCTTCCCGCAAATCCGCCCCGGTCAAGTTAACTTGAGTTAAGACCGCATTATCCAGGGAGGCGCGATGCAAGCGTGCCTGGGTCAAAATCGCGCCTCGCAAATTAGATCCCTTGAGGGTCGCCCCTTCTAAGTCCGCTTTGGTTAAATCGGCATAGCTGAGATTCACATCCCGCAAGTCGGCTTTCCGCAAGTCGGCACCGCGCAAGTTAACGGGTTCGTAAGCTCGCTTTTCGTAGCGCAGGTTCGCACCCCGCAAACACGCACCCCGCAAGCACGCCCCGCTGAGGTTGGTATTGCGCAAGTCCGCATCCATTAAGTTGGCGTCGAGGAGGTTGGCTAAGGCGAGATTGGCATGGCGGCAGTCTGCCCCCTGAAGAATGGCACCGTGTAAGTCGGCGTCGGTGAGGTTGGCTTGGCGCAAGTCGGCTCGATAGAGGGTAATTCCGCTGAGGCGGGCATTGGCGAGGTTGGCGTTATCGAGTTTGACTCGATTGAAATACGCCAAAATCAAACTCGCACTGTGAAAGTCGGCACTGCTGAAAGTGACTCCGAGGAGTTCTGCCCCATCGAGAATTACTCCTCGCAAATTCGCCCCTTTAAATTCAGTTTCTCCCGCCTGGTGTCGTTCGAGTAGTTCGTGGATATCCATAGAAAAACTGGTCATTTGTCATTTGGGGTTTGGGTTTGGTTATTGGGTTATTGGTTGTTTGTTACCTTCCTCACCTCTTCACCCGTTTCTTTCTTCTTCTGAACTCCTGCAACTCCTGAACTCCTCAGTTAGCTTTTCGCTCGAATGGTTTGTACCCATTCGGGGGATTGATGTTTGGGTTTGCGGCTGTAGACTTTCACGCGATCGATCCCGTCTAAATTTAAGTTTAAGAGGGCAGCGCGGACGAAGGGCATAATTTTTTGGGGATTGAGGGTGTGTCGGGATTCTAAAACGACGTGTAAACTTCTTTCCTGGTATTTGGCGAAGGTTTTGATGCCTTGGGGTTTGAGGATGGGGTTGAGTAAGGCAATCAGGTCTTGAGAAAGTGTGGGGGAAATGCGATACTCCTTGGGAGTCGCGCCGCGATCGGGGGGTTCGGGCGATGTAGTAGAGGGAGAGGGTGAGAGGGCTGTGGTTTGCGCTTGCGTGGCGAGAACTTCTCGCACGCGATCGAGGTGAACGGATACCGCATCCGTAAATTGTTGGAGTGCGGGATATTTAATGGGAACGCGCTCGTGGGGAAATCGATCGATCGTCAGGCGATCTAATTCGCGCTCGAGATGTCGCACGGATTCGAGTAGGGTGTTCCGGACTTTTTGCACTTGTTGGTCGATCGCCGTGCGAATGTCGTCATCTAAGTTTATTCTCCGCAGGAGGGAAACGGTGACGTCAAACGGGTGATTTCCTCCGAGATCGATGGGGGAACTCGAAGGCGGATCGCGAGTTTCAGCGATCGGGCTGAGACGATCTCCTGGGTTGAAGCCTTCCTTGGCTTTTGAAAACTGGGAATTTCCAGGATCGTAGGAAATGGTTTCGCTCGCTTCGTCTAAATTATAGAGAAATAAAGGCTGCGTGAGATCGTCATCTTCGGCAGGTTCGGGGCGCATCGAACCATACTCCCAAAGGGAGTCACTGACACGATCGATGGCAGAGGGCAATTCTGGTTCCGAGATGCTACGCGAGCGAATCTCGATCGGGGGTTTGTCGAATGCCAAATTTTGTCGATCGAGATCGAACAGTTGGGTTTCGTCGTCGTCGGCATCGAGATCGGTATCTTCGGGTTCGAGTCTGTTGTTTTCTCCGGAAGGCCGTTCGATTTCAGAGGTTTGGTACAGCGATTGCATGGCTTTAAAAATCGTACGTGCCGTCGTGAAATCTTCCTCGTGCCAATTGAGTTGGGTCGCGGCTGTTTGCAGGCGGTTTTCGAGTTCTTCCGGGACGGGACAAATCGAATACAAGTGACGAATCAAGTTATCGAGATCTTGCATTTTGATCGTCAGCCAATCGCGGGTACTAAATTTAAACGGATGGTATAAAATCGAAAAAATGAGAATTTTAGCCCGCAGGGGATTGGTATGCCGCAAAATTTTTAGGCGAACGTCAAAGAGATCGTTGGGACCTTGTAGTTTCGTACTTTCATTAAACACGAGCGCGATCTTTGAAGAGTGATAGGTTGACCGAGCGACGATCGCTCGAGATTCGATCGAGGGGCGACAACTCTCGAAACCAGTGCATAATAGCAAAGAGTCAATAAAATCTGGAGAATCCTGGATTCAGTCGCCGCTTAACCTTCCTCCTGAAATTGAATTTTGAGGGAAGAAATCGGTTTCGATCGGGATGCGAAGTCAAAACACGAACGATAGGGGGTGTCTAATCTAAAGCCTGGGTCTTCATTTGAGTGTATCACTCTCAGTCAAAAGGGGGTTTTACCATAAGGTCAGGTTTCGAGCGGCACAAGTATATCAATACATTTTAGAAGATAATCTTTTTCAGAATTAAGTACGATCGCGGATTGACAATCCTCCCTCGATCTGAAATGTCGCAAAAAACTCTGACAACCGTTCGCGATCGATGCCAATATCGACAAGATCGGAGGGATTTCAGTAAAATTACGGATGGCAACCGGACTGAATCGAGATACAAGATTGGCAGAGGTTTCCTGTCACCCTCTCTCGAAATTAGTCAGGGTAGATGATCGCGGAATTTCCCAAAGCGCAATTTCTCAATCGAAAATCGAGCGCTTCTGTTCTTGGAGTGGCGATCGAACCCACCCCCCCATTATCGATCGTCCCCTTTCACGACCCATTGCGATCTTATGAACCTAGAACTCCAAAGCGCCCCTGCCCTCGAGCGGCTGTTTCCCAATTCTCAAACCGAACCGATGCTCGCTGCCATCGATATCGGCACGAATTCCGTGCATATGGTAGTAGTGAAAATTCAACCCGATTTACCCGCATTTCGGATCGTCGCGCGAGAAAAGGAAACCGTGCGGTTGGGCGATCGGGATCGGGAATCGGGAAATTTAAAACCGGAGGTGATGAAAAAAGCGATCGCCGCCTTGGGTCGCTTCCAAGATATCGCCCGCCATCTGGAGGTGGAACGCATCATCGCTGTTGCCACCAGCGCCACGCGAGAAGCCCCCAACGGTACGGAATTTCTCCAGCAAATCAAATCGGAATTGGGCTTATCGGTGAGCCTGATTTCCGGACAAGAAGAAGCCCGACGCATCTATCTGGGCATTTTGTCGGGGATGGAATTGCACGGTCAACCCCACGTAGCGATCGATATCGGCGGCGGATCGACGGAATTGATTTTAGGTGACGGACGAGAACCCCGCAGCCTCAGCAGTACCAAAGTCGGCGCCGTTCGCCTGACTGGCGAGTTCGTCTCCACCGATCCCATCAGTTCCACGGAATTTCAATACCTACAAGCCTATATTCGGGGAATGCTGGAACGTCCCGTGGAGGAACTGCAAGCCCACTTGCAACCGGGGGAGATCCCCCAACTCATTGGTACGTCCGGGACGATCGAATGTTTGGCGCAAATCCACGCGCGGCAAACCCTGGGGATGGCGCCCTCTCGCTTGCACGGTTACGAATTCAGTTTGACCGATTTGCGATCGATCGTCAAAAAACTGCGAAAGTTAACCCATGCGGAACGGTTGGCGGTTCCCGGCATCTCGGAACGGCGCGCCGAGATTATTCTGGCAGGGGCGCTGATTCTCCAAGAAGCCATGACCTTGTTAGGAATTGACAGCATTCGGGTGTGCGAGCGATCGCTACGAGAAGGAGTAATCGTCGATTGGATGCTGATGCGGGGACTGATCGAAGATCGCTTGTCCTATCAGAGTTCCATCCGCCAGCGCAGTACCCTCCTCATCGCCCAAAAATACGGCGTCAACCTGGCACACGCGCGACGGGTTGCCAACTTTGCCCTGAATTTATTCGATCTCACCCAAGGGTCGCTACATCCCTGGCAAGCGCGGGAACGGCAACTGTTATGGTCGGCAGCCATTCTGCATAACTGCGGAATTTACGTCAGTCACAGTTCCCATCACAAGCATTCCTACTACCTCATCCGCAACGGCGAACTTTTGGGCTATACGGAAATGGACATCGAAACCATCGCCCAAATCGCACGCTACCACCGCAAGAGTCCGCCGAAAAAGAGTCACGAGACTTATCAAGTGCTGCCAAAAAAGCAACAGCAAATCGTCGCCCAACTGAGCGCTTTACTGCGCTTGGCAACGGCTCTCGATCGCCGTCAAATCGGCGCAGTTTCCCGGATCGACGGCGAGTATCGCGAGCGAGTTCGCGAACTCTGGCTGCTGCTGCATCCGACAAATCCTGAAGACACTTGCGAGTTAGAATTGTGGAGTTTGGATTATAAAAAAGAGGTGTTTGAAGCCGAATTTGGGGTGAAATTGATGGCGGTTTTAGGAGAGACTTAATCGGTTTGTAAGAATTGTTGGTAGGCTCGGATGGTTTGGGCGGCGATCGCCTCCCAACTATAGTTTTGTAAGGCATATTTGCGCGCGTTCGCACCTCGGTGCTGCCGTTCGGTAGGGTTTTGCAAGGCTTCGCGCAAGGCGGCGGCGATGTCGTCAACGTCGCACCGCGTCACCCAACCCGATCGAGATCGCTCCACGGCATCGGCAATTTGCACGCGATCGGAAATGACGACGGGAACCCCAGTTACCATGGCTTCGGCAACGGCAATCCCGAAGTTTTCGTAATAAGACGGCAGTGCGAAAATATCGGCAGATTGTAATAGCAAAGTTTTGGCATCCCCGCCGACAAAACCCGCAAAAGTCGTGCGGGGAAATAGAGGGGAATTTTGGATTCGCCGTGCGATTTGCCTTTCGTAGTCGGGATCTTGCGCGTTGTTTCCTGCCAGAACGAAGTGAAATTTCAGTCCTTCTCCCTGCAATCGTTCCAAGGCGGGAATCAGCAAATCCAGACCTTTTTTCGGTTCGACGCGAGAGAGAAACAGAATCGTCGGACAATTATCCGGATCGGTACGATCGGCATCGATCGATGCTGCAAACGGTTCTACCCCCAACGGCATCACCCAATCGTGCATCTTGACGCCAAATCGACGCGCCATTTTCGCCTCGGTTTCGGTGGTAAAATGCACGGCAGTCGCACCCGCTAGGTTTCCCCCTTCGATCGCCGCTACGTACAGTTTTTTCAATCCGGGTTTCTTCTGCAAATCCGCCGGATCGAGGGTTCCCAGAGTCCGCAAGATGTAGGGAAGGCGGCGCTGCCTTGCCACCCATGCCGCGCCGGAACTGACGGGGGAAAACAGCGCGTGAATGTGCGCTAAATCGTACTCCGGCGCGTGTTGCCACAACCAGCGCAACAAGTCCAGGGAAAATTTGTACCGTCGAAATGGGGAACAACGAAAGTATCGCACCCGATACCCATCGAGATCGATGGGTTTGTCCAGAGGAACGTTTAATGGCGGTTGACCGACATCGCCGTTGGCATTGGTCGTCAGAACCGTCACTTCTACCCCCTGCCGTGCCAGTGCCTGGGAAAATCCCCGCACCATTTGACTCGGACCGCCGTAAACTAGGGCGATCGAGGGGACGATTTGTAAGATTTTTAAAGGTTTTTTCATGAAGGCAGAAGGCAGGGGGAGAAGAGACCAGGGGGAGCAGGGGGAGAAAAAAGCAACTAGCAACTAGCCATTACCAACCCCAAACCCCAAACTCCCCACCCCGAATAACCAATAACCAATAACAAATTTATTGCCTAACTCCTTTCATCGACAAGCTAATCCGTTTTAACTTTTCCTGAACGTCTAAAACGCGAACTTTAATCACTTGACCGACTTTGACGATTTGATTGGGGTCGGCAACGAATCGATCGGCCATTTGGGAAATATGAACCAAGCCATCTTGATGGACGCCGATATCGACAAATGCGCCGAAGTTGGCAACATTGGTAATAATGCCTTCGAGTTCCATTCCCTCTCGCAAATCGCTAATTTCTTGGATGCCTTCTTTAAAGGTGGCGTAGTTGAATTCGTCGCGAGGATCGCGTCCGGGTTTTTCTAATTCTTGGAGAATGTCACGCAGGGTGAATTCGCCGACAGTTTCGGAAATGTAGGGTTTTAAGTTCAGAGATTTGAGGCGATCGATCGCTTGTGAAATTTCCTTCAGCGATACTTTGAGATCGGCAGCAATGGTTTTCACCACGGCATAGCTTTCGGGATGCACCGCCGTATTATCGAGGGGATTTTCTCCATCTCGAATTCGCAGAAATCCCGCGCACTGTTCAAAGGCTTTCGCTCCCAGTTTTGTCACTTTCAGCAGTTCTTTGCGATTTTTAAATGCACCATTTTGGTGGCGATAGCTGACAATATTATTAGCGACCGTTGGTGTAATCCCCGAAACGAATACCAGCAATTCTTTAGAAGCGGTATTGAGATCGACTCCCACGTAGTTCACGCAGCTTTCAACGGTTTCTTCTAATTTTTGCTTCAGGAGTTTGCGATCGACATCGTGTTGGTATTGTCCGACGCCGATGGATTGCGGGTCGATTTTCACCAATTCAGCGAGGGGATCTTGCAGGCGACGCGCGATACTAATCGCACCGCGAACGGTAACATCTAAGTCGGGAAATTCACCAATGGCGACGGGACTGGCAGAATAAATCGACGCACCTGATTCGTTGACGATAACTTTAATGGGCGGATTTTTAACGCCTTTTAAAACGTCGGCAACAAAGCGATCGGTTTCCCGACTAGCCGTTCCATTTCCAATGGCAATCAACTCGATTTTATGGCACTCGATTAACTGTTTCAATGTTGTTTCTGCATCCCGCCGTTGTTTGTCACTTTGGTGGGGAAAAATAGCTTGATATTCTAAAAATTGCCCCGTTCCCCCGATCGCCGCCACCTTACATCCCGTCCGAAATCCGGGATCGATGCCCAAGGTTGGCTTCATCCCTGCCGGAGCAGAGAGCAATAAGTTGCGTAAATTAGCTTCAAAAGTTTTAATCGATTCGCGATCTGCCCATTCCTTTTTCTCGGCAATAACGGCATTAATTAAGGATGGTTTCATCAACCGATTGAAGGCATCTTTGAGCATTTGCTGGTAGAAATTTCGCAGCGATCGCGCGTGAGTCCGAATTTCTTTACCTTCCAAGAAGGACAGTACCCAATCCTCGTCAAAAGTGAGGGTAAAATCCAGAATCTTTTCCTTTTCTCCTCGCAACAAAGCTAATAGATTGTGCGGCGCAATTTTATTTACTGGAATTTGGTAATTCCGATACATTTCAAACTTGGTCGTGCCTTCCGGATGCTCCGATTTGATTTGAGAAGAAAACATCCCGTCGTTGAGGAAATAATCGCGCAAGTGCGATCGCCACTGGGCATTTTCTGCCACCCCTTCCGCCAAAATATCCGAGGCTCCTTGCAGCGCTTCTTCTGGGGTATTCACCCCTTGATTTTCATCCACATACTTCGCTGATTCCGCCTCCAAAGCCACAGTTTTTGTCTTCGGGTTATTTTGCGCCCTCAACCAATTTGCCAGGGGTTCTAGCCCTTTTTCTCGCGCCATCGTCGCCCGCGTGCGCCGTTTGGGACGATAGGGTAAATACAAATCTTCCAGTTCGTTTTTCTGCAAGCAAGTTTCGATTTTCGCTTGTAATTCATCCGTCAGTTTTCCGGCATCGGCGATCGCCTGTAAAATGGTTTTCTTGCGATCTTCGAGTTCGGTTAAATACGTCAGGCGATCGGACAATTCTCGCAATTGCACCTCCGTCATTTCTCCCGTTCGTTCTTTCCGATACCGGGCGATAAACGGCACAGTTGCCCCCTCCGCCAGCAAAGCCAGGGCATTTTCAATTTGGGAACGTTTGAGAGACAGTTCCTGAGATAATTGTTGGGGAATATTTAGCATTTCTAAAACACAAAAACAGGGAACGGATAATGAAGAATTTTAACTTTACTCAGGCAGGGTCGGTGTTGAAGGTAATTCGGTCTGTAGCCCTACTTAACATCAAGATGGTGCGTTTCGTTCCGGGGGTACACCCTACCCACTGATAATTCAACGTTAGGATGGTGCGTTTCGTGCCTCAACACACCCTACACACTTATTACTTATTACTTAATAATAATCTCCCCCGTCATTCCCGCTTCCGCGTGTCCGGGAATGGTACAGCGCAAAGTATAAGTGCCAGGTTTCATGGGGACGAACATCCATTCGGCAGTTGCCCCCGGTTTCAGTTCGAGTTCGCGAATATCGCCTTTGACTTCGACATTTCCGGCTTCGACTTTGCGCGTCCAACTGGCATCGGCAAAATCTTTTGACGTAAAGTAGTGTTTTTCGGGGCTGGGATTCTCGAGGAGGAGTTTGTAGGTTTGTCCGGCAACGAACTCGAAGGTGTTGGGAAAAAACTTCAGTTCTCCAGCAGCATTCCCCAAACTCACTTTTACTTCCGTTGCCGATAGCTGGGCTGCCATTGCCGGAGACACAAAACCCAATGCCCCCATCGCGGTGAGAAAAATGAGGGTTAGGGCAACTAATCCCGATCGCCAAGTCTCAAACCAACGCATCATCGATCGATCTCCAAACTCGCTATTTCGAGTTTATAATACTTCGCCACTCGATCGAATGTTCGCCTTTTAATGACTGATTACTGATTACTGATTACTTGTCAGAGCCAATTGCCAACTAGGACGAAAGGCGCCCAATAAAAGGGATGGCTGTATTGCGAATTACGCAGCAGCGAGATCTGTGCTTGCCGTAGTGCTTCGGATTTGGTGACGTTGGGGAGGGCGAGTTGTCGGTAAAATTGAGCCATGAGGACGGCGGTAGATTCGTCTCGCACCGACCACAGGGTAGCTAGGGTCGATCGCGCGCCGCTTTTGACGGCAAACCCCGCTAAGCCTAACACCGCACGGGTATCGCCTCGCGCCGTTTGGCAGGCACTCAAGACTAATAGTTTGATCGCCTGAGACTGAGTTTCATCCCGACTTCCCAGCCAGTTTTGCAGTTCGGAAACATTAATTCGACCGTCCCAGGTCAAAATAAAAGTGTCGCTGGCGTTGGAACTGAATTGACCGTGGGTGGCGAAGTGGAGGATAGCGCTGGAATTATCTGCCAGTGCCGACTTGACAGCTTCCGTGGTAAAGTCTCCATCGATCTTGACTCGCGTGGAAATTTCCCGTCCGATTTGACTGATTTCCGACGGCACCTCTGGCAACGCAGGAAATCCCTGACGGGACTCGCTGATGCCCCCTACGAAGGCTTGCAGTCGATCGTTCTCCAGGGGACGCGGTTCGAGGAGTTGCAAACCGGGGGTCAGTGCGATGGCATACTTTTCAATTAAATAGCGATCGCCGTCGTACAGCACGGACATCGGCAAGTTCCGCAAACTGCCATCGAGGATAAAAACTAAGGTTTCCGTTCCCCGCTCCTGCAATTCGGCTTCGATCGGGCGGATCAGCCAATCGTAAAGGGTCGCGTACAGTTTGAGGCGATCGCTTTGAGGAAAGGACAAACTCAACGACTGGCGAAATCGATCGACAGCACTATCGAATTCGGTTTGAGAAATGAGGGTTTGATGGTGGTGTAACGGTTGTCCTGGCGACGAGAGGATGACTTCCAAGCGAACTTGTCCGGCAGTGGAATCGGGCAGGATAATCGGATAAATCGCCGCCGCGTGGGGATCGATACTGTCCACCTGCGTGGGTTTCGCCGTCAAGCACGCTTCCCGAAAGAAGTTATCCAATTCTGCCAAATTGAAGGCTTCCATGGTTTCTCTCGCTTGCATCAGGTGGGATTGGCTGGGGGTGGGGGCTGCCAACAGCAAACCGACCAAATTCCGGTAGACAGGTTCCACCTTGTCGCGAAAGGAAAACTGAAGATCGGGATTCACCGCCACTAGATCTTGCCGCAGGGAGGAGAGGGTGCGGACGGCTTCAGAATAGGCGGCGATCGCCTTTTCGCCGTCTCCCTTTTGCTGGTACAGTTTTCCCAGTTGCACTTGCCATTTCCAGCCCATTTCCGAGGCATTAAGGCGATCGGCGAGGAGGATCGCCTTTTGGGTGAGATCCAAGGCTTCTTGCCACTGTTGACCGTCGCTATAGAGGTTTCCCAACTCCCCGAGGGCGTAGGCTTCGGCTTTGGCATCGTCGATCGATCGGGCAGTGGCGATGGCATGGGAGAGAGTGTCGGCAAGGGTGCGGCGATCGATCGCACCGGGGACGGCGCGATCCAACTGCAAGGCGCTATCTGCCCAGTTCACCGCCGCGTAAACTCGCGATCGACTGGGGGGGAGTTCGGCAATTGCCGCGTGCAGGGTTCTGGCTCTTTCTCGGGCATCCTCCCAGCGTTGCAGTTCGATGAGTAAGTTCAACTCGTTGAGTTGGGCGGTAACGGCTTCGTTGGGTAAGTTTGCCGTCGCTTCTGCTGCCTGTCGGTACCACCAGAGGGCGTCCTCGAAATTTTGCAAGCCTCGTGCGGTATTGCCCAAGGCGGTCAGCGTCGCCCCCAAATCGGCGGGTGCGTTGAGTTCGCGGGCGATCGCCAAACTTTGCTCTAAAATGGTTTGCGAGCGTTGTAAATCTCCCACCACTTGCAGGGCAACGCCCAAGTTGCGCAGGGCGGCAGCTTGGAGGCGGGGATCGGACAAGGCGGCGATCTGTTCGCTAGCTGTTTCCAGCGTGGTTTCCGAACGGCGGTACAGTCCCAAACTTTGCAGAGCCAGCCCTTGATTGACGATCGCTCCCAAACGTCCCACGTCATCGCCCACCGACTCGTAAGTATTCGCAGCCTCACGCCAGGTTTCTAACGCCGCGTCCCCATCGCCCAAGGCAAGCTGGATACGCCCCCGATTGTTCAGCGCTTGCGCCAACAGGGCGCCATTGCCATCCGTCCCGCTCGACAACCGCACGGCTTCCTCCACCGCCGTGCGAGCCTCTTCCCAGCGCCCCAATTCCAACAGCGCCATCGACAAGTAGTTCAAACTCCCTGCTTTCCCCAAGGCGTCGCCAAGCTCGGCAAAACCCTTCGCCGAATCCTGCCAGATGGCGGCTGCCGCGCTAAACTGTCCCGCATCGTAGAGCGATCGACCTTCCCGTTCCCATTGCAGGGGATCGCTAGCCGTTGCCGCAGAAGAGGGGGCAAGGCTGACCGCAGTCTGGGTGACAGGAGGAACCCCTGTCGCCAGACACCAGCAAACCAAACAGGCTATCCAGAACAGAGCAGCCCGATCAACCCATTTTCGCCAATGACGAAATCTCTTGGGGTGTTGTCCTTGCTTCATGGGATACCGATGGCGATAACTTTTTATCTCTGGGATGAATGGCAGTCAAAGTGCGATCGATGGACAGGCGAAAGCCTCAAAACCCAGGATCTCGCACCTCAAATCAGGAGATCGGGACGTCGATCTTCCATCCGAACGCGATTGAAATGAGAGACAAGTCAGTTAATTCGAGAGAAACCATTCGATCGCCGAACCTCGATCGATCGCCACTCTGCTTTGGGTCGATCGAGTGTCGATCTCGTGCAAAATTAGGGACTCTGTGTCACGATTGTAACCGTTTCTATGGGTTTTCGTCGTGCGATACTCCAGAGGAGTCGCTGCGCGATCGCCCTCGACAGGTCTGGCGGCTATCCCAATCCGAAACAGGAACGACTGCCACCAACTCCACCACCCCATCGGGACGCCGCACCCATCCCGTCGCTTCCACTAGTTGTTTTGCCTCCGGAGTCGCGACGGGTTCCGATGTCGCGAGATCGTTCCCCACCTCCCGCCAATCTCGCGCATCCGTCCAACTGGGACTCTCTCGCAGCGTTGCCGTCGGATCGTCCGGCACGCCGCCGCGTCCGGTGATGACAAACTGATTTTCCCCGCTGGCACAGCCGCGATCGATCAGAGCGGTCGGATCGATCGGGTTTGCCGACAGTTCCACCAATCCCGCATTCGGCTCGGTATCGGGGGTTTGGATTTCCACGATGCCGCTAAATTCCGCCCCCGGTTCCGAGGATGCCGTAATGCCGCTTTGAGGCGTGAGAGTTTCCCGAAATGCCGTGCCGAACAGTCCTTGGGCAGCGATGCGAACGCGACCGCCGCGACCGAATCCGGCATTGGCAGAGATATCGCTGTTTTCCAACGCCACGAGAATGGGGGTCTCGATGGCAATGTTACCGCCGTTTCCGTTGCCCCCAGCCGTTGCCGAAATTTGAGACTGACGGCGCATTTGTAACGTCTCTTGGATGTTGAGAGCAATATTGCCCCCTTCTCCCGATTGTGTCGTTGCCGAGATGCCACCGCCCGTATCGAGCCGGATGAGATCGGCATCGATCGACAGCGTTCCGGCATTTCCCGTTCCATCGTGTTGGACGTTGACCCTCGCCCCATCGGTGACGGTCAGAACTGGGGTTTCGATCCGCAAGTTTCCGGAGTTCCCCGTCGGACGTTCGGGCAAACCAAACACTTGCCGGGTGATTTCGTCAAATCGATTTGGAAGCCCGATCGCTCTCTCAACTCGTCACCGACGCCAGACAGCAAATTCAAGGTGGGAGTCCTGTCCGCAATTCTAAAGGTCAGATCGAAATTATTCCCAGAGACGATTCCCCACCCAAAAATAGCAATTCTTTCCCCGCCCTCCAAAAACTGTATCGCATTTTAATCGAACCGATCGCCGAATTCTTGCCCCAAGAACCCGGATCTTTGGTGGTCTTTATCCCCCAAGGCGACCTGTTTCTCGTCCCCTTTGCCGCCTTGCAAGATGACACCGACACGTACCTCATCGATCGCTATGCCATTGCCACCGCACCGAGTATTCAAGTCTTGGACTTGCTGCACCAACGACGACAAACCATTACCGGACGAGCGACCGATATTCTCATCGTCGGCAATCCCACGCCGCCTGTCGTGGCAACCGCACCAGATGCCGAACCCCAACCCTTCCCGCCGCTACCGGGTGCCGAACTCGAAGCGATCGCCATTGCCCAGTTATTTTCCACTGAAGCGCTAACGGGCGATCAGGCGACGAAAGCGGCAATCTTAGACCGAATGCCCGATGCCGGGATCTTGCATTTTGCCACCTACAATTCATCGGTCTGGACGGGGGAACTTCCCGGCGCGATCGTCCTCGCCTCCATCGATGCAGCACCGAGTTTGCTAACGATCGACGACATCCAAGCCTTGAACCTCAATGCCGAACTCGCGATCCTGAGTTTTGACGACACCGCCTTGGGGCAAATTACCGGAGACGGGGTTATCGGGCTGCCTCGGGCGTTTATGGCGGCAGGCGTTCCCACGGTTATCGCCGCATTGTGGTCGGTGAACGATATCTCAGCCGCCGACTTAATGCTGGAATTTTACCACCAATTGCAACAAAATTCAAACCCCGCCCAAGCCTTGCGCCAAGC